>JANPDN010000108.1:0-1769 GCA_031431555.1 Rubrivivax sp.
GTGCCCATGCCCTGCAACTTGTCTTGCCGTTCCTGGATGTCCGTCATGTCGCCCATGGGATGTCTCCGGTGGTGGTGTTGGGGTCAGGCAGCGGTAGTGGTCGCCGCGGCGGCGAGCTTTTTCGCCGCTGACTGAACTGCCTTGACGATATTTTGGTAACCCGTGCAGCGGCACAGATTGCCGGCGATGCCGTAACGGATCTCGGCTTCGCTGGGGTTCGGGTTTTCTTGCAGCAGCCGGTAGGCGCGGGTGATCATTCCCGGCGTGCAGTAACCACATTGCAGGCCATGCTCTTCGTGAAAAGCCTGCTGCAGCGCGTGCAGCACGCCGGCTTGTTCGAAGCCTTCGACGGTGAGCATCTCGGCGCCTTCGCATTGCACCGTGAGCACCGTGCAACTCTTCAGCGACATGCCGTCCACGTCGACCGTGCAGGCGCCGCAGTGGCTCGTTTCGCAGCCGATATGCGGGCCGGTGTGGGCGAGCTTTTCGCGCAGCGTGTGGATCAGCAATTCGCGCGGCTCGACGACCACGTCAACGGCCTTGCCGTTGAGCTTGAATGACACGGTCTGGGTTTGGGCCATCATCGCTTCCAGGGTTGGTTTTTGTGTGTTTGCTAGGCTGCGTGTTTGCTTGTTCTGGACGCGGCTCAGGCCGCACGCGCCGCGGCGGCGAGCAGGGCGCGGCGGGTCATCTCGCCGCTCATCGCGCGCTTGTAGTCGACGTCGCCGCGCTGGTCGGCGGCAGGGTCGCAGATCAACATCGTCAGGCGCGCCGCTTCGTTCAGGCTGGTGTTGTCCAGCACCTTGCCCACCAGCGCGGCCTCGGCCGCCTTGGCGCGCAGTGCGGTCGGGGCAGCATTCGTCAACGCGATGCGCACCTGTGCCACCTTGCCACCTTGCAGACGCAGCACCACCGCGCTGGCAGCGGTCGCAAAGTCACCGGTCTTGCGCTTGAGCTTGGTGTACGAACTGCCGCTGCCGGCAGCGGGCACCGGGATGTGGATCTGGGTCAGGATTTCGTCGGTCTGCAGCAGCGTGCTGAACAAGCCCAGAAAAAAGTCATCGGCCTTGACCACACGTTCGCCACGCGGCCCCTTGAGCACGAAGGATGCGTCCAGCGCCAGCATCAATGCCGGGTGGTCGTTGGCCGGGTCGCCATGCGAGATATCGCCGCCGATGGTGCCCTTGTAGCGCACCTGCGGGTCGGCGATCCAGCCCGCGCCTTCGACCAGCAGCGGCACCTTGTCGGCCAGCAGCTTGGAGTTGAGCAGCTCGTGCTCGGTGGTCATCGCGCCGATGTGGACTTCGTCGCCGACTTGCGCGATGCCCTTGAGCGCGGCGATCTTGCCGAGGTCGATGAGGTGCCTGGGTTCGGCAAAGCGCAGCTTCATCATCGGCAGCAGGCTGTGGCCACCGGCGAGCAGCTTGGCGTCGTCACCCAGGCGGCTGAGCAGCTTGACGGCGTCGTCCACCGAGCGGGGTGCGTGGTAATCAAAAACGGGCGGGATCATCGGCTGGCTCCTGCGTGCGGCGAAGGCTTTAGCGTGGCGCAATTCGTGGCCCGCGTCCACGTCGGACAAGCCCGCAGTGTCCCAACCCGGTTTTGCACCAAGCCCGCAACCGGCTGCACGAACGGCTTCGCCCGCGCACCAGTGGTTGCGCGCAACCGCGACGACGATCCGCGCCGCGGGGGCAAACCGGGGGGGGGGTTTACCGGGGGGTTGGCGGGGGCCAACTTTTTGGGGGCTACCCCAGGACCTTACCCCCCCG
>JANPDN010000109.1:0-9084 GCA_031431555.1 Rubrivivax sp.
GATCTCCCGGTTGCCGTTGGGCTTGATGTTGTGGATGCCGGCGGTGGTCTTCAGATCCACCGGCGGGCGGTAGCTGCTCAAAGCCTCGCCGAAGGCGATCACCCACGGGTGGTCGAGGTAGAACTGCTGGCGGCCCGTCAACGTGCGCCAGGGGATCAGCTCATGCACATTGGTGTAGCCGGCGTTGTAGCTGACGGTCTCGCTTTCGATGCCGCTCCAGGTCGGCGAGCTGATGATCTTGCGCGGCTGCGCCTGCACGTCGCGGTAGCGGATCTTCTCGTCCTCGCGGTACAGCGCAAGATGGGTATGGTCGCGGCCGGTCTGCTTGCCCAATGCCTTCCAGGCTTTCACCGCGACATGGCCGTTGGTCTCGGGCGCCAGTTGCAGGATGACCTCGCAGGCGTCGATGTCGGTCACGATCTTGGGCATGCCCTTGCTGATACCTTCAGCGAGCGTCAGGCCATTGAGCTGCCCCAACTGTTCGACCTCGGTACCGGTCTTCCATCCAATGCCTTTTCCACCATTGCCCAGCTTGTCCATCAAGGGGCCGAGCGCGGTGAAGCGCTTGAACACGTTGGGATAGTCACGCTCGACCACCGTGATCTGCGGCGCCGTCTTGCCAGGGATCAATTCGCACTCGCCCTTGCGCCACTCCTTCACGTCGAAGGGCTGCGCGAGTTCGCCAGCGGTGTCATGCATGATCGGCGTCAGCACCACCTCTTTTTCCACACCCAGGTGGCCGACGCAGACCTCGCTGAAGGTCTTGGCGAAGCCCTTGTAGATCTCCCAGTCGCTGCGCGATTGCCACACCGGGTCGACGGCCGCCGACAGGGGGTGGATGAAGGGGTGCATGTCGCTGGTATTGAGGTCGTTTTTTTCGTACCAACTCGCGGTGGGCAACACGATGTCGCTGTACAGGCAGGTCGTGCTCATGCGGAAGTCCAGCGTCACGACGAGGTCGAGCTTGCCGACCGGTGCGGCCTGGTGCCAGACCACCTCGCTCGGCTTCGCATCGTCGGCCCCGAGATCCTTGCCCTGGATGCCGTTTTCGGTGCCCAGCAGGTGCTTGCAAAAATACTCGTGGCCCTTGCCGGATGAACCCAGCAGATTGCTGCGCCAGACAAAGAGCACGCGCGGCCAGTTCTGTGGTGCGTCAGGGTCTTCGCAGCTCATCTGCACGGTGCCGTCCTTCAGGCCGCGCACGACATAGTCCTTCGCGTCCATACCCGCCGCGCTGGCATCCTTCACCACTTGCAGCGGGTTGGTCTTGAGCTGCGGCGCGCTGGGCAACCAGCCCATGCGTTCGGCGCGCACGTTGAAGTCGATCATGCTGCCGGCGTAGAGCTGCCTGTCGGCCTCGCTCAAGGTCGGTGAGACGATCTCTTCCATGCCCAGCTTTTCGTAGCGCCACTGGTCGGTGTGGGCGTAGAAGAAGCTCGTGCTGTTCATCTGCCGCGGCGGACGCGCCCAGTCGGTGGCAAAGGCCAGCGGCACCCAGCCGGTTTGTGGGCGCAGTTTTTCCTGCCCCACGTAGTGCGCCCAGCCGCCGCCGCTCTGGCCGATGCAGCCGCACATCATCAACAGGTTGATGACACCGCGGTAGTTCATGTCGGCGTGGTACCAGTGGTTCATCGCCGCGCCGATGATGATCATCGACTTGCCCTGGGTCTTGTGCGCGTTCTCGGCAAACTGCCGCGCCACGGTGATGATCTGGTCGCGCGGCGTGCCGGTGATGCTTTCGGCCCAGGCCGGGGTGTAGGCGGCGTCATCGTCGTAGCTCTGCGCGCCGCTGCCCAGGCCACGGTTGATGCCGTACTGCGCCACCTGCAAGTCGAACACCGTGGCCACCAGGGCTTCGCGGTAGTCCCCTTCCTTGCCCAGGCGCAGGCGCACGGCCGGCACCTTGACCAAGTTGACATCACCGTTCTGGGCGTTGGACTTGAAGTGCGGCGTACTCACGCCACCGAAGTACGGCAGCGCGACGCCGACGATCTCATGCGCCTGCTCGCCATCTTCGATCACCGACAGCTTGAGCTTGACCTCGTTGCCGTGGCGCGCTTCCTTGTTCTCCAGGTTCCACTTGCCTTGGTCGACACCGCCGTCTGGCGTCCAGCGGAAGCCGATGCTGCCGTTGGGCAACACCGCGTGGCCGGCGGCGTCGAAGGCCACCGTCTTCCACTCCGGGTTGTTGTCCTGGCCGAGCTTGCCGTTGAAGTCACTGGCCCGCAGATAGCGCCCGGGCACCAGGGTCTTTTGGCCGTCAGGCAAGGTGTGCTCATTGAGCATCACGAGCAGCGGCAAGTCGGTGTAGCGCCGTGCGTAGTTGTCGAAGTACGGGCTGCGCTGCTTGAAGTAGAACTCGTTGAGAGCGACATGCCCAAAGGCCATCGCCAGCGCCGCGTCGGTGCCCTGCTTGGGGTGCAACCAGATATCGCAAAGCTTGGCGACTTCAGAGTAGTCGGGCGTCACCGCCACCGTCTTCGCGCCCTTGTAGCGGACCTCGGTGAAGAAGTGCGCGTCGGGCGTGCGGGTCTGCGGCACGTTGCTGCCCCAGGCGATGATGTAGCTGCTGTTGAACCAGTCGGCCGACTCGGGCACGTCGGTCTGCTCGCCCCAGACCTGCGGGCTGGCCGGCGGCAGGTCGCAGTACCAGTCGTAGAAGCTCATGCAGACGCCGCCGATCAGGCTCAGGTAGCGGCTGCCAGCGGCATAGCTGACCATGCTCATCGCGGGAATCGGGCTGAAGCCGATGACGCGGTCGGGGCCATGTTTTTTGATCGTGTAGACATTCGACGCGGCGATGATCTGGTTGACCTCGTCCCAGCTGCTGCGCACGAAGCCGCCCATGCCACGCACCTGTTGGTAGTCGCGGCGGGCTTTGTCGTCCTCGACGATCAGGCCCCAAGCATCGACCGGCGACTTCGTGACCTTGAGGGCGGCGCGCCAACGCTCCAGCAGGCGCCCGCGCACCATCGGGTATTTGACGCGGTTGGCGCTGTACAGATACCAGCTGTACGACGCCCCGCGTGCGCAACCACGCGGCTCGTGGTTGGGCATGTCCCAGCGGGTGCGCGGGTAGTCGGTCTGCTGGGTTTCCCAGGTCACGATGCCGCCCTTGACGTAGATCTTCCACGAGCACGAGCCGGTGCAATTGACACCATGCGTGCTGCGCACGATCTTGTCGTGCGCCCAGCGGTTGCGGTAGGCATCCTCCCAGGTGCGGTCTTCGCCGGTGGTCACGCCGTGGTCGCCGGAGAAGGTTTCCCTGGGGGCCGAAAAGTGAGTGAGTCGGTCAAGAAAATGGCTCATGAGGTTGTCCTTGGGGAAATCATCAGCGGGTCGGCAGATCAACAGGGCAAGGGCGCATTGCGGCGGCTGTAGTACCACCAGGTCAGCGCGATGCAGGAGACATAAAAGACGATGCAGAGCTGCAGCGCGGCTGCCGGGCTTCCGGTCATCACGATCGAGGTGCCATAGCCCTTGGGGATGAAAAACCCGCCGTAAGCACCGATGGCACTGGCAAAGCCGAGCACGGCTGCGGCTTCCACGTTGCCTTCGTGGGTCGCCCGCGCTTGCGCGTTGGGCAGCGGCTGCGCGGCACGATGGCGCAGTGACACGAAGATGCTTGGGATCATGCGGAAGGTGCTGCCATTGCCGATGCCGGCGGCCGCGAACAGCAGACCAAAAGCGGCGACGAAGCCTTGGAAGCTGCCGCCGTGCCCGCCCTCCTGTGCGCTCGGTGGCAAGCACAGCAGCACTGCAGCCGTGCCAAGCGCCATCGCGACAAAACTCCAGAAGGTGATGCGCCCACCACCGTATCGATCGGCCAACCAGCCGCCCAGTGGCCGCAGCACGGCACCGACGAGCGGGCCCAGCCAGGCCAGGTGTATCAGGTCATCGCGCAAGAACTGGCTCTGTATGAGCATGGGCAGGCCCGCCGAGAAGCCGATGAAGCTGCCAAAGGTGCCCAGGTACAGCCAGCACATCAACCAGTTGTGCTTGCGCGTGAAGATCACGGCCTGCTCGGAGAAGCTGGCCTTGGCGTCGGCCAGGTCGTCCATGCCTAACCAGGCCGCCAGCGCGCTCGCGGCGATGAACGGTACCCAGACGAAGCCGGCGTTCTGCAACCACATCGGTCCCTGCGCCGTGGGTTGTGGCGCGCCGACAAAAGCGGCCAAAGCACCCACGCCGATCACCACCGGCACCACGAGTTGGACCAGAGCCACGCCCAGGTGCCCGAGCCCGGCGTTCAAGCCCAATGCGTAGCCTTTGCGGGCGGTGGGATAAAAGAAGCTGATGTTGGCCATCGAACTGGCAAAGTTGGCGCCGCCCAGGCCGCACAGCAGAGCCAGCACGACCATCCATTCGTAGGACGTACCTGGGTCGCGCACCGCGAAGCCGATGCCCAGCGCTGGCAGCAGCAGGCTCGCGGTTGCGAGCGCGGTGAAGCGGCGGCCGCCAACCACCGGCACCGCGAACGCATAAACGATGCGCAGGGTGGCGCCGCACAGTGAAGGCAGCGCAGCCAGCCAGAACAACTGATTGGTGGAGTAGTTGAAACCCGCCGCCGGCAGATGCACGACCACCACCGACCAGACCATCCAAACCGCGAAGGCCAGCATCAGCGCCGGGATCGACAGCCACAGGTTGCGCGTGGCCACCGCGCGGCCTGAACCGTCCCAGAACCTGCGGTCCTCCGGAGTCCAGTGGTGAATGATGGGCATGGCCGCCATCACATGAGTCCGCAACGTCGCTTGATGCGCAGGGGCTGGTCAAGGGTTCTTCACGTAGGCGTTGGAGCGCAGGTAGAACCACCAGTTCAAGCCCAGGCAGGCCGCATAGAAAATCGCGAAGCCATACATCGCGAACTGCGGTGTGCCGGCCTTGATCTGCGCGCCGATGACCACCGGCGCGATGAAGGCGCCGTAAGCCGCGATGGCCGAGGTCCAGCCCAGCACCGGGCCGGCCTGCGTGCGGTCGAAGATGACGCCGATGGTGCGGAAGGTGCTGCCGTTGCCGATGCCGCTGGCAAAAAACAGCAGCATGAACAGACCCAGGAACATCGGGAAATACTGCTCCGGCGTGGCCGAAGCGTAGGCCTGCATCATCACGTAGCCCACCGCCACCGACGCGACTGCCATCACTGCGGAGACGACCTGCGTGACGATCGAGCCACCGAGCTTGTCAGAGACCCAGCCGCCGACCGGCCGGATCGCCGCGCCGATGAAGGGGCCCATCCAGGCGTAGGTCAAGGCCGACGGCGCGTTCGGATTTTTCAGCGTGTGTTGCATCACCCCGTTGGCATCGGGCAGATGGCTGATGCCGAAGATCACCGTGATGGCCAGCGGCAACGCCATCGAAAAACCGATGAAGGAGCCGAAGGTCACGATGTAAAGCGCCGTCATCGACCAGGTATGTTTGTTGCTGAAGATCGCGAACTGCTTGGCCACGCCTTCTTTCATCTCACCGAACGCGGCCAGCTTCATCACGCCGAGTGCCAGCAGCACGTCCAGCGGGATCGCTACCCACATGCTCAGCAGCCCCAAGCCGGTGGGCTTGGGCAGGTACAGCCAGAGCATGAAGATCGCGGGCACAAAGGCCAGCGAGTACAGGTAGGTGATCTTGGCGAAGGCCACCAGCGGCGAGCCGGTGTTGGGCGACACCGTCTTCAGGTTGTTCATGCCCCACCAGCACAGGATTGCCAGCGGCACCAGCGACAGCACCCAGGCGAAGCCGGCGTTCTGGATCCATGTCGGTGTGCCGGCGGCGATCTTGCCGAAGATCCAGCCACTGTCCTTGACCAGCGTCATCGGCTCGCCGCCGAAGGTGCCCAGCAGACCGACCGTCATCACCAGCGGGATCACGATCTGCATCGTCGTCACGCCGAAGTTGCCCAGTCCCGCGTTGAGGCCCAGCGCGGTGCCTTGCAGGCGTTTCGGGAAGAAGGTGCTGATGTTCGACATCGATGACGCAAAGTTGCCGCCGCCCACACCCGACCACAGCGCCATCAGCTGAAAGGCCCACAGCGGCCAGTCCTTGTGCTGCAACGCGATGCCGGTGCCGATGGCCGGCGCGAGCAGCATCGCGGTGGTCAGGAAGATGGTGTTGCGCCCGCCCGCCAGGCGGATCAGGAACGACGCCGGGATGCGCATCGTGGCGCCAGAGATGCCGGCGATCGCGGTGAGCGTGAAGAGCTCGGCCTGGGTGAACGGAAAGCCCAGGTTGAGCATCTGCACGGTGATGATTCCCCACATGCCCCAGACCGCGAAGCCGCAGAGCAATGCCGGCACCGAGATCCACAGGTTGCGGTAGGCGATCTTCTTGCCAGTGCTGTTCCAGAATGCGTCGTCTTCGGGGCGCCAATCATGGATGTCGGCTGCGCCGGCGGGGCTTGGCGTCGCCCGGATGGAAGTGGTGGTGTTCATCGGGTCGTCTCCTTGAGCCGTCAGCGCGCGAAGCTGCGCGACAGCGGCGAGGCGGGCGCGTTTTCGCCCATCAGCTCGGTCTTGCGCACCTCGGTCCAGTACATCCAGATCAGCGACACCCAGACCACGCCATACATCAGCATGAAAGCGCTGGAGCGAATTCCGGTGAGGTCCATCAGCGCGCCGAACATGATCGGCAGCACAAAGCCGCCGAGGCCGCCGGCCAGGCCGACGATGCCGCTGACGGTGCCGATGTTGTCGGGGAAGTCGTCACCGATGTACTTGAAGACACTCGCCTTGCCGAAGGCCCAGGCGATGCCCAGGATGAACATCAGCGCGGTGAACAGATAGACGTTGAGGCCGATGTGAAAGGTCTTCGGGCCGTTGACCGTGAGGATTGTGAAGTCGGTCTGTGGGTAGCTCAGCAGGAACAGGCAGATCCAGCTCACCCAGAGCACCCACCAGGTGACCTGGTGTGCGCCGTGCCTGTCGGAAAGGATGCCACCGAAGGCGCGCAGCACGCCGCCAGGCAGGCTGAAGCAGGCCGCCAGCAGCGCCGCGGTCTGGATCGACAGGCCGAACTCGCCGACGTAGTACTGCACCATCCACAGCGCCAGCGCGACGTAGCCGCCGAAGACGATGCTGTAGTACTGGCAATACTTCAGCACCTTCGGGTCCTTCAGCATCTTGAGCTGGTCGCTGAACTTCGTCGTCGACGGCACCAGATGTTTCGGGTCACTGCTGCTGAAGAACCAGAACAGGATCACGGTGCCCAGCATCACCGCTGCGTAGACCTGCGGCACCAGCGTCCAGCCACCGACCAGGAGCAGCGCCGGGGCGACGAACTTGTTGACCGCCGAGCCCGAGTTGCCGGCGCCGTAGACCCCCATCGCCATGCCTTGGCGGCTCTTGGGGAACCAGCGCGCAACGTAGGGCGTGCCGACCGAAAACGAGCCCCCTGCCAAGCCGACAAACAGGCCGATGATCAGAAAGTGCCAGTACGCCGTGGCATACGCCATGAGCCAGATCGCGGGTACGGTTGCAGCCATCAGGATCGTCATCACGATGCGGCCGCCGTACTTGTCGGTCCAGATGCCCAGCGGCACACGGATCAGCGAACCGGTGAGCACCGGCGTGGCCATCAGCAGGCCGAACTCGGTGGCGTTGAGCCCCAAGGTTTTTTTCAGGGGGATGCCGATGACGCCGAACATCATCCAGACCATGAAGCAGACCGTGAATGCGAAGGTGCTGACGATCAGCACCGACCACGCTTGGCGCGGGATGGGGGGCGAGGATGTGGGCATGGACAGGACTCGTCGGGTCGATGACGAGACTGTCCGTGGGCTGGGCGGGGCCGAACATCCCTCCAGCGGCTATCGCTGACGCGCCAAGAGAACGATGGCCTGGGTCCATCGCATAGTCCTGAAGAACTATCGGGGTCGTCTGCCGGCCCTGGCTTGATCCGGATCAAGTCGCCGCGGCGAGGATCTGCTTGGCCAATGCCGCCACCGACAGCGGCGCCGAACCCTCGGCCTTGTTGTTGATCGTCACAAACGCGCGAAATCCCGCCGCCAGCGTGCCGGCAATGACGCGGGCCAGCGCCCCGCGGGTCTTCGGGTCGGGGGCAGCCAAACGGTCGAAGGGCGCCCAGAGATCCTTTGCCTGGTTGTAGCGCAGGCCGCGCTGCAGGTTCCAGCGGCAGACCAGGTCGCCGGGCCAGGTGGCGCGCAACAAATCGATCTGCTGGTCCACCGGCGGCAGGCGGTCGTGCAGGCCCAGGCAGTACCGCACGCCATGCGACTTCAGATGCGCGGCCATGCGTGGCGAGACCAACGCCGGGTCGCGAACTTCCAGCGCGGCCAGCGTGCCGGCGGGCAGCGCTGGCAGCACGACCGACCAGAACCGATCGAGGCGCGCATAAAACGCGTCGATATTGACCAGCATCTCCCAGGGCAGCGGCGAGAGCTGGAAGACGAGCATGCCGAAGGTCGCGCCCAAGCCCGCCGCGGCGGGCTTTACGGCCTGCTCGACAGCGACTTCGGCGTCCAGGAACGTCGGGTTCTTCTCGGTCGGCTTGCCGGTGCCAGGCTCGCGCAAAGTGGCGTCGGTGACCGAGGCCGGCGCCTTGACGACAAACCTGAACTCTGGCGGAACCTGGGCCGCGAGTTGCGCGTAGGTCGCCGCTTCGAGCGGCCGATAGAAGGCGCGGTCCAGGCTGACGCTGCGCAACAGAGGGTGCTGGCTGTAGGCTGACAGGCCACGCTTGGACAGCGTCGCTTCGGCATATTCACGCCCATAGACGACGCCCGCCCAGCCGGGAAAGTTCCAAGACGAGGTGCCGAGAAAACAGCGCCCGCCGAATCGTTGCTGCAACTGCGCTGCGTCGTCAGCCATCTCGGGGTCGGGCGGCGCGGCGGCCATCGCCGCCGAGCGTTTGGCCGCGGCCGGCGGCCGGCGCTGGTCGGCGCCGACGGGGACGAGGGCGCCGGCGCGCTTGTCGGCGTCGCCGTCGTCGGTATCGTCGTCGTCGTCGTCGTCAAACAGTGAAGGCTGGACGGTGGTCACAATCGTGTCGTCAAGAAGCGGCGTTGGTCGTATGGGCCATGCTGGCAGTCTAGCGACAGCCGCTCGCGCTGGCTGCGGCGCGCCAGGGCGCGCC
>JANPDN010000110.1:0-22564 GCA_031431555.1 Rubrivivax sp.
GGCTTCGGCGGCCGCAGCCATGGCGCGATCGATGACCGCCGGCACCAGGGCCTGGCCGAAGGAGATGGTGTCGCTCTTCAGGATGCCGCCGCAGGCGCGGCACGCCGGATCGGCCTCGCCGGCGCGAACGCGCTCCAGCACCTCTGGCATCGGCGTGCGCTGGCCGCAGCCCCAGCACACGGCGCGGCGCATCGTGCCGTGGACCTCGATGATCCGTGCCGCTGAATGACCCGCCAGCCGGTGCAACTCGTCGATGTTCTGCGTGATCAGCGCGTGCAGCTTGCCGCGATGCTCCAGTTCCACCAGCGCGAGGTGGCCGCGATTGGGTTGCGCCTGCCACGCGGGATGCGCCAGTCGGCTGCGCCACGCCTCTTGGCGCACCTGCGGGTCGGCCAGGTAGTGCTGCAATGTGGACTGCTGCTCGGCAGCCGGGTTGGTGGTCCATACGCCCTGCGGCCCGCGAAAATCGGGGATGCCGGAATCCGTCGAGATGCCGGCCCCGGTCAACACGACGATGCGCCGGGCCGCGGCGATCCAGGATCTGACGATGTCGATGGGGTCGGATGGCTGCATGGTCGCTCCGGCGTTGGGTTGCCCTTACAGCGTGGGCAGGCGGACGAAGTCGTCGAAGCGACGCAATGGCAACGACAGCGGCAGCGGCACCGGCGTGACCACGAACTCGTCGACCAGTGCTGCGGGCATGCCATCGCGCAGCCAACTGCACATGCGGGCAAGCTGCGCGGGCGATCCCTGCAGCATCGCCTCGACCGAATCGTCCATGCGGTTGCGGACCCACCCGGTGATTCCCAGTTCGCGCGCGTGGCCCAAGCACGCCTCTCGATAGCCGATGCCTTGCACCCGGCCAGGTACCTGCACCAACCAATCCTCGAGCATCCTGTCCTTGTCGCGAGCTTCCATGAGCCTGCCCGGCCGCCCGAAAGGCGAATACTGGAGTGCGCAGCACGAAGGTTGCATGATGAGCACGGTCCCGTTGCCGCACACCGGTCACAGCAAGGCCAGCGTGTGGGCGTCGTGCTCGCCCCCGCAGTACCGCTGCAGCACCTGCTGGAACACCTGCTGCTGCTGCAGCGCCGCCGCAAACAGCGTCATTGACGAGCGTAACTTCAAGTCGTCCGGTGATCCGAAGATCTGGTGTGCCGTTCGCTGCTCGACCGCCAGCACGAGCCGGCAGCATTCGTCGAGCCGTGCCCCGAGAACGGCATGCTGCCAATACGCGGCGGCCTCGGCCTTGCAGGCCAGGCCGTAGCGCGCCGCCATCGCGCTGCGCCCGAGCGCTACGTGCTGCGGAAAGACAAACCACATCCAGTGGGTTCGCTTGCAGCCCGCGCGTAACTCGGCCAGCACGGCCGCATACAGCGGGTCCTGTGCGGCAACAAAACGCTGAAGGTCGAAGGGGTCGCTGCTCATGAAACCTCCGTGCTGCGCGCTCCGGAATTCGCCCAGGGACCCGGAGGGGCCCCTTCGTGGCCCATGGCGGCCCGGCGGGCTCATGGACGGCGCAGTTGGGAGCTCGGCAGCAGACTTTGCGCGCGCTGTCGATGGCAATCAAGCGGCAGACTTATGCTCAACGCTTCGGCGTTGCTACAAAACACTCCTTGCCGCGTTCCGACTCGAGACTGACCCGCTGCATGGCAACCCTGCTGTGGTTCGTGATCGCCTGCCTGGTCGGGTTGGCAGCGATCTTCCTGTTGCAGGACCGGTTGCTCTACATGCCGGCCAAGGCAGGCGTCGAGCGCATGACGTCGGGCGGGCTTCGCGCCTGGCCGTCGGCGCAGGACTTTCGCGGTCTCGTCGCCGAGCCGACGGGCGCCGTGCGCGGCACGGCGATCGCTTTTCATGGCAACGCCGGGCATGCGGGCCACCGCGATTTTTATGCCGCCGCGCTCACGCAGTTCGGGTGGCGGGTGATCCTTGCCGAGTACCCGGGCTACGGCCCGCGCGGCGGCCTGCTCGGCGAAGAGAGCCTGGCGGGCGATGCCGAACAGACCGTCGCGATCGCCCATCGCCAGTACGGCGCGCCGCTGCTGCTGCTGGGCGACTCGCTCGGCGCCGCGGTGGCTGCAGCGGCTGCAGCGCGCCAGCCCGATCTTGTCGCCGGCCTGCTTCTGATCACGCCGTGGGATCGACTCGAGCGCGTCGGCTCGCATCACTACCCCTGGCTGCCGGTGACGTGGATGCTGCGCGACCGCTACGACAGTGTGGCTGCCCTCGCAGCGTTCGGCCGGCCGGTCGTCGTCGCCGTCGCCGAGCACGACCGCATCGTTCCAGCGCGTTTCGGCATCGCGCTGTACGAATCGCTGACGGGCCCGAAGCATTTGATGTTGATCAAAGCGGCTGACCACAACGACTGGACCGGTCAAGTTGACGCGAGCTGGTGGCAAGAGGCGATCCTTCGTGCGCTCGGCGAGAAGCGCTGACGCGCCGGTGCCGCAGCGCGCGCGGCGCTTGATTTTCAGCCGCCAACGGCCCCAATTCTCGGCATCAGGAAACTTGCCTCATGTCTGCGCTACGCCATCCGGTCGTCGATGGCCTGTTCTACCGCGCCGCGCCGGCGGCGCTGCGGGCTCAGGTCGCGGACTATCTCGCCGCGGTCGTCGCCGATGTCAACGACGCTGCGCGGCCGCCGCCGAAGCTGCTGATCACGCCGCATGCCGGCCCCTGCGACAGGCTGCTTTCGGGTTGATCAACGCCTCCGAGAGGTTGAAGACGTCGGGTCGTCAAAAGCCCCCTCAGCAAAGCACGATTGGTCAGCGTACATGTGCCGTCATGTGTCTGGAACAACAAACGGCCACCGGCAACGGCACCAGGTGAGCGAACTTAACCGTCGCCCGGCCAAGGTGCATCGTGCTGCGCCAATCCTGCAAGTCCAAGCACGCGCATCGCCGCCTTCGGGTCATCCCCATCCCGGTTGACGATGTAGCGGCAGTGGCCCTTCACCATGCGGTCCAGATGCAGCGCCTCAACGAATGATTGCAGGCGATCTACGGCCTCCAACTTCTCGATGTGCAGGGTTGTGGGCATGCCTGCGCCATCCGAGACCACGAACTGATACGGCTTCAGATCAATGACAACGGTTCGGATGTTTCGCAGTCGCCGTCGCAGGTCGGTGAGCGCAGCTCGAAGACATGCCTCGCCGGTGCCCGCGCTCGCGCCGCTGCGACGCTCCCACAACCACACGAAGGCCAGGTCGCCTGCGTCAATGAGCGCCTCGGCGTCATGATGCTGTTCGAAGAAGGCGCTGACTTGCAGAAGATCGACATCAGCGAGGTAGTCCGCCGCCGTCATGAGCTCCCACTTCCCTGCGACTGGCATGCCCTCTGTTCGCTCAAAGCAGTACGCCATGCCGTAGGCGACCGCGTCGGGTAGCTCGCTCGCGGCGACGTCGCGCAATTCTGCGCACCACTCGTAGGCCCGCACATGCGTTTGCTCGTCGTCCGAATACCGCATCAGGTCGATGCTCACGCCGCCTGCGCTTGTTTGAATGACGTGGCGAGCAAGGGCGGTCCCCGAGTCTTTCGGCGCGCGCATTTGCGCTTCCCGCAGTCGATAGCCGTTGCCTGCGACGTCCACAGTGAAGAACGAGCGGATCGTGCGCTGGCCCAGCTTCGACTTGAGGGCCGCCAACAGGGTGTCGGCAAGGGCAGCGCGATCGGCTGGGTCGGTGATCCCCTGCGCGACGACATGCCGGTCAACTCCCACGCGCTGCGTCGGTAACTCTGCACGGGTCCGCACGGCGTTTTCGATCTGGTCCTGATGTCCGAAGGCCTCGAACAGCAGCCTCGGGATGGTCCGGAGGCAAAGCGCGTGATGGGCAACCGATTCGACGAGCCCACGAGGGCCATCCTGGGTGACCAGGGGGCTGCCGAGCAGGTGCATGAAGGTGCTGTCGGGATGCTCGAGCGCGGCCGGTCGTTCAATGTGAGCGTTCGGCCCCGAAGACGATCGCAACAGTTCCTCCAGGAACTGACGCACCGAGGTCATGCCGTTGTCCTGCTCAGGCCTGCATATCTCGACGTATCGCTATCCGAAGTCGTCTTGGTCCAGCCAAGTCTCGTAGCCGGCAATCAGTCTGTCGCGCAACGTGGGTTCGATCATGCCGACACCTTGTCGTGTGCCAGGCTCGCTCGATGGCGGCCGGCTGCAAGTTTCAGTCTAGCGCCGGCAACGGGGCCGCAGTTGGTCGGGCGGCGGGGCAATGTCAAAGTCGATGCAGCGACCTCGGATTGACTGCTCCGAAGCCGACGGTCGTCGGCAGCCGCAATCGGCCATGAGCAGTCAATGCGCCCCGAACCGGAAAGCTGTCGTCGGTCTTGGGGCAAGGCTACCGACTTTGCGTTGGCGTGCGTTCGATGAATCGGTCGTGCTGTCTCGCTCAGGCGTGCGGTGCACCGACATGAAGAATCATCTTGCCGCGCGCTTGGCCGCTTTCGCCCAGACGGTGCGCTTGCGCCGCATCGGATAGCGCGAACTCCTGACCCACCAGCAGACGCAGCCGGCCCGCATCGACTCGCTCGGCCAACAACGCCAACACGGCGCCGCGCGGCGGGGTGAACACGAAGGCAGCGCGCACGCCTGCTGTGGCTGCGCGCTCGGGCGACGGCGGCATGGCGGTGGCCACCAGGATGCCGCCCGGCTTCAGTGTCGCCCACGAGGCCTCTTGCGTCGGCCCGCCGAGCGTGTCGAGCACCACGTCAACCCCTTTGACCACGTTCTGGAACGGCTGCTGGCGGTAGTCGATCACCTCATCGGCGCCGAGCGACTTGACCAGATCGACGCCCGCGCCGCTGGCCGTGGCAATCACGTGCAGACTCTGCGCCTTGGCCAGTTGCACCGCCACGCTGCCGAGCGCGCCTGCACCGCCGTGGATCAGCACCCGCATGCCGGGTTCGATCTTGGCCGTGTCCATCAGGGCCGTCCACGCGGCTTGGCCCGGTGTTGGCAGCGCCGCCGCAGCGGCAAAGGGCACCGTGCGCGGCTTCAGCGCCACCTGCGATGCATCCACGGCCACGTACTCGGCATAGGTGCCGCCGCGCGCGAACTCGGCATAGAAGAAGACCTCGTCACCGGTCTTGAAGCCCGTCGCTGAACCGCCGACAGCCGACACCACGCCGGCCGCGTCAGAGCCCAAGGTGATTGGGAACGTCTTGGGCACGGCCTGCGCCATGACGCCCGCGCGCATCTTCCAGTCGACCGGGTTGATGCCGGCGGCGACCACCCGCACCAGCACGTCGTTGGCGCCGCATGCCGGTATCGGCGCGTCGTCAACTTGCATCTGCTCCGGGCCGCCATAGGCGTGGATACGTACGGCTTTCATGGTCAGGCTCCCCACAGTCGATGAGTGAAGTTGCAGGCGGTTTCAGAGACCAGGGACGAGTTCAACCATCAGTCGCTCCTCGAGCCACACGTCCATCAGACCTTGCCAACGCCAGCCGTAAGGCCGGGCCGCCTTGGCGCAGGCGGCCTCGATCTCATCGCCCGACATGGGAACGACCAGGTTGAGATGCGAGCCGGCCCCAGTCGCGCGGCCGCCTTCGACCGGAGCGAACTTCGGATGGGCTGATTGGCTGTCGATGCGCACCAACTGGGTGTCGCGCGGGTAGAACTCCACAAACTCATGCTGCCAACTTGCCCGGTCGGCCGACAGGAAACAAACCCAGCCACCGGCATGCGGCGGGAACGGTGCGACTCGGCCGCCGATCAGGGCCGCCAGCGTTGATGCGGCTTGCTGTGGGTCGTCGGCATAGACCGACACATGGCCAAACCTGGGGTGCGCGGTCAGGGCCGTGCCCATTGCGGTGTTGGCGGCGGACATCGCTGGTGGATGGAGCCTACTGGCCCAGCCGAAGCTCAGCGATGCGTTCGCCTGCCAGCACAAAGACGAACTTGCTCGGCCCTGTATAGGCAGCGCTCTTCCAATCCGCCACCACGGTCACCACGTTGGCGCTGCTGCTCACGCTCTTGGCGGTCACCTGGCCCCCGGCGCCGATGAACTCCCTGTCGTTCCAGGGGCGGATCGCCGCATGGCCTTCGAATGTCCGGCCCGCGTCGATGATGACGCCGCGCTCGGCGTCGAAGAACGCCAGCATCGCTTGCGAGTCCCCGCGATTGACCGCCGTAAGGAAGTCGCGCACCGGCGCTGGCAGTCGTAACGGCTTGGTGGTCGGGTCGAGCAGATGCAGCGCACTGCTACCACCACAAGGGCCATAGGGAGCCAGCAGGGCAAGATGCTCCGGGTGGTTCAGCGCCGCCTTGTAGTGCGCAGCCGACTCCCACTTGGCAATGTCGATGAACACATCGCTTCCGGCGCGGCCACGCACCAGCTCACGCGACATGAAGCCAGGTTGTTCAAGCAGGAAAGCCTCCTCGCCGTACCAAGCATCCAAGAGTCTGTCGGCATCCTGCGCAGGTACATGGAACAGCGCAATGAATGTCACGGGCCCCGCCTGCTCACCGCCCAATTGCGCCGTGATGTCGACGCGCGGATCGAGAGAGGTCACTTGCATGGCGAGCCCCTAAACCCAACGCCGCACCGCAGCCAAGGAATCGGCCGGGCCGGTGTTGAAGCACAGCCGCGCGGCCGGCGCGGCTTCGTGCACCAGGTTGATGACCTGCTCGAAGAGCAGAAAGTACTTCGGCGTCGTCCGCAGCGCGCCCCCCAACAGGATGCAATCGAAGCGCTCCTGCAGCACTTTTGAAATGGCGCTGGCCGCGTCGGCGTTGGGATCAACCAGCACCATTCGCGCGTCGTAGCCCTCCTTGTTCAGAGTGGCCAGATCGGACTCCAGCCCGGCCATCACGATCTGTGGCGTCAGATTGGGGAATGGCGAGTTCGCGTAGTCATAGCCCTGCGGATCGAGCCCGATCAAAAGCACCTTCTTTGCGTTCATGGTCCTGGTTCTCCTGTCAGTGATGTGTCAAGTCAGTCGATTCCGGGTCGCCGAACGTGCGCCAAAGCCCATGCGGGCCAGCAGGCCGTCGCGCCGCACAAACTGGTGGTACAGCGCGGCGGCGATGTGCAAGCCAATCGCCAGCATCAGCAGCTTGGCCACGATGCCGTGCACAGCACGAGGCGGCAGTGCGTCGAAGTTGACCGGCAGGTTGCCGACTCCGCCAAACACGATGCCCGGCAGCCCGGCCAACACCGACATCGCCACCCCGCTGCCGGCCATCAGCAACACCAGGACATACAAGCTCCAGTGAGTCAGCGGAGCCAGTCGGTCCAGCATGGCGTTGCCCGTGCTTGCTGGCGCAGGGTGTGCGGTCTTCAGGCGCACGACCAGGCGCGTGAGCGTCAGCAGCAGGATCAACCCGCCGGCAATCATGTGGCCCTGCAGCGCTGCGATCTTGTCGGGTGAACTGTTGGGAACGGTTTTCAGCGCGAACGTGCCCATCGCCAGGGCCACGATGAGCAGCAACGCAAGCAACCAGTGCAGCGCGACCAATGCACCGTGGTATCGATTCGGGAGTGCGTTCATCAGGCCTCCTTGCGTTAGACGGTCGTCAGTGGCTGCTGCCAATTCGCACTGGCAGCGCGCCTCAGCGCTTGATCGGCGAGTAGGTACCCGGGTTGATGTCGCCGACTTCCCCGGCCGCGGCGACGAGCTTCTGGAACTCGGGCTTTAGCCACAGCGCTTCCCAGTCCTTGAAGGACTTCCAGCGCGACACGCCGACGAAGTCCGGTTTGCTGCCCGTGTTGCGGTTCTCCATCAACGCGTTCTCGATGTAGCCCGGCTGCTTGCGGATGTACTCGCGGATGGCGCCCATGCGCTCCTGCAACTGGGCACGTGTGCTGGCACTGCGCGCCGAAAACTGCATCACCGTGACAACGGTGTTCGGGTCATCCAGGGCAGGTGCAGTCTGCGCAAAGGCCGTAGCGCTCGAGACGGCCAGTGCAAGGGCGAGTACGACGGTGTGAAGCTTCATGGCGGGCGCCTCCATGTGGATCAGTGATGTGAATGCCGCCGGACGACACGACCCGCGGAGTCCGCAGTGTGCTGGGCGCTGCTTGGCCGCAGAAGTCCAAAGATTGGGAATGATCTTTCCATCCATGGAATAAACTGATCCGTATGGGTGACCTGTCCGCCTTGCACGACATGACGCTGTTCGTCGAAGTGGCTCGCACCGCCAGCTTCAGCCGCGCCAGCCGCAACCTCGGCGTGCCGGGTGCCACGCTGTCGCGGCGCATCGCAGCGATGGAGCGCGAGTTCGGCGTGCGCCTGTTCGACCGCACGACGCGGCGTGTGGAGTTGACCGAAGCGGGGCGGCGTTACTTCGAACGCTGCGGTCATCTGGTGGACGAAGCCCGACTGGCTCAGGAGGCGCTGCGCGAAAGCGCAGCGCAGCCCAGCGGGCATGTCCGCTTGTCGATGCCAGTCGATCTGGGCGTGACGGTCATAGGCCCGCTACTGACCGACTTTGCGCGCCAGTTTCCGGGCATCAGCTTCGATCTTGATCTGTCGCCACGCAACACCGATCTGGTGGGAGAGCACGTTGACGTGGCGATCCGGCTGGGTGCCGTGAAAGATGAAAAGCTGGTCGCACGCCGTCTCGGCAGTGTGGAACAACGCCTGTTCGCGGCCCCCGCCTATCTGGCCCTGCGCGGCGAGCCCAAGCAGCCGGCTGACTTGGTCGAGCACGAATGCATCCAGCCTCGCGGCGCGCAGCGGCAAGCGCTCTGGCGGCTGCAGGGTGATACCGATATCGCCGAGGTGGTGGTGCGTGGGCGCTTCATGGTCAATAACGTGGGCTTGATGCGTGTGCTGGCCGAGCGCGGCATGGGCGTCGCAGTGCTGGACCCGTCTTTGGTGCGCGAGCCGCTGGCTCAAGGCAGACTCTTGCAGGTGCTGCCCGAATGGGCCGCGCCACGCCTTCCGATGCACGCGGTGATGTCCTCGCGCTTGCAGCCGGCCAGCGTTCGCGCCTTGCTCGATTACCTGGCGGCGCGATTGGTAGTGGCCTGACGCCGCCTCCACAAATATGCCGGGCGGCGAACCCCTTTTCGGTGGCAGTGCGAAGTTGCGATGGAAGCCAAGCCCCGGCTGAAGTCATGAGGTCGCACCGCGCAACAGGCCTGCTGGTGAATGGCCGCTGTCTGGGCAAGCGAATGTCGCTGATGGGTCGACCAGCGACAGCCAGATGCGCGAGCTGACCGCCCGACAGCTGACAGCCAAGTTTGGTGGCCAGAAAGCCGCCGCTCATGGCTGCCGGCGCCCGGCCACTTCCGGTCGCTGATCACGGGCAGCTTGAGAGCATCTGAATCTTCGAGCTTCGCGCTGCAGCCACTCGTTTGAAGGCGGGCGCAAGCGCACTTGGGCAGCGCCTCAAACGACGTGTTCCGATCCAGCCGGTTCATCGGTGAGTCGTTCATGCATGGTGCCAAGCACGCCTCGCGATGGCCTCCAGGCGGATATGACAAACTGCCGGTCGACCGTCGCAGTATTGATGACTCCTGGAGCGCGATCGACCTGTGCCGACATCTGAAACGACCGCCGTTGCACGCCGTGCCATCACGCCCGATTCGCCAGCAGGCACATCGGCGCGCGACGCCATTCTCGGCGCTGCTCGACACGAGTTCGCCGCAAAGGGTCTAACTGGCGCGCGGGTCGACCGCATCGCCGAACGCGCTGGCGTCAACAAACAACTGCTGTACTACTACTTCGGCAATAAGGACGCGTTGTATCGCGCGGCGCTGGAGTCGGTGTACGCGGAGATCCGCGCGCTCGAACACAGCCTGAACCTGGACGATCAAGCACCCGAGCAGGCGATGGCCGCGCTCGTCGGCTTCTCGCTTGACTACCTGGCCAGGCACCCCGACTTCATCGGCCTGCTCAACCACGAGAACGCACGCGGCGCCGAACATGTGCGCTCGTCGCAAGCGATCCGCGAGACGAACTCACCACTCGTCGAGTTGATCCGCAAGACCCTCGGCCGCGGCGTCCGCGCGAAGGTGTTCCGCCGCGGCATCGACCCGGTCGAACTCTACATCTCGGTCGCCGGAATGTCGTACTTCTACTTCTCGAACCGGTTGACGCTGTCCTCGATATTCGCTCGCGACTTGAGCCTGCCGACCATGGTCGCAAGCTACCGCCGGCATGTGGTTGCACTGGTGCTGGCCGGGCTGCGACCGTAGTCTTTCATGCGTTTCAACCAAACGGTTGACATCTGTCCGAAGTCGGCTCTACACTGACCCAACACCGACACGCGACGTACGCCACCCGATGAGCGACACAGCGCCCGACCTGCTCGACGCGAACCGGCTGCCCGACCGGCTGGACTCAGTCGGGGCGCTGGAGGAATTGCTCAGCCGGCCCAGCGCGACGCTGCTGGACGACTTGGCCCACGTCGATGGTGACTTGATGATCCTGGGCGTCGGCGGCAAGATGGGCCCGACGCTGGCGCGCTTGGCCAAACGTGCGATGCCGCATCGCCGCGTCATCGGCGTGGCTCGCTTCAGCGACGCTGCAGTGCGATCGCGCCTGCACGATTGGGGCGTCGAAACCCTCACCGCCGACCTCCTCGACCGCGCAGCGCTGCAGGCATTGCCGCGCGTGCCGAACATCGTCTTCGCCGCCGGCCACAAGTTCGGCGCGAGCAGCAACCCGTCGTTGACCTGGGCGATGAACACCTGGCTACCGGCCTCGGTGGCCGAGACCTTCACGCAGTCGCGCATCGTCGCCTTCTCCACCGGCAACGTCTATCCGCTGACGTCGCCGACATCGGGCGGCGCCAACGAAGACCTCGCACCCGGCCCGGTGGGCGAATACGCGCAGTCTTGCCTGGGCCGCGAGCGCATGTTCGAGTACTTCTCGGCGCGGCACAGCACAGCCGGGCGCGTCTTCAGGCTGAACTATGCGATCGACCTGCGCTACGGTGTGCTGCTCGATATCGCCACGCGTGTTGCCCAGGGCGCGGCGATCGACTTGGCGATGGGCCACGTCAACGTCATCTGGCAAGGTGATGCGAATTCGCAGGTGCTGCGCTGCCTGCGCCATGCAACGACGCCGACCACGCCAATCAACTGCACCGGCCCCGACGTGCTGTCGGTGCGCGCGTTGGCGCAGCAGTTCGGCGAGCGGCTCGGCAAGGCGCCGCGTTTTGTCGGCGAAGAAGGAGCGACCGCACTGCTGTCCGACACCGCGCTGGCCCAGTCCCTGTTTGGCCAACCTCTGGTGCCGCTGGCGCGCATGCTCGACTGGGTCGCCGACTGGGTCGCGCGCGGCGGCTCGACCTACAACAAACCGACCAAGTTCGAAGTCCGCGATGGTGGCTTCTGAATCGCCGACTCGCAGCACGCTCGGCCCCGCTGACGCAGCCGGCGCGCTCGCGCTGTCCGACGCTGCCGGGTGGAACCAGACCGCCGATGATTGGCGCGTCTTCTTCAAACATGGTCGCGTCGAGGGCATGCACGACGCCACCGGCCGGCTGGTGGCCAGCGCGGCGGCACTGCCTTACGGCGATGACCAGGGCTGGATTTCGATGGTGCTGGTCGACGCCGCCTGGCGGCATCGCGGGCTGGCCACCGAACTGCTCACCCGTTGTGTGGATTGCTTGCGCGAGCGACAACTGACGCCGGTGCTTGATGCAACCCCGGCCGGCGAACCGGTGTATCGGCGCCTGGGCTTCGCGACGGGCCTGGCCTTCGAACGATGGCAGGCTGAGCAGCCGACCGGCGCGCACGCGACACCGGCCAACACACGCGTGATGGTGGGTGCGGATGTCGAGGTCGTTGTTGCACTCGACCGGGCCGCCAACCGCATTGACCGACGATTTCTGATCGAAGCCTTCCTGGCACGGCCCGCAACCCGCGGCTGGCTAACGCACGACCGCAGCGGATTCATCATCTGCCGCGAAGGCCGGCGTGCGGTGCACATCGGCCCGCTGGTCGCCGCCGACGCGACCACGGCCGTCGCCTTGCTCGATGCCGCGCTGGCGAATCTGCGTGGCCCGGTGTTTCTCGACGCGGTGACGCACCAAGAAGCGCTGCTCGCGGCGCTGACGATGCGGCACTTCACGCGGCAACGGCCGTTCGTGCGCATGGCGCTCGGCGACGCGACCGCGCTGCAGGGTGACGCACGCCAGTTCCTCGTCGCCGGGCCGGAGTTCGGATGAGCCAGACCGCACCGAGTTGGCAATCCGCGCTGCGCGCTGGTGTGGTCATCCCCGCGCACCCGCTGGCGCTGAACGCGCGGCGCGAACTCGACGAGCGGCGGCAGCGCGCGTTGGCGCGCTACTACCTCGACGCCGGTTCTGGCGGCTTGGCAGTCGGCGTGCACACCACGCAGTTCGCGATTCGCGAGCGCGGCCTGTTCGAACAGGTGTTGCGCATCGCTGCCGAGACCACGCGCAGCTGGGACAAAACTGGCACGCCGCGCGCGCTGATCGCCGGTCTGTGTGGCCGCACCGAACAGGCGCTGGCCGAGGCAAAGCTGGCGCGCAGCCTGGGCTACCACGCCGGGCTGCTGAGCCTGGCGGCGATGAAGGGCGCCAGCGAAGACGCCCTCATCGAACATTGCAGCGCGCTGGCGCGCGAGATCCCGTTGGTGGGCTTCTATCTGCAGCCTGCCGTCGGCGGCCTCGAACTTGGCGTGAACTTCTGGACGCGCTTCGCCGCGATCGACAACGTCGTCGCGATCAAGGTCGCGCCGTTCAACCGCTATCGCACGCTCGATGTCTTGCGCGGCGTGGTTGAGGCCGGCGCCGAGGACCGCATCACCCTGTACACCGGCAACGACGACCACATCGTGCTCGACTTGCTGTTGCCGTTCACGCTGCAGCGCGAAGGCAAGCCGGTGACGCTGCGTTTTCGCGGCGGGCTGCTCGGCCACTGGTCGGTCTGGACGCGCAGCGCGGTGCAGTTGCTGGCACGCTGCCACTTGGCAGTGCAGGACGGCGCAGCCGTCGATACCGAGTTGCTCGCGCTGGACAGCCGCGTCACCGACTGCAACAGCGCATTCTTCGACGTCGCGAATGCCTTTCGCGGCTGCATCGCCGGTTGCCATGAGGTGCTGCGTCGGCAGGGGCTGCTCGAAGGCGTCTGGTGCCTCGACCCCAACGAGGCCCTGAGTCCGGGGCAGGCGGCAGAGATCGACCGCGTGTGTCGCCAGCATGCTGATCTCGCAGACGATGCATTTGTCGCCGCGAATCTCGAACGCTGGCTGGGCTGAGCACGTTGCCATGAAGATCGAATCCATCGAGGTCTTCTTGCTCGGCTTCGCCTTCAAGTCGACGTTCGTGCTCGCCGGTGGCGTGGCCGGCGCGCCGAATGCGCTGTCACACCGCGTGTTGGTCAAGCTGGTGGCGGACAACGGCGCCGTCGGTTGGGGCGAGGCCACGCCGACACCGCGCTGGACCTACGAAACCACCGAAAGCATCGTCAGCACATTGCGCCACTACCTGGTGCCGGCGGTGCTCGGCATCGAGCTGTGGAACTTCGATGCATTGCATCGCGCGATGGAGCGTGCCATCAGCCCCGGCGTGACCGCCGGCTCGCCGCTGGCCAAGTCGGCCATCGACGTGGCCGCGTACGATGCGCTGGGCCATGCGCTGCAAGTGCCGGTACATCAACTGCTGGGCAGTTGCCGGCGCACGCAGTTCGATCTGATGTGGATGATCTCGGTGCAAAGACCCGAAGAAGTCGAGCGCGTCGTTGCCGATGGCCTGGAGGCTGGCTACACCACCTTTGACGCCAAGATCGGCATGCACGGCGAGCGCGGCGACCTCGACCTGCTGCAGCGCGCGCGCAAAGCGCTGGGCGACACAGTCTGGCTGCAGGCCGATGCCAACCGCGGCTACCGCATCGATGCGGCGTTGCGCCAGGCGCGGCGCTTCGAGGCGCTGGACGTGGCGATGTTCGAGCAACCGCTGAACGGCTTCAACCTGTCGGGCTACCGCCGGCTGTGCGCGGCCAGCCCGGTGCCGATCGGCATCGACGAATCGCTGCGCGCAACGGCCGACCTGCTCGAATACGCACGCGCCGACGCCATCGGCGTGGCCGTGGCCAAGGTCCAGCGCAACGCTGGCCTGTACCGCTCGCGCCAGCTGTGCGACGCCGCCGAAGCCGCCGGGCTCGTGCTGTCGTTGTCGGGTCTGACCGAAACCGATCTGGGTCTGGCCGCGGGGCTGCATCTGGCGGCGGCCTTCGACATCAACCCGCTGGCGCTGAACGGCCCGCAGTACATCGACACGCCCTTCCTGCGCCGCCGCGTTTGGGCCGGCAGCGGGCAGGTAGCGCTACCCACCGGGCCCGGGCTCGGCGTGCAGGTCGACGAGGACTGGGTGCGCCACCATGCGCTGGAGTGCGCTGCATGAACGGATTGCACAAGTCGGTCATCTACAACCTGCCCGCGCTGGGCCTGTTCGTCGTGCTGATCCTGTTCTGGCACTACGCCGTGCAATGGTTCGACATCCGCGAGTACCTGCTGCCGCCGCCGCGGCTGGTCTGGCAGTCGATGGTCAGCGGCGAGATCCCGTGGGGCAAACACATCTGGATCACCGGCATCGAAATCATCGGCGCCTTCGCCATCGCCGGCGTGGCCGGCGTACTGCTCGGCCTGGCGATCGCATGGTCAAGTGCGATCTCGCGTGTGCTGATGCCCTTCCTGGTCTTCGTCAACACCTTGCCGAAGGTGGCGGTGGCACCGCTGTTCCTGATCTGGCTGGGCTACGGCATCCTGCCCAACATGCTTATCGGCGCGCTGATCGGCTTTTTTCCAGTGGTCATCAACACCGCCGTCGGGCTGAGGCAGATCGACGAGGAGATGATCGACCTGGGGCGCGTATTCAACGCGCCAAAGTGGAAGGTGTTCGTCAAGATCCGCGTGCCCAACGCTTACCCCTACATCCTCAGCGCGCTGAAGATCACCGCCACGGCAGCAGTCGTTGGCGCCATCGTCGGCGAGTTCGTGGCCTCGCAGAGCGGGCTGGGCTATGTGATCATCACTTCGCAAAGCAGCATGAACACACCGGTTGCATTTGCCGCGCTGGTGTGGATCTCGATCCTCGGGCTGTTGCTGTTCGGTGCGGTCACCGGGTTGTCCCGCATCCTGGCGCCCTGGGCCAATGACGTGTAGAGGGCATGCGGGAACGGGTTGTCTCAACAAGGAGAGTGACGATGACGAACTGGACTAGGGGCCTGGCGCGAATCGGTGCCATCGCGGTGATCGGCAGTGCCAGCGCGGCTTTTGCGCAGCCGCTGGAGAAGTTCACCTTCGCGCTGAACTGGTTCGCCGTTGGCGACCATGCGGCGTATTGGGTGGCGCTGGAGAAGGGCTACTTCGCCAAGGCCGGGCTGGAGGTGACGCTGGAGAACTCCAAGGGCTCGGGTGATTCGATTGCCAAGGTCGACACCGACCGTGCCGACGCCGGCCTGGCCGACACCGTGGCGGTGCTCAGCGCGCAGGCACGCGGCGCGCGCACAAAGATGGTCGGCATGGTCTTCGACAACACGCCGCTGAACTTCTTCAGCAGCAAGGACAAGCCGGTCACCAAGCCGAAGGATGTCGAGGGCCGCACTATCGGCGCGCCGCCAGGCGACGGCCAGCGCCAGGCCTGGCCGGCCTTCGCCAAACTGCAGGGCATCGACGATGCCAAGGTCACTTGGGTGAATATCGAACCCGCGGCAAAGATCGCTGCGCTGGCAGAAAAGCGGGTCGACCTGGTCGCCGACTACACCACCGGCATGCCCTTCTACGAGAAGGCCATGGGCAAGGGCAACGTCGTGATGATGCCCTGGGCCGACAACGGATTTGACCTCTACAGCATGTCGATCATCGCTGGCGAAAAGACCATGAAAGACAAGCCGAAGCAGCTCAAGGCCTTCCTCGAGGCGGCCTACATGGGCTGGCGCGACGTGATGGCCGACCCCAAGGCCGCGCTGGTGATCTTCAAGAAGCGCGTGCCCGAGATCGACCTGGCGATCATCGAGCCCAACATGATGCTCGGCATCGACCTGATGCGCACCAAGCGTTACGCCGACAACGGCATCGGCTGGATCGACGACAAGAAGATGTGCACCTCGACCGACATCGTCAATACCTACATGGGCGTCGCGCGCAAGCTCGATTGCAAGGCCGTCTACACGACCGAGTTCCTGACCAAGGTGGCGCTGCCGGTGCCAGTCAAGTGACGGTCGTCGAGGCGCAGGCGTGGACTTGAGCGAAGTGCAGCAAGCGCCAGCCCGCACCGCTGCGGCAGCGGCCCCGTTGATCCGCATCGACCGGGTCGGCATGGTCTACGCGGCCGACAGCGGCCCGGTCGAGGCGCTGAGGGACATCTCGTTGACGGTGCAACAAGGCGAGTTCGTCGCGCTGGTCGGCCCCAGCGGGTGTGGCAAGTCGACGCTGATGCGCATCATTGCCGGGCTGCGGCCGGTCAGCTCGGGCGAGGTCGAGGTCGATGGCGTCAAGGTCACCGGCCCGGTATCACGCGTGGGCATGGTGTTCCAGGCGGCGGTGCTGCTGAAGTGGCGCAGCGTGCTCGACAACGTGCTGCTGCCGGCCGAGTTGTCCGGGCTCAACCCGCGCGACTATCGCGAGCGCGCGTTGCGGCTGCTGCAGCTGGTGGGATTGAGCGAATTTGCCAACAAGCGCCCCGGCGAGCTGTCCGGCGGCATGCAGCAACGCGCCTCGCTGTGCCGCGCGTTGGTGCTCGACCCGCCGATCCTGCTGATGGACGAACCCTTCGGCGCGCTCGACGCGATGACACGCGACGAGATGAATCTGGAGCTGCTGCAAATCTGGGGTGAGGGCGATGCGGGTGCGGTGCGCAAGACGATCATCTTCGTCACGCACTCGATTGCCGAAGCCGTATTCCTGGCCGACCGCGTGGTGGTGATGTCGCCGCGCCCCGGTCGCGTTGCCGGCATCCACACCGTGCCGCTGCCGCGTCCGCGCAGCGTGGAAACACGCGTGGCGCCAGAGATGGGCCGGCTGACGCTGGAAATCTACGCCGAGCTGAGCGGGACCTTGGGCGCCTCGCGCCCCGGGCCCCCGCGCTGAGACGCTGAGTCGAAACCCGATGCGCATCGCGCTGTGCAACGAGGTGCTGGCACCGATGCCCTTTGCGCAGCAGTGCGCGTTCGCCGCCAGTCTGGGGTACGCCGGGCTCGAAGTGGCGCCGTTCACGCTGGCCGACGATGCGCTCGAACTCAGCGCCGCTGAACGCGCCGCATTGCGTACACAGGCGGCCGACACCGGCATCGCGATCTCTGGTCTGCACTGGCTGCTGGCCAAACCCGCCGGGCTGTCAATCACCTCGGCCGACGCACAAGTTCGGCAGCGCACGCTGGCGCGGCTGCACGGCCTGATTGACTTGTGCGCCGACCTCGGTGCGCAGGTGCTGGTACACGGCTCGCCGGCGCAGCGCCGGTTGCCTGAAGGCGCGCTGGCGCAAGCCGCGCGCGACCGCGCGATTGACGTCTTTGCACAAATCGCCGCGCATGCGCAGCGCGCCGGCGTCACCTACTGCATCGAAGCGCTGGCGCCGCCCGAAGCGAATTTCATCAACACGGTTGAAGAGGCGGTGCAGATCGTGCACGCGATCGACAACCCGGCGCTGCGCACGATGCTCGACTGCTGTGCGGTGGGTCGCGCTGAATCGAGCAGTCCCGCCGAACTGCTGCAGCGCTGGCTGCCCGGCGGCGAAATCGCGCATGTGCAACTCAACGACCCGAACGGTCGCGGCCCTGGCCAGGGCGACATGCCGATGCGGCCAGTGCTCGACACGTTGAAGCGGCTTGGCTACAAGGGCTGGATCGCGGTTGAGCCCTTCGAATACGTCCCGGATGGCGCGGGCTGCGCCGCCCACGCCATGGGTTACCTGCGCGGCGTGATGGAGGGTTTGTGATGGAGTCTTCTTGATGGCCCAGGCTCCGCGCCTGAAAGTCCTGGCGGTCGATGCCTTCGAGCAGCCCTTCAAGCTGCGCCTGCCGTTTCGCTTCGGCGTGATCACCGTCACCGAGGGCCTCCAGGCCGTCGTGCGCGTGCGCGTGCGGCTCGAAGACGGCCGCGAAGGGACCGGCTTCGGCGCCGAAGCACTCGGTGCGAAGTGGTTCGATAAAAACCCGCTGCTCAGTGACGAACAGAACGTTCACCAGCTGCGCTGCGCGTTGGAGCTGTGTGTCGACGCCTACCGCGCCGCGCCGTGGCTGAGCGCGTTCGACCTGTTCGCCGAGCACTACGCGCCCCATCTGGCCGCCGCCGCCCGGCTCGATCTGCCGCCGCTGGTCGCGGGTTACGGGCCGGCGCTGGTCGACCGCGCGGTGCTCGACGCACTTTGCCGCATCGAGGGCCTAAGTTTCTGCGACGCGATGCGTGCCAACCTGGCCGGCATGCGGCCGCATGCGGTTGCCGCCGACCTCAGCGCCTTCGACTTCGACGCCTTCCTGGCGTCGCTGACGATGGCCGATTCGATCGCCGTGCGCCACACCGTCGGGCTGGTCGACCCGATCGTCGCCGCCGACCAGCCACCCGGCACGCGTGTTGATGACGGTCTGCCAGAAACACTTCGGGAGGTCGTTGCCTACTACGGCCATCGCCACTTCAAGCTCAAGCTCTGCGGCCAGCGCGACGCTGACATCAAACGGCTGACAAAAATCGCCGGCGTGCTGAACGACGTCGAGGCACCGATCCAGGTCACGCTCGATGGCAACGAACAGTTCGACGACGCCGCTGCGGTCACCGCGCTGTGGCGCGAACTGAAGGCCGTGCCCGCGTTGCGCAGGCTGTGCGAATCCACGCTGTTCATCGAGCAGCCGATCAAGCGAGCGGTGGCGCTGTCGCAGAGCGTCGCGCCGCTGGCCGCGGACCTGCCGGTGATCATTGACGAATCCGACGGCGAGTTGGGCGCGTTCCGGCGCGCCCGCACGCTCGGCTACAAAGGTGTGTCGACCAAGCTCTGCAAGGGCCTGTACAAGTCGCTCATCAATCTGGCGCGCTGCCACGCATGGAACGCGACATCGCAGGGTGGCTATTTCATGTCCGCCGAAGACCTGACGACCCAGGCCGGCACCTCGGTGCAGCAGGATCTGGCACTCGTCAGTCTGCTCGGTATTGCCCATGTGGAGCGCAATGCGCATCACTACATCGACGGCTTCGCGGGCCGGCCGCGGGCCGAGGCGCGGGCATTCCTGCGCGCCCACCCCGACCTGTACCACGACGATGGCGGCGGCGCGCGGCTGCACATCCAGGGCGGGCGGCTGGCGATCGGTTCGCTGCAATGTTCGGGCTTCGGCAGCGCGCTCGACGCGGACCTGTCGAACGCGCTGCCGATGCCCAAGGCCGACTGGCCCACCGGAGCGAATCCATGAACGACTACGAAGCCCACGACGGCCTGGCGCTGGCCGGGTTGGTGAAACGCGGCGAGGTCAGCGCACGCGAACTGCTCGATGCCGCCGAGCAGCGCGTGCAGCAGTGCAACCCGACGCTGAACGCCGTCGTCACGCCACTCTTCGATGCGGCCCGCGCGGCCGTCGATGCCGGCCTGCCACCGGGTCCGTTCGAGGGGGTGCCCTTTCTGGTCAAGGAATTGGTGGTGTCGGTCGCGGGTGCTGCGACGACGTCCGCGTCTCGGCTGTATGCGAACCACATCGCTGCTGCCGACAGCGAGATCGTCGCGCGCATGCGGCGCGCCGGCCTGAATATCGTCGGCAAGACCAACTCGTCGGAGTTCGGCTTGTCGCCGTGCACCGAGTCGCAGCTGTACGGCATCACGCGCAACCCCTGGCGCACCGAGCTGTCGCCCGGCGGTTCCAGCGGGGGTTCGGCGGCGGCGGTGGCTGCCGGCATCGTGCCGCTGGCGCACGCCACCGACGGCGGCGGTTCGATCCGCATCCCGGCCTCGTGCTGCGGCCTGTTCGGCCTGAAACCGACCCGCGCACGCATCACCGCGGGCCCCGAAGGCGGCGAGGGTTTGAGTGGGCTGGCCATGCAGCATGTGGTCAGTCGCAGCGTGCGCGACAGCGCGGCCATGCTCGACGCCATCGCCGGGCCGATGAACGGTGACCCGTACATCGCGGTGCCGCCGGCACGTCCGTACCTGGAAGAGGTACGGGCCGAAGCGGGCCGGTTGCGCATCGGCTTTGCACGCAAAGCGCCGACCGGCGTGCCCGTGCATGCGCACTGCATCGACGCGGTCGAGGATGTGGCGAAGCTGTGCCAGCAGCTCGGCCATCAGGTCGACGAGGCCTCGCCCGACTACGACGCCGAAGCCCTGCGCGACGGTTTTGGCCAGGTCTTCGCAGCGCACACGATGGCCAACGTGGCGCGCGCCACCGGCGGCGGGCTTTGCGCGCCCTCGCTGATCGAGCCACTCACCTATGCACTGGCCGAGCGCGGCCGAAACGTCTCGGCGGCTCAGTTCATCCTCGCCGTGCACGGCCTGCACCGGCAGTCGCGGCGGATTGCCAAGTTCTTCGACCGCTACGATCTGTGGCTGACCCCGACGTTGGCGCAGCCGCCGCAACCGGTCGGCCATTTCGGCATCGATTCCGCTGATGTCGACGCCTGGCTGGCCCGGCTCGATGCCTTCCTGCCCTTCACCTACCCCTTCAACGTGAGCGGCCAGCCAGCGATGTCGATACCGCTGCATTGGTCGGCTGACCAGCTGCCCATCGGCTGCCAATTTGTCGCGCGATACGGCGACGAAGCGCTGCTGTTCAGGCTTGCCGGGCAGCTTGAACGCGCGCGGCCCTGGTTCGACCGGCGGCCGCCTGGACACGGCGATCGCGATATCTCCCGCGTCAATCGTTGACTTTGCCGGACTTGCCCCCTTGGCCTGCGACATGCTGGCTGGCTGCTTGCGAGCGCTCAATTCGGGCGCCCAAACGACCGGAACGGGTCGGGGGCCGACGGTCCGGCCTGCGATTCCATGGCAAAACAGCCGACGCGCAGGGTGCGCGGCCAGTTGGCCGCCGGTCTGGGCGAGCACTGCCCTGCGATCAACGGACGCTTTCGGACACTGTCTTCAGGCTTTCCAGTTCGTGGCGCAGTGTCAGCGATTTGGTCCATCGACAAGCTGCGCTGACAGCGCTGACCCTGGGCGATGACTACAAGTCACCGCGACTGCTACCGCCATTCGCCGGGGCAGATCCGCAGGCAGACCCTCCGATAGGCCGCTGGGGCTGAGTTCGGAGGCTCGAACGCGCCTTCTCGACCCCGAAGGCCACGGGCAGGACGTCTAATGCAGGGCATGGCCACCCCTTGGCCCCGAGACTGGCACTTTCAAACGACTGTCCACCAACCGAACGCGGCACCAATGAGCTTTCTTCTCGACACCGTGGGCCGCACCATGCTCAAGCCGGCACTTCGCCTGATGCGCATGCAGATGAAGCTGGTGTCCGACCCCGTGCTGCTGCGCAATGCGGCCAGGCGCGTGGACGCGCTGGGGCGCCAACCCGATGCGCGCACTGAGCGCGTCACCGCCGGCAGCGCGCCGGCGACCTGGATCGATGTCAAGGGTGTGCACAAGGACCGCGTCTTGCTTTACCTGCACGGCGGTGCTTTCATTGCCGAGACACCGCTGCTGCACGGCGCGCTGCTGGCGCGCATCTGCGCCGAGGCCCAAGCGCGCGGCCTGATGCTGAGCTACCGGCTCTCGCCCGAGCACCGATATCCCGCCGCGCTGGACGACTGCGTGGCCGCCTATCGGTGGCTGCTGGAGCAGGGCTTTGCGCCCGACCACATCGTCGTGGCGGGCGACTCAGCTGGCGGCAACCTGACGCTGGCGCTGCTGCTGCGCCTGCGCGACGAGGCGCTGCCTTTGCCTGCCGGCGCGGTGGCGCTGTCTCCGGTGGCCGACCTCACGTTCAGCAGCGACTCCATCCGCCGCAACGACGGCGTGGACGACATGTTCAGCGCCGACACGATGGAGTCGTTGGTGCCGGTATACCTGTCCAAGCGCAGCCTGCGCACGCACCCGCATGTCTCGCCCGTGTTCGGCGACTTCACCGGATTGCCGCCGCTGTTGCTGGTGGTGGGCAGTACCGAGTTGCTGCTGGATGACTCGGTGCGCGTGTTCCACCGCGCGCCGAACGCGCAACTGCTGGTGTGGCACGGCATGCCGCATGTCTTTCCGGCGCTGGACTTCCTGCCCCAGGCTCGCGCGGCCACCTTGCGCATCGGCCACTTCTTGCGCGGTTGCTTCGCGGGCCAAGCGCAGCCGCAGGTGACGGATAAGACCAAGGCCGAAGTCCCGATCGCGGCGGCCGAGGAGGCCGTCAAGGTGGCGTTGCGCGTTGCGGCGCAGCCGCAGCGGAGCGGCCGCGCCATGCTCTACCTGGCGCTGGCCATCGCCACCGGCGTGCTCTGGCTGGGCGCGCTGATGATCTGGCCGGGCCCGCTGGTGGTGCTGGCCAGCCCCGCGCTGTGGCTGGCGATGGCCGTCGTGGCGGTATTCATGGTCGTCGAGGCAAGCGCGCTCGGCTGGCGCCAACTGCTGTGGTGCCTGAGCGCCAACTTGTGGCTGGGGCCGGCTTGCGGCCTCGCCCTGTTCCTCTTCCTGCGCGAGCGCAGCGGCCAGTTCACGAAGGCAGCCTGACCAGCGAAGGATG
>JANPDN010000111.1:0-4467 GCA_031431555.1 Rubrivivax sp.
CGGCGTCGCCCCCCTGGCCCCGCGAGGGGCCCCTTGGTGGCCCATGGGGAGCGTTCGGCTTGGGGCGGCCCGGCGCCGAACGGGCTGCGCGATGCTGAGACGCCTGAGCCTGCGTGACTTCGTCATCGTCGCGCAACTCGACATCGAGACCGATGCCGGCTTCTCGGTGCTGACCGGCGAAACCGGTGCCGGCAAGTCGATCCTCGTCGATGCCTTGCAGCTCGCATTGGGCAGCCGCGGTGACGCCGGCGTCGTGCGCGAAGGTGCGGCGCGCGCCGAGATCAGCGCCGAATTTGACGCTGCCCCGGCAGCGCTGCAAGGCTGGCTCGAAGAAGCCGGCTTCGACGCCGGCGACGGCCTGCTGCTGCGCCGCACGATCGACGCGCTCGGCAAGAGCCGGGCCTGGATCAACGGCAGCAGCGCCACCGTCGGCCAGCTGCGCGAAGCGGCCGGGCACCTGATCGAGATCCACGGCCAACATGCCTGGCAGAGCCTGACCCAGCCCGCTGCGGCACGCGCGCTGCTCGATGCCCAGGCCGGTGTCGACGGCAGTTCGATGGCCGCGGCTTGGGGCCATTGGCGCGCTGCAACGGCCGCACTCGAACAAGCCCGCGGCCAGCGCGACGGCGTGGAGCGCGAGCGCGAACGTCTGCAATGGCAGATCGGCGAAGTCGACAAGCTTAGCGCCGGCGACGACGAATGGAGCGAACTCAATGCCGAGCACCAGCGCCTGGCCCATGCGCAGGCCTTGCTCGACGCCGCCCGGCTGGCGCTGGATGCGGTCAGCGAGGCCGACACCGCCGCTGATGCACTCACCGGCCGCGCGCTCGATGCCTTGCAGGCGGTGGCGCAATATGACGCTGAGCTGGCGGCTGTCGCCGAGGTTCTGGTTGCGGCGCAAACCCAGTTGCAGGACGCCGCCCACACGCTGCACGGTTATCTCGGCCACAACGAACCCGACCCGCAGCGCCTGGCCGAACTCGACAGCCGCTTGTCGGCCTGGATGCAACTCGCGCGCCGCTACCGTCGCCAACCCGCCGAGCTGCCAGCGCTGCTGGCCGGCTGGCGCAGTGAACTGCACGCGCTGGACACGGCGGCCGATCTCGACGCACTCGAGCGCCGGGTCGTCGAAGCAGCGAAGACCTGGCGCACGCAGGCAAGCCGGATCTCTGCACTGCGCAAATCAGCAGCACCCAAGGTCGCTGCCGCGATCACCCAGGTGATGCAGCAGCTCGGCATGAACGGCGGCCGGTTTGACATCGGCCTGCCCATGGCCGACAGCCCGCAGTCTTGGGGCCTGGAGTCGGTGGAGTTTCTCGTCGCAGGGCACGCCGGTGCCACGCCGCGTTTGCTGGCCAAAGTGGCCTCGGGCGGCGAGCTCTCGCGCCTGGCCTTGGCCGTGGCGGTCACAACGGCGCATGGCGCCGCGGTGCCGACATTGATCTTCGACGAGATCGACGCCGGTGTTGGCGGCGCGGTGGCCGACAGCGTTGGCCGGCTGATGAAACAGCTCGGCCGGCAGACGCAGGTGCTGGCGGTCACGCACTTGGCGCAGGTGGCAGCTTGCGCCGACGCGCATTTTGTCGTCTCCAAAGCGCTGCTCGGCGGCGCCACCGTCAGCGATGTTCAGCCGGTTGCCGGCCAGGCGCGGGTGGCCGAGATCGCGCGGATGCTCGGCGGCGAGCGGTTCAGTGGCACCAGCCAGGCGCATGCACTGGCGATGTTGGGGGCGCGATGAGCAGCAAGGGTTTCGCGAGGGCGCGCCGATGACCGGCGAGGTGGTGCTCGTCACCGGCATCTCGGGGTCGGGCAAATCGGTGGCCTTGCATGCGCTGGAAGACGCGGGGTTCTTTTGCGTCGACAACCTGCCGCCCGAGCTGCTGCGCGATTTCATCCGGCTCGAACATGCCCGCTTCACGAACCGCGTCGCGGTGGCGGTGGATGTACGCACGGCGAGCTCGTTGCCACACCTGCTGCCGCTGATCGCCGAGCTGAAAAGTGAAAACGTTTCGGTGCGCTCGGTTTTCCTCGATGCCGCCACCGACGCACTGGTGCGTCGGTTCTCAGAAACCCGCCGGCCACACCCTTTGACCAGCACTGGCGGCGCTGGCGACAGCGCGTCGCGCGCGCTGGTCGATGCGATCGAACTCGAACGCAAGCTGCTCGCCGACCTGCGCGAAGTTTCCACCGTCATCGACACCAGCCAGTTGCGCCCGGCACAACTGCGCTCGTGGATGCGCGGCCTGGTCGGCGCCAACGCATCGTCGCTGACCCTGGTCTTCGAGTCCTTTGCATTCAAACATGGCGTGCCGCTGGACGCCGACTTCGTCTTCGACCTGCGCGTGCTGCCGAACCCGTTTTATATCCGCGAGCTGCGCCCGCTCAATGGCCGCGACGATGCCGTCGCCGAGTACCTGCAAGCGCAGCCCGAGGTCACCGAGATGCTGTCGCAGATCGAAACCTTTCTGCGCCGCTGGCTGCCCGGCTTCGAAGCCGACCAGCGCAGTTATCTCACCGTGGCCATCGGCTGCACCGGTGGCCAGCACCGCTCGGTCTACGGCGCCGAATCGCTGGCCAGACGTTTTGCCGACCGCAACGCGACGTTGGTGCGACATCGTGAATTGGACAGCGCAGAATGAGCGCCGACGGGCCGCCCCTAGGCGCGAACGCCCCCTTGGGGGGCAGCGCAGCGACGGCTGTCGCAAGCGTGGGGGCACCATGAACTTGTCGCTGTTCCCGCTGCAGATGGTGCTGTTCCCTGGCGGCCTGCTGCAGCTGAAGGTGTTTGAAGCGCGTTATGTCGACCTCGTCGGCGACTGCCTGCGGTCGCAACAGCCGTTTGGCGTGATCTGCCTGGCGCAGGGGGCCGAGGCCGGGCCCAACCCGAAGGGCGTGCGCATCGAAAACGTCGGCGTGATGGCGCGCATCGACGATGTCGACGCCGAGCAGCAGGGCATCCTGCGTGTGCAGTGCACCGGGCTGCAGCGCTTTCGGCTCAACGCAGCGCCGCAGCAGGCGGCCAACGGTTTGTGGTCGGCGCCGGTGCAGGCGTTGCCCGACGACGAGCCGCAGGCACCGGCCGCGGCGATGCAAGCCACCGTCGAAGCGCTGGCCCAGGCTGCGGCCAAGCTCAAAGAACAAGGGCCGTTGCCCTTCGCCGAGCCGCTGGCGCTTGGCGACGCCGGCTGGGTTGCCAACCGCTGGTGCGAGCTGCTGCCGATCTCGCTGGCGGCCAAACAAAAGCTGATGGAACTTGACGACGCCGGCGTGCGGCTGAAGCTGGTCGACGAGTTCCTGCGCAGCAAGCAGGTCGTCAGAGGCTAACCGACAACCTCAGTGGCGACCGCTGTCGCCGCGAGCAGCTTGCGCACCGGCGCCGGCAGGCCGAGCCGCAGAGCTTGATCAAGATCGAACCAGGCGCCTTGACTTTCGCCGTCGCCGTCGCCTTGACCAAGCAAGGCTTCGATCGCGCCGCGGCGCGCCGCCGCCAGCCGCGCCGGCAAGACCCAGCGCAGCGGCCGCAGCGTCCAGTCGAAATGGGTCAGCGCATGTTGCACCACGGGCAGCGCACGGCCGCTGCCGGGCCAGCCAGCGACGAGACCGGCCAGCGCGCCGTCGGCCGGCCACTCGGGCATCGACCACAGGCCCGCCCAGACACCTTGCTGCGGCCGGCGAACGAGCCAGACCCGGCCCTGCTGTTGCAGCCAGAGCAGATCGTTTTCACGTCGGCCGCGCTGCAGACGTTTGCTCTTCACCGGATAGCCCTGCGGCCGCCCGCCGGCGAAGGCCACACAGTCGGCCTTGAGCGGGCAGGCCTCGCACCGCGGCCGGCGCAGCGTGCAGACTTCAGCGCCGAGGTCCATCAGCCCCTGCGTGTAAGCCTCGATGCCGCGTGCCGGCAGCAGCGCCTGCGCCTGCGCCCACAGCGCGCGCTCTTGCGCCACGATCGACAGGTCGCCAGCAAAACCGAGAGCGCGCGTGAGCACCCTCTTGACATTGCCGTCGAGGATGGCCACACGTTCGCCAAAGCAGAAGGCAGCGATCGCTGCCGCGGTCGAGCGCCCGATGCCGGGCAGCGTGGCGAGCTGCGCGCTGCTGCTCGGAAACTTGGCCGCATGGTCGCTGACCACCACCTGCGCGCAGCGGTGCAGATTGCGCGCGCGGCTGTAGTAGCCCAGGCCGCTCCAGAGCGCGAGCACATCGTCTTGCGACGCCGCGGCCAGGCTTTGCACATCGGGGAAGCGACTTACGAAGCGCTTGAAATAGGCTAGCACCGTGCTCACCTGGGTCTGTTGCAACATGACCTCGGACAACCAGACGCGGTACGGGTCCCGCGTGCCCTGCCAGGGCAGGCCGTGGCGGCCATGCACGCGCTGCCAGGCGATGACCTCGCCGGCCAAGGTGGCGCTGCTCAAGGCGCGGGTCTGCGGTCAGGCCGCGTCGACCGGTTCCAGCTGCGGCACGGCG
>JANPDN010000112.1:0-20971 GCA_031431555.1 Rubrivivax sp.
AGCAAAAACGCCGCCGCGTTGCCGACATCGTCGATCGTCACGTTGCGCCTGATCGGCGCGGTGGCCGCGAACTCGGCCTGCAACTTGCCGAAGTTCTTGATGCCCGAAGCGGCCAGGGTTTTGATCGGCCCGGCCGAAATGGCGTTCACCCGCACACCCTTCGCACCCAGGCTCTGCGCCAGAAAGCGCACGCCGGATTCGAGCGAGGCCTTGGCCAGGCCCATCAGGTTGTAGTTGGGCACGTAGCGCACCGCACCCAGGTAGGTCAGCGTCAGCAGCGACGCGCCGGGGCGCAGCCGCGGCAGCGCGGCCTTGGCCATCGCCGGGAAGCTGTACGACGAGATCTCGTGCGCGACGCGGAAATTTTCTCGCGTGAAGCCGTCGAGAAAGTCGCCGGCGATGGCCTCCCGCGGCGCGAAGGCGATGGCATGCACAAAGCCGTCGAACTGCTCCCAGGCCCGGCCGAGGTCGTCGAACAGGCGCTGGATCTGTTGGTCGTCAGCGACATCACATTCAAAGACCAGCTTCGAGCCCAACTCGGCGGCGAACTCGGTGATGCGCTCCTTGAAGCGCTCGCCCTGGTAGCTGAAAGCCAATTCAGCGCCTTCGCGGTGGCAGGCCCGGGCGATGCCGTAGGCGATCGACCGGTTGTTGAGCACACCCGTGATGAGCAGGCGTTTGCCGGCGAGAAATCCCATGTTGCCTCCGTTTGATGCGGCGCGGATTTTCCCATGCGGCCCAGGTCTTGCAGTGCAACGGCGGCCAATGTTTGCCCGGCCCCCGCAGCATGCCTATAATCCGCGTTTCGCTGAATACCGGGTGGGCGGACTCTTCCAGCCCATTTTTTTTGGCTGATCGTCTTTTGTTGTTCACGAAATCAAGGGCGACAGCGAAGGCGGCGGCGAGCAGCGGCAGTGAGCGGCAATCAGCGATGAGGGGCAGGTTCTGGAGTTGGTAGGCACGACGCAAGGCACGGGTTGGCAGGCTGCGGTGGAACGCACGGTCACCGGGCTCGGCTACGACCTGGTGGATGTCGACCGTTCGGCGCGCGGGCTGTTGCGCGTTTTCATCGACCGCCTGCCGGGGCAGGCCTACCCCGAGGCGCGTGGTGCGGGTGAGTTTGTCACCGTCGACGACTGCGAAGCCGTCACGCGCCAGTTGCAGTATTCGCTCGAAGTCGACGAGGTCGCCTACGAACGGCTTGAAGTGTCTTCGCCGGGCGTCGACAGGCCGCTGAAAAAAGAAGCTGACTTCGAGCGTTTTGCCGGCAGCACGATCGAGCTGACGCTGAAGCTGGCTTTCCAGGGGCGCAAACATTGGCGCGGTGTGCTGGCCAAGTCGGCAGCCGGCTGGCAGCTCGCGCTGGACGGCGAGAAGGCCGGCGTTGAATTGAATTTTGTGCTCGATGAAGTGCGCGAGGCCCGACTCGTGCCGGTCATCGACTTCAAAGGGCGTGCGCGTTCGGCGCGCGGCTAGGGTTGAGGAAAGGTCGCGAAGAAAATGAACCGAGAACTGCTGATGTTGGTGGAGGCCATCTCGCGCGAGAAGACGGTCGAACGCGAAGTCGTGTTCGGCGCCGTTGAAGCCGCGCTGGCGTCGGCCACCAAAAAGCTGCATGGCGGCGAGGTCGACATCCGTGTCGCCGTCGACCGTGACACCGGCGAGTACGAAACCTTTCGCCGCTGGCATGTCGTGCCCAACGACGCCGGCCTGCAGATCCCCGATGCCGAAATGCTGCTCTTTGAAGCGCAGGAGCAGATCTCCGACATCGAAGAGGGCGACTACATCGAAGAGCCGGTCGACTCGGTCACGATCGGGCGCATCGGCGCGCAGGCCGCCAAGCAGGTCATCCTGCAGAAGATCCGCGACGCCGAGCGCGAGACCTTGCTCAACGACTTTCTGTCGCGTGGCGACAAGATTTTTGTCGGCACCGTCAAGCGCCTGGACAAGGGCGACATCATTGTCGAGAGCGGCCGTGTCGAAGGCCGGCTGCGCCGCCCGGACATGATCCCGAAAGAAAACCTGCGCACCGGCGACCGCGTTCGCGCCTTCATCGCCGGCATCGACACCACCTTGCGTGGCGCGCAGATCCTGCTGTCGCGCAGCGCACCGGGTTTCATGATCGAGCTCTTCGCGCAGGAAGTGCCGGAGATCGAACAAGGCCTGCTCGAGATCAAGAGCTGCGCCCGTGATCCCGGCAGCCGGGCCAAGATTGCCGTCGTTTCGCATGACCGGCGGGTTGACCCGATCGGCACCTGCGTCGGCGTGCGTGGTTCGCGCGTGAATGCGGTGACGAATGAAGTTGCCGGCGAGCGCGTCGACATCGTGCTCTGGTCCGACGACCCGGCGCAGTTTGTGATCGGCGCGCTGGCGCCGGCCAACGTGCAGTCGATCGTCGTCGATGAAGAGCGGCACGCGATGGACGTCGTTGTCGACGAGGAAAACCTGGCCATTGCGATCGGCCGCGGCGGCCAGAACGTGCGCCTGGCATCCGACCTCACTGGCTGGCGCATCAACATCATGACCGCCGAAGAGTCCAACGCCAAACACGCCGAAGAGAGTGACGGCCTGCGCGCGCTGTTCGTGAACAAGCTCGACGTCGACCAGGAGGTCGCCGACATCCTCATCGCCGAGGGTTTCACCAGCCTCGAAGAAGTCGCCTACGTGCCGCTGCAGGAGATGCTCGAGATCGAAGCCTTCGACGAAGACACCGTCCACGAACTGCGCACCCGGGCCAAGGATGCGCTGCTCACGATGGAGATCGAAAAGGAAGAAAAGGTCGAAGGGGTCTCGCAGGACCTGCGCGACCTGGATGGCATGTCGCCGGAGCTCATCGCCAAGTTGGCCGGTGGCGGCGTGCACACGCGTGACGACCTGGCCGACCTGGCCGTCGATGAACTGACCGAGATGTCAGGCGTCGACGATGCGCAGGCGCGCACGCTGATCATGAAAGCCCGCGAGCACTGGTTCACCGCCTGAAGCCCACGACAACAGACAGACGCATCAGGCACCGGACCCCGAAGGACCCTCACCCATGGCAGTAACCACCGTCGCCCAGTTCGCCGCGCAGCTCAACCGCCCGACGGCGGCATTGATCGAGCAGCTGCAATCGGCCGGCGTCGCCAAGCAGTCGCCCGAAGATGCGCTGACTGAAAACGACAAGGAGCGGCTGCTGGACTTCCTGCGCACCGCGCACGGCACCTCGCCGACCGAGCGCAAGAAGATCATCGTCACGCGCAAGAGCACGAGCGAGATCAAACAGGCTGACGCTTCGGGCAAGGCACGCACGATCCAGGTCGAGGTGCGCAAGAAGCGCACCTTTGTCAAACGTGACGACGCACCGGCAGCCGCCGAAGAAGCCGGCGTCCCGCCGGCGGCGTTGATCGACGACGCCGAACAGGCGCGCCGTGAAGCCGAAGCCGCGTCGCAGGCCGCGCTGATCCAGCGCCAGATCGAAGACGCCGAAGAGCGCCAGCGCCAGGCCGAAGCCGCGGCGCAGGCACAGCGCGAACGTGAGGCGGCCGAAGCCGCTGCCATTGCCGCGGCGGCTGCGCAAGCCGCTGCCGAAGCGACGGCGAAGGCAGCCGCACCTGATGTCGCACCGGCGGCACGCGCCGCGGTCGGCGCAGCCTCGACTGCCCCAGCGGCGAAAGCCGGTCCAGCGGTGGCAACGACAGCAACGACGGCAACGACGGCGCCAGTGTCGCCGGCCGCGCCGGCCCCGGCGGTCGAGACCCCGAAACCCGGCCTGCGGGTGGTCAAGGCGGCAGACGCCGACGCCAGTGCGCGCCAGGCGCAAGCCGATTCCGACGCGCGCCGCAAGAAGGCCGAAACCGAAGCCGCCGCGATCCGCGAAATGATGTCGCGGCCGAAGGGCGTGCAGACCGCGAAGAAGGTCGAAGAAGCCAAGCCGGCGGCCGAGGCTGCGGGCATCAAGGGCACGATCCACAAACCCGCTGCCAAACCCGGCGCGCCGGGTGCTGTGGTGGCCAAGCCCGGCGACAAGAAAAATCTCAAGAGCGAAAAACTGTCGTCGAGCTGGGCTGACGATGCGGCCAAAAAACGCGCCCTCAAGACGCGTGGCGACGGCGGCGGCTCACGCCCCGGCTGGCGCGCACCGCGGGGCGCGCGGCGCGGCGAGCGCGACGACGGCCCGGGCAACTTTGCCGCGCCAGTCGAGCAGCTGACGCAAGAAGTGCATGTGCCCGAGACGATCAGCGTGGCCGACTTGGCGCACAAGATGAGCGTCAAGGGCAGCGAGGTCGTCAAGCAGCTGATGAAGCTTGGCCAGATGGTCACCATCAACCAGCAGCTCGACCAAGAGACGGCGATGATCGTGGTCGAAGAAATGGGCCACAAGGCGCTCGCCGCCAAGCTCGACGACCCGGAAGCCTTCACCGAAGAAGATACCGCCGCGGCGGCTGCCGAGCAGCTGCCCCGCGCGCCGGTGGTCACCGTGATGGGCCATGTCGACCATGGCAAGACCTCGCTGCTGGACTACATCCGGCGTGCCCGCGTGGCCGCGGGTGAGGCCGGTGGCATCACCCAGCATATCGGCGCTTACCACGTCGAAACGCCGCGGGGCATGGTCACCTTCCTCGACACCCCGGGCCACGAAGCGTTTACCGCGATGCGTGCGCGTGGCGCCAAGGCCACCGACATCGTGGTCCTGGTCGTCGCCGCCGACGACGGCGTGATGCCGCAGACCAAAGAGGCGATCCACCACGCCAAGGCGGCGGGGGTGCCGATCGTCGTGGCGATGAACAAGATCGACAAGCCCGAAGCGAATATCGAGCGCCTGAAGAGCGAGCTCGTATCCGAGCAGGTCGTGCCCGAAGACTTTGGCGGCGACTCGCCGTTCATCGGCGTGTCGGCCAAGACCGGCCAGGGTGTCGACGCGCTGCTCGAGCAGTTGCTTTTGCAAGCCGAAATTCTTGAGCTCAAGGCGCCGATCGCTTCGGCCGCCAAGGGTCTGGTCATCGAGGCCAAGCTGGACAAGGGCCGCGGCCCGGTGGCCACCGTGCTGGTGCAAAGTGGCACCCTGAAAAAAGGCGACATCGTGCTCGCCGGCAGCAGCTACGGCCGTGTGCGCGCGATGCTCGACGAAGACGGCAAGGCGGTCGAGTCGGCCGGCCCGTCGATCCCCGTCGAGATCCAGGGCCTGACCGAAGTGCCGCGCGCGGGTGACGACTTCATGGTCCTCACCGACGAGCGCCGGGCGCGCGAGATCGCCACCTTCCGCCAGGGCAAGTACCGCGAGGTCACGCTCAACCGGCGCCAGGCAGCCAAGCTCGAGAATATGTTCGACGGCATGGGCGAAGGCCAGGCGCAGACCCTGAGCCTGATCGTCAAGGCCGATGTGCAAGGTTCGCAAGAGGCGCTGGCGCAATCGCTGCTCAAGCTCAGCACACCCGAAGTCAAGGTGCAGATCGTGCACGCCGCGGTGGGCGGCATCAGCGAGAGCGACATCAACCTGGCGATCGCGTCGAAGGCGGTGGTCATCGGCTTCAACACCCGGGCTGACGTCGGGGCGCGCAGACTTGCCGAAGGCAACGGTGTCGACCTGCGTTACTACAACATCATCTACGACGCCGTCGACGAGATCAAAGCCGCGATGGCCGGCATGTTGGCGCCCGAGCAGCGTGAAGAGATCATCGGCACGGCCGAGATCCGCACCGTGTTCGTGGCGACCAAGATCGGCACCATCGCCGGTTGCATGGTCACCGCAGGCCAGGTCACGCGCAACGCCCGCTTCCGCCTGCTGCGCGAGAACATCGTCATCTACACCGGCGAGCTCGATTCGCTCAAGCGCATGAAGGACGATGTGCGCGAGGTCAAGGAAGGCTTCGAGTGCGGCATCAAGCTGAAGAACTACACCGATATCAAGGAAGGTGACCAGCTCGAGTTCTTCGAGGTGAAGGAAGTTGCACGCACCTTGTAGTGCGGCGATTGACTCATCCGAGCCAACCCCGCCCACTGCAAAGTCGGCGGGGTTTGTGCTTCTGAGGGCCTAACCCCCATGCGCCACAAAAAAAGCCGATCCATCCCCAACCGCGGCCTGCGTGTGGCCGACCAGATCCAGCGTGATGTGGCCGGGCTGATCCGCGAGCTGAAAGACCCGCGGGTGGGCATGGTCACGATCAACGCGGTCGAGGTCACGCCCGACTACGCGCATGCCAAGGTGCTCTTTTCGGTGCTCGTCGGCGACGCCGAAGAAACCGCCGCCGGCCTGAATGAAGCCGCTGGCTTTTTGCGCAACGGCCTGTTCAAGCGGCTGGCGATCCACACCGTGCCGACGCTGCACTTTTTGTTCGACCGCACGACAGAACGCGCTGCCGACCTGAGCGCGCTGATCGTGCTGGCTAACGCGACACGCGCGAAGGAAGACTGAGCGTGAGCGGGAACGTCAACGTCAGCGTGAAAGCACCAACCCACAGCCGGCCCCGCATCGAACGCCGGCCGGTGCATGGCGTGCTGCTGCTGGACAAGCCCGTCGGCCTGTCCAGCCACGACGCGCTGTACAAGGCCAAGCGCCTGTTCCGCGCCGAGAAGGCCGGCCACACCGGCACGCTGGACCCGCTCGCCTCGGGCCTGCTGCCGCTGTGTTTTGGCGCGGCAACCAAATTTGCGCAGCTCAGCCTGGATGCCGACAAGCGTTATCTCGCGACCTTGCATCTTGGCGTGACCCGGCGTGGTGGTGATCTCGAAGGCGAGGTGCTGCAAGAGCGGCCGGTGCAGGTCGACCGCTTGCGCGTCGACGCTGCGCTGGCGCGCTTCACGGGCGCCATCGAGCAGGTGCCGCCAATGCAGTCGGCGCTCAAATTTCAGGGCCGTGCGCTGTATGAATATGCGCGGGCCGGGCTCGAAGTCGAACGCGCCGCGCGCAGTGTCGTCATTCATCGGCTCGACATCGTGCAGTGGCATGCTGCACCGAGCCCTGAAATCCTGGTCATCGATGTGACCTGCAGCAAAGGCACTTATGTCCGCACGTTGGCCGAAGAGATCGGTGAAGTGCTCGGCTGCGGCGCGCACTTGAGCGCGCTGCGTCGGCTTGCCAGCGGGGCCCTAACGATTGAAGCCGCGGTCACACTCGATACGCTGGCGGCACTCGACGAAGCCGGCCGCGACAACTTGCTGCGGCCGGCCGATGCACTGCTCGAAGACTGGCCCGTCGTGCGCTTGCCCGACGACGAAGCCGGGCGTTTTTTGTCCGGCCTGCGGCGCCGGGTGTCGCTCGCCGACGCCCCGGCGGTGCGTGTGTACGGCCCGCAGCAGCGGGCTTTTCTGGGCAGTGCCCATATCTGCGGCGGTGAACTCATCGCCGACCGACTTTTGAGTCCACCCGAGGTACAGGCGTTGATCGCCTGAATGAATCCATCATGAACAAGCAGATCCGCAACATCGCCATCATCGCGCACGTCGACCATGGCAAGACGACCCTGGTCGACCAGTTGCTGCGCCAGAGCGGCACCTTCCGTGAAAACGAAAAAGTCGCCGAGCGGGTGATGGACAGCAACGACCTCGAGCGCGAACGGGGCATCACGATCCTGGCCAAGAACTGCGCCGTGACCTGGAAGGGCACCCACGTCAATATCGTCGACACCCCGGGGCATGCCGACTTTGGCGGCGAGGTCGAGCGGGTGCTGTCGATGGTCGACGGCGTGCTGCTGCTCGTCGACGCGGTTGAAGGCCCGATGCCGCAGACCCGTTTTGTCACGCGCAAGGCACTCGCGCTGGGCCTCAAACCGATCGTTGTGGTGAACAAGGTCGACCGGCCGGGATCGCGCCCCGACTACGTGATCAACGCCACCTTCGACCTCTTCGACAAGCTCGGCGCGACCGAAGACCAGCTCGACTTTCCGGTGATCTACGCCTCGGGCCTGAACGGCTGGGCGACGATGGAAGCCAATACCGTCGGCACCGACCTGGCGCCGCTGTTCGACGCCGTCTTGCAGTACGTGCCGCCGCACGATGGCGACGAAAACGAGCCGCTGCAGTTGCAGATCTGCTCGCTCGAATATTCCAGCTATGTCGGCCGCATCGGCGTCGGCCGCATCCACAGCGGCGTGCTGCGCCCGCTGATGGACGTGGCGATGTACGAGGGCCCTGACAGCCAGCCCAAGAAGGTGCGGATCAACCAGATCCTCAAATTCGAAGGCCTCGAGCGCAAGGCAGCCGACAGCGCCGGCCCGGGCGATATCGTGTTGGTCAACGGCGTCGAAGGCATCGGCATCGGTGTCACGCTGACGAGCATCGACGAGCCGCGCCCGCTGCCGATGTTGAAGATCGACGAGCCGACGCTGACGATGAATTTCTGCGTCAACAACTCACCCCTGGCCGGCCGTGAAGGCAAGTTTGTCACCAGCCGCCAGATCCGCGACCGGCTCGACCGCGAGTTGCAATCCAACGTCGCTTTGCGTGTCGTCGATACCGACGAAGACGGCATCTTCGAAGTCGCCGGCCGTGGTGAACTGCACCTGACGATCCTGCTGGAAAACATGCGCCGCGAAGGTTACGAACTCGCGGTGTCGCGCCCGCGCGTGGTCTTCCACGATGTCGGCGGCGAAAAACACGAGCCGATCGAGTTGCTCACGGTGGACCTGGAAGATACCCACCAGGGCGGCGTGATGCAGGAGCTGGGCTTGCGCAAGGGCGAACTCGTCGATATGCAGCCCGATGGGCGCGGCCGCGTCCGCCTGGAGTACCGCATCCCGGCGCGCGGGCTGATCGGTTTTCAGAATGAATTTCTGAACCTGACCCGCGGCACCGGTCTGGCCAGCCACATCTTCGACGGCTACGAGGCGTTCAAGGGCGAGATCGAGGGCCGCAAGAATGGCGTGCTGATCAGCCAGGACGACGGCGAAATCGTGACCTATGCGCTGGGCAAACTCGACGATCGCGGGCGCATGTTCGTGAAGGCCGGCGATCCGGTCTACGAAGGCATGATCGTCGGCATCCACTCGCGCGACAACGACCTGGTCGTGAATGCGGTGCGCGCCAAACAGCTGACCAACTTTCGCGTCAGCGGCAAGGAGGACGCGATCAAGATCACGCCGCCGATCCAGCTGTCGCTGGAATACGGGGTCGAGTTCATCGCTGACGACGAGCTGGTGGAGATCACACCGAAGTCGATCCGGATTCGCAAGCGCCATTTGAAGGAACATGACCGCAAGCGCGCTAGCCGGGAAGCTTTGTAGCTCGGCGCCTTCGAATCCGGATCGCCTTCGGCTGCGCCGTAACGTGCGCACCCCCCGCCTTGCAGGTCGCGCCCTCGCAGCGCTCGGGCTGCTCGGGCCGTCCAACAGTCCACAGGACTGTAGGAGCCGCGGCCCTCGCCCCCCCCGCCGAGCGGGGGGTTCTAGCTCGAATGACGCCCGGGTCGCTTTGCGACCCTCAAAACCGATCGTGACTCATCGACGTGCTGTTCTGGTGATGATCGCGGCGGCTTTGATGTGGAGCATCGCCGGCGTCGTGACTCGGCATCTCGACTCCGCCAGCGCGTTTGAGATCACGTTCTGGCGCAGTGCTTTCAACGCACTCGCGCTGGTTGTGCTGCTGTCTTGGCTGCGCGGGCCGGCGGTGGTCTGGCGCACGGTGCGGGGCGGCGGGCGGGCGCTGTGGCTGTCGGCGGTTTGCTGGTGTGTGATGTTCACCGCCTTCATGCTCGCGCTGACGCTGACGACGGTGGCCAACGTGCTCGTCACGATGGCGCTGGCGCCGCTGTTCACGGCGCTGGGGGCGCGGGTTTTGCTCAAACACCGGCTGCCGGCGCGCACCTGGCTGGCGATCGCTGTCGCCGGCGCCGGCATCGGCTGGATGTATGGCAGCCAGGTCTCCGGCGGCGATGCGCGCCAGTGGCTGGGCACGCTGGTCGCGCTGGCGGTGCCGGTGGCCGCGGCGACGAACTGGACGCTGTTGCAGCGGCTGGCGCGGCGGCCTGGTGTCACGGCGCCGGGCGCAGCGGCCAACGTGGCCGCGCCGGCCGACATGCTGGTGGCGGTGCTGCTCGGCGCACTGCTGTCGGCGCTGCTGACGCTGCCGCTGGCGCTGCCGTTTGCGGCCTCGGCGCATGACCTGCAACTGCTTGGCCTGCTTGGCGTCGTGCAGCTCGCGATTCCGTGCCTGATGTCGGTCGTCGCGGCACGCACGCTCAGCGCGCCGGAAGCCTCACTGTTCGCTTTGCTGGAAGTTGTTTTCGGGGTTGTCTGGGCCTGGCTCGGTGCCGGCGAGACGCCGACCGTTGCCGTGCTCGGCGGTGGCGCGTTGGTGCTGTCGGCATTGGTCGCCAACGAGGCGCTGGCGCTGCGGCGCTCCGGATGATCTCGGCAAGCGTCAAACTGAGGGTCACCGACATCCGTGCGGCCGGCACGGGTTCTCAGCCCTGCGGCAGCCCGAAGACCGGGCCGTCGGTCACGAACTTGAACCTGCGCCCGACGTCCGCCTGTACCGACGCCGTGCTGTAGCCGCCCAAGGCGAACCAGACGGTTGCGGCAGCCTGGCCCTGCACCGAGTGGCCGTCGACCAGCCGTGGGGCCGAGAAGCCGCTGCTCGACACCATCAGCACCGTGGACTCGGTGTCCGTCAGGTCCAACGAGTCGAACGTGATTTCGGTCGAGCCGGTCGTGCCACCGACGCTGCCCCAGCGAGAGCCGTCTTCCACAGCGCGAATGCCATGGCTTGCGCATTCATGACGCTGACCCTCGTGTTGCGACTCAGGCGCGTCGCAGCGCTCGGACTTCAAGTGGCCGGGTTGTAGTCGTCCGCGTCCTGAAGCTTTCTGAATTCTGCGCCGCAGCGCATCGGCTGGCATGAATTGCTGCCGGTGCGCGACGAAACTCGGCAGCCATGTCGAACCGGTTGAATGTCCTCGTCATTGGCGCCACCGGCGCGCTCGGCCGCCCGGCGGTGCAAATGCTGCTCGAGCGCGGCGCGGCTGTGCGCGCGCTGAGCCGGCACCCCGATCAGGCGGGCGACCTCGCCGCGCTAGGGGCCGAGGTCGTCGGCGGCGATCTCACCGATCCGACATCGCTGGTGCGCGCCTGCGCTGGCATGCAGCGCGTGCTGACCGCCGCGCACGGCTTCATGGGCCGCGGGCGCTGGCGCTCCGAGCGGGTCGACATCGAAGGCCACCGCGCGCTGTTTGCCGCGGCGCGCGAGGCCGGCGTCGAGCGCATCGTGCACACCTCAGGCTACGGCGCCTCGCCCACGCACCCGGTCGACTTCTTCCGCCACAAGTTCGCCGCAGAACAGGCACTGAAGGCCAGCGGGCTCCACCACGTGATCCTGCGCCCGACGGCGTTCATGGAACACCACGCCCACAACTTCAACGGCCGTCGGCTGCTTGAGAAGGGCAAGGCGCAGTTGATCGGGCCTGCCACCAAGCCGCGCAACTTTGTCGCCGCCAGCGACGTTGCCGAGTTCGCGGTGCGCGCGCTGCTGCAGGACCCGCCGCCGTTTCATGAACTCGCGATTGGCGGGCCGGGCAACTTCAGCAACCTCGATGTCGCGCGGCTCTACGCGCGCCTGGCCGGGATCGAGCCGCGCATCGGTCATCTGCCGCTCGCGGCGGCGAAATTTCTGTCGTTCGCAGCCGCGCCGCTGCATCCGGGATTGGCCCGCGTGATGCGCATCAACAGCCTGCCCGACGAGGCTTTTGATGAGCGCTTCGACGCCGCGGCGCTGGAGTGCGAGCATCGTGTCGCGCCGACCCGGCTGGAGGACTTCGTGCGCTCCCGTGTCGCGGCAGCTGGGATCACGCCGCGGAGTTGAGCGCCGCGGCGCCGTCGGATTCTGGCGGCGCGAAGTCGACCGCCGCATTCAGCCACGTCGCGCGCCTTCCGCGGCCGAATGCGACGCGCGACACCTCGTCGTCACCCAAGCGCGTGCCTTCTTCCTGGGCGCGCCGCAAGGCTTCGCCGTCGATCGCCTGCCGCAAGATCGACAGCGTAAGCTCGCAGGCTTGACGCCAGGGCGCAAGTGGTGTGAGTTCGAGCCGCTCGAATGCACGCTCGGCGTAGCCCAACAGCCGCGCGCCGTCCTCGGCGCGCCCCTCCTGCGCGGCCAGCAGCGCCAGCGCGCAAGCGATGGGCGCGTGGTACTCGTACAGACGCGACTGTGACCAGATTTCGGGCGCGAGCACCAGCGCTTGCGCGCGATCGCCTTGGTGCAGCAAGGCGAGCAGCACGTACATGTCGGTGCCCAGGCTCGGCACTCTGGATCCAGACGCCTGAATGCGCTGCCGAACCCGCGCGCCGCGCGCGATCGCCGCTTCGTACTTGCCGGCCAGTACTTCGTAGTGGATGAGCGCAATGTGGCGCGCGATCATCCCCTCGCGGCCCGCCATGCGGTCGAGTGCGGCCAGGGCTTCGATCATCTCGATCAGCCGCTCGTGACTCACGTGACCGCGTGCAGCAGCGATCGCTGCCTGCGGGCGCAGGCGGAGCAGTGTGAGCGGCCAGCGCGGGTCTTGCAGTGCGTCCATCGCGGCGGCTGCGGCCACGGCTTCGGGGCTGGCGACATCCGCGCCGGACGACGCCAGCGCGGCCAGCGCGCGGTATTCGCCGCGTCGGTCACCGAGTTGGCGGAACAACTGCACCGCCTCGCGCGCCGCTGCCGCCGAGCGGGCGGGCTTGTTCCAGGCCCAGAACGTGGCATCGCTGCAAAGCCAGCGCGCCCGGATCAGCGGTGGCAGGGCCGCAGCGCCGGCCAGCAGCGGCGCGGTGCGGTTCCACAGCGCGATGCGGTTGGCAGGCGATCGTGTCAGTGCCTGCCCAAGGCCGGGCGCGATCGCCACCGCCGTTTCGCCGTCGTGCACCAGCGCCCAGGCCAGTGCATCGTTGGCGTTGTCCAGATCGGGCAGGTACACGGCGCGCCACTCGTCGTCGCGCAGGTCACCGTTGTCATGCGCCGCGGCCGCGCCTTCGAACAAGGCACGCAGCGCCAGCGCGTGGCGGCGCCGGATATCGGCTTCCTCGCTCGCCGCCTGGAGGCACTCGAGCGCGTACGCGCGCGGTGTGTCGAGCAGGCGATAACGCGGCGGCTCGCTCGTGGCGATCACCACCAGCGATCGCTCGACGAGCACGCTCAACGCATCGACAAATGCCCAGGGGCCGTCCACGTCGGCGGCGGCCACCGCCTGTGCCGCATCGAGGCCGAAGCTTCCCGCGAAGACCGCCAGGCGTCGAAAGATGCGCTGCTCTGCGGCGCCGAGCAGGCCGTGGGTCCACTCCATCGCCGCGCGCAGCGTGCGCTGGCGGGCAGGCGTGGCGCGCTCGCTGGAGGCCAGGGCCTCGAAGCGTTCCTCCAGTGCGGTGTCGAGCCGCGCTGCGCCGAGCATGGGCAGCCGCGCCGCCGCCATCTCGATCGCCAGCGGCAGGCCATCCAGGCGGCGCACCGTGCGCACGATGGCCGCCAGGTTGTGCGGGTCGAGCACGAAGTGGCGATCCACTGCACGCACCCGCTCGACCAGCAGTTGCACCGGCGGCGAGCCCCTTGCCTGATCGAGCCCGGAGTCGGCTTCGGGCAGCGGCAGCGGATCGACGCGAAAGAGGCACTCGACGCCGAGCTTCAGTGGCACCTGGCTCGTGACCATCAAGTGCACGCCGGGGGCCTCGGCCAGCAGCGCCGCCGCCACGGCGGCCACCTCGTCAACCAAATGCTCGGCGTTGTCGAGCACGACCAACATGCAGTAGGGCTTCAACACGGCGGCCAGCGCCCGTCGAGCGTCGGCGCCAGCCACCCCGAGCCCGAGCGACGCGGCGATCGCGTCGACGACCTGCGGCGCCTCGGCCAGCGCTGACAGATCAAGCCAAGCCACGCCATGCGGCCAGGCGGGCCGCGTCTGGCCCAGCACACGCCGAGCCAGCGACGACTTTCCCACGCCGCCGGCGCCAATCACCGAAACCAGGCGGTGTTCTTTCACCAGCGCCTCCAGCGCCGCAGCGTCGGCGTCGCGCCCGATCAGCCGGGTGGTTGTCGGCGCCGATGCCTGCATCGCCTGCCCGGGGCCGGGCAGATCGGCCACGGCATCGTCGGCGCCGCCGACGCGCGCCAGCGCGGTGGCTGCTGCGTCGGGGCCGGCATCGACCTGCGCAGTGAACCGGTAGCCCCGCCCCGGCACCGTGCTGATCGCCTGCGCCCCGAGCAGCTTGCGCAGGGCCATCACATGGACCTGCAGGTTGTTCTCCTCGACCACCAGGCCGGGCCAGACGAGCTCGAGCAGTTCCTGCTTCGACACCAGCCGCTCGCGCCGCTCGACCAGCGCGACAAGCAGATCGAAGGCGCGTGAACCGAGCTTGGCGGGCTCGCCGTGAACCCGCAGTTGCCGGGCCGCCAGATCGAGCGCGACGCGCCCGTTGTCGAGCAGCGTCGCCGGGGAGCGCGCGGGACCGCCCGGCGCCGGCCCCCAGTTGCTTGGCAATGGCCGAGCTTCGTGCATCGCCGGATTGTTGCAGCACTGGCGCCGCGGATTCAGAACGATTCAGCAGCGCCGGCTTCCAGGCGCCGCGGTGCTTGCTTAAAGTGGTCGCCCAAGCATTTCACCAAGAGGCGCTCCATGCTGGACCAGGCCAAGGCAAATCAATTCATGAACAAGGTGGTCGGTGACCTCGGCACATCGCTTGCCGTGATGCTGGTCCATGTGGGTGACAGGGTCGGCCTGTTCGAGGCCATGGCCGACGCCGGGCCGCTGCAGTCTGCCGAGCTGGCGCAGCGCGCCGGCATCCACCCGCGTTACGCCGACGAATGGCTCAATGCGATGGCCTGCGCCGGTTACGTCGAGCACGACCCCGAGGCGCTGACCTTCACGCTGCCCGACGAACGTGCGATGTTCTTCGCCGCGCCCGGCACCGAGTACTACCTCGGCGGCCTGTTCAAGGGCGCGCCGATGCTTGCCGCCGCAGCACCCCAGGTGGCGGCGGCGTTCGAGAGCGGCGCGGGCGTCAGCTACCAGGCCTATGGGGCCTGGGTTCCGCTGTCCACCGAGCAGATGAACCGGGCGGTCTACGAGGCACGGCTGGTGCGCAAGTGGCTGCCGGCGGTGGCCGGAGCGGTCGACCGCCTCAAGGCCGGCGGGCGCGCCATCGACATCGGCTGCGGCACCGGTGTCGTGCCGATCCTCATCGCCAAGGCCTTCCCGCAGGCGCGGGTCGAGGGGCTGGACTTCGACGCGCGTTCGATCGAGATGGCGCGCTCGCGCGCCGCCGAGGCCGGCGCGAAGGTCGAGTTCAGCGCCGTCTCAGCCGCCGACTGGGAACCCTCCGGCGGCTACGACCTGATCAGCACCTTTGACTGCATGCACGACATGCCCGACCCGCTGGGATTGCTGCGCCGCATCCGCGGCGCGCTCACCCAGGGCGGCAGCTACCTGATGGTCGAGCCGCGTGTCGGCGACCGGCTCCAGGACAACCTGGCCAACCCTTTTGGCAAGATGCTTTACGGCCTGAGTTGCATGCACTGTGTACCGCAGTCGATCGCCCAGGGCGGGCCTGGCCTGGGCGCCTGCTGGGGCCCCGGCCGCGCGCGCGTGATGGCGCATGAAGCCGGTTTTGCGCAATTCAACGAGCTGCCGATCAAGACCGCGGCGCAGGCGTTTTACGAACTCAAAGCTTGAGCGGTTGCCGTCCAGACGACGGTGTCAATCCCAGCGCTCGAATTCCGGGGCTTGCCGGCCGGCCGGCCGGGCGGAGCGTGTCGCGCTGCGCCACTGAACCAAGGCGGGGTAGGGCGCGCCCGGGGCTGGTGCTGGCGTGCGCGGCCCTAGCATCGGCAGGTCACCCCGCGGGAGCCTGTCATGGCGATGAAGCAGTTGTCCGGCCTGGACGCCTCGTTCCTCTATCTCGAAACGCCTGAGATGCCGATGCATGTCGGCGCGCTGCATCTGTTCGAGCTGCCAGTGGGCTTCAAGGGCAAGTTTGTGACCGCGCTGCGCAAGCACATCGCGTCGCGCCTGCCAGTCGCTCCGGTGCTGCGCCGCAAGTTGTGGTGGATGCCGCTGAACCTGGCCAATCCGGCCTGGGTCGACGCCGAGCCGGACATGGCCAAACACATCGTCGAGATCAAGTTGCCGCCATCGGCCAAGTCTGGCACTGGCCTACCCGAGCTGGAAGCGCAGGTCAGCGCGCTGCACCCGGTGCTGCTCGACCGCAAGCGCCCGCTGTGGAAGATGCATGTCTTCGAGGGCTTGAGCCTCGGCGCGAATGGCCAAAAACGGGTCGCGCTCTACACCCAGCTGCACCACGCTGCGGTCGATGGCCAGGCCGCAGTGGCGCTGGCGAATGCGATCCTCGACGTGACACCGCAGCCGCGGGTCATCGAGGCCGCGGCTTCGAAGCGCGCAAAGGTTTTCCGCCTGGACATGGCCGAAATGCTGCGCGGTGCACTGGCCAACCAGATATCGCAGGTTTCGGCGATCGTGAAGGAGCTGCCTTCGACGCTGGGCACCCTGGGGGGCGCGGCGCGCACCGCGATCGGCAGCTCGAAGTTGCTCGGTGGCAAACCGGGTGTGAGCAACCTGACGCTGGCGCCGAACACGCCGTTCAATGTCTCGCTGACGGCCGGCCGCGCGTTTGCGGCGGTGACCTTGCCGCTGCGTGAACTCAAGGCCCTGGGCAAGGCCCACGACGCGACGATCAACGACATGGTGATGATGGTCGTGGGCAGTGCGCTGCGCCGCCACTTCAGCAAACAGCGCACGCTGCCCAAAAAGAGCATGGTCGCGGCGGTGCCGATTTCGCTGCGCGAGAAGGGCGACACGAGCAGCGACAACCAGGCCTCGATGAGCCTGGTCAGCCTGGGCACGCATATCGCCGACCCGCGAAAGCGGCTGGCGCATGTGCGGGCCGCGACGGCGGCGATGAAAACCTCGATGGGCAGCGTCAAGAGCATCCTGCCGACGGACTTCCCGTCGCTGGGCATGCCCTGGTTGATCGCAGCGGCGACCGCACTCGTCGGCAAGGCCAAGATGGCCGATCGCATCCCGCAGGTGGCCAACCTGGTGATCTCCAACGTGCCCGGCCCGCCGGTGCCGTTGTACATGGCTGGCGCGCACATGCTGACCAACTACCCGACGTCGATCATCGTGCACGGCATGGCGCTGAATATCACAGTGCAGAGTTACGACCAGTCGCTCGACTTCGGCATCATGGCCGACGCCGCGGCGCTGCCCGATGCGCGCGCGCTGGCGCATGAGATCGAGATCGCCTTCGACGATCTGCGTGCGTTGCCGTTGCCACACGAGCCTGACGACGACGCCCCGGCCCCAGCGGGGCTGTTGCAGCGCGCCGCCAAATCGATCACCGGGAGGATGTCCGATGCGGTGAGTGGCGCGGTAAAGGGTGCCGTCGACAGCGCGATGCGGCGCAGCCTGCCCAAAACCGCGCAGGGCCTCGTCGGCAAGGTGATCGAGAAGTCTGTCTCGCAAGTGACAGGCAAGACCCGGGCAAGCCCAGCGGCCAAGCGCGCTCGGCCCCGGTAGAGTGGGGCCGGTCCATGGCCCTGCGACCGCGCATGAATCCGAGCAACCGGCAACGATCAGATTCCGATTTTTCGCACGACGTGCTGGCGCCGCCGAGCCCGTTGTTGATGTTGATGGAAGCGCGCGCGCCCTGGGAGTACGCCGCTTTGCTCGCCGCCACGCCCTGGCTCGGCCGGCTGCCCGTCGGTGATGGCCATCCGGTGATCGTCTTCCCGGGCCTGGGCGCATCAGACAGCACCACCGCGCCGCTGCGAAGTTTCTTGCGCGACCGCGGCTACACGCCTTACGGCTGGAAGCTCGGCTTCAACTTCGGGCCCAAAGGCGGGGTGCTGCAGGGCTGCCGCGACCTGCTGGCCCAGGTACATCAGCGCCACGGCCAGAAGGTCAGCCTGATCGGCTGGAGCCTGGGTGGCATCTATGCCCGCGAGATGGCCAAGGAGATGCCCGAGCGCAGCCGCTGCGTCATCACGTTAGGCACGCCGTTCACCGGCCACCCGCGGGCGACGAATGCCTGGCGCTTTTACGAGATGGTCAGCGGCCAGCGCGTCACCGACCCCGAGCTCAATGCGCTGATCCGGGTGCCTCCCGAGGTGCCGACGACGTCGATCTACAGCAAGACCGACGGCGTCGTGGCCTGGCAATGCAGCATCAACCCGGACGAACATGCGCACACCGAAAATATCGAGGTCCATGCCAGCCATGTCGGCATGGGCATGAACCCGCTGGCGCTGTACGCCATCGCCGACCGGCTGCGCGCTGACCCGGCGCGCTGGAAACGCTTCGACACCCAGGGCGCGCGGCGATGGTTTTTCAAGGTCGCCCACCAGTCACCGCTGGCGGCGGCTGCGTTTTAGCCGCGTTTAAGCAGCGCCGATGCAGATCAGCGTCAGAGGGGTCGGCATCGAGGTCGACGACCAGGGCCCGCCATCGGCGCCGCCGCTGTTGATGATCATGGGCCTGGGGATGCAGCTCGTCGGCTGGCCCGACGAACTGGTGCAGGCCCTGCTGGCGCGCGGCCTGCGCGTGATCCGCATCGACAACCGCGACATCGGCTTGAGCCAGGGTTTTGACCATCTCGGGGTGCCCAATATCGGCTGGGCCGCGCTGCGCTATCTGCTTCGCCTGCCGATATCGAGCCCGTATTCGCTGCGCAACATGGCCGAAGACAGCGTCGGCGTGCTCGATGCGCTGGGCATCCAGCGCGCGCACATCTGCGGCGCTTCGATGGGCGGCATGATCGCCCAGCACATCGCGGCCTTGCACCCGCAGCGGGTGGCGAGCTTGAGCCTGATGATGACCAGCTCGGGCTCGCGCCGGCTGCCGCAGCCGAGCTACGCGGTGCAAAAAGCGCTGCGTTCGCGCCCCGCCAGCGACGAGCCCGAAGCGGCGGTGGCGCATCTCGAAAACGTGCTGCGCATCATCGGCAGCCCGGGCTACCCGCCTGAGCCTGAACGGCTGCGCCGGCGCTTGCTGCAATCGGTGCAGCGCGCCTGGCGGCCGGCCGGCACTTCACGCCAACTGCTCGCGGTGGTCGCCGATGGCGATCGCAGCCCGATGTTGGGCAAGATCAGCGCGCAGACCTGCGTCATCCACGGCGCCGAAGATCCGCTGATCCCGGTCGCCGCAGCGCACGACCTCGTCGCGCGCATCCCGGGTGCTGTCGCCGACATCGTGCCTGGCATGGGCCACGACCTGCCGCTGCCGCTGTTCGACCGTTTCGCCGACGTCATCAGCAACAACGCCCGGCGATAGCCGGCAGTCGTCGGTGGCCCTGGGTGGCCCTGGGTGGCCCTCAGTGGCGGCGACGATGGTGCGCGTCGGGGAAATGCGGGTGGCTGTGCTTCAGCGGCTCGTGCCCGTGAAGATATCGGTGTTTGCCGGCGACAACCACCCCGGGGCCGTGGACATGCTGGTGGTGGGCATCGTGATCGTCGCCGTGATCGTGTTCGTGCTCGTGCTCGTGCTCGTGCTCGATCGCTTCGTGGTGATGCTCGTGGGTGTGCCGTTCGGTGAGGTGCAGCCAAACGCCGGCGGCCATTAGCGCCGCGGCGGCGAGCAGGCGCGGGCCGACCGCCTCGCCAAGAAACAGCACGGCGAGCAGCGCGCCAAAAAACGGTGCGACTGAAAAGTAGGCGCCGGTGCGCGCGGTGCCGAGGTCACGGAGCGCGACAACAAACAGCGTCAGGCTGATGCCGTAGGCGGCCAGGCCCAAGACCAGCGCGCCCGCCACGCCGGGCCAAGGTGGCAGCGCACTGCCGATCGCCAGCGCCAGCGCGAGGTTCACCGCTCCGGCGAACAGGCCCTTGACCGAAGCGAGCCACATCGCATCGTGGAGCGATACGCGCCGGGTGAGGTTGTTGTCGATGGCCCAGGCGAAGCACGCCATGAGCACCGCCAGCGCCGGCCAGATTTCGCCCCAAGCCGCGCCCCAGGCGGCGCCCGTCGCGGCGCCTGCAGCCGGGCCCGATACAGACCCTGGATCGGTGCCCGCGCCGGGCCAGACCAGCACCACCGCGCCGGCGACGATGCAGACCATGCCCAGCGCGATGCGGCGATCGAAGTTTTCACGGAAGACAAATCATGCCAGCAGCGCCGTGAAGACCGCTTCTGCGTTGAGCAGCAGCGATGCGCTGGTCGCCGGCATGCGCGCCAGCCCGGCCATCAGCAAGACCGGGCCGATGACGCCGCCGGCGAGCACCGCGCCAGCGAGCCAGCGCCAATCGCCGGGCGGCAGCGTCACCGCACGCGCCTGCCGCAGGCGCCGGATCAGCGCCAGGCCGAGGCCCGAGCCGGAGCAGAGCAGGCCGGCAAGCATCCAGGCGTCGATGCCTACGAGCAGCGCCTTGGCCAGCGGCGTGCCGGCGCCAAAAAGCAGCGCGGCGCCGAGCGCGGCGGCGACGCCGGCACTCCGTGGGACGCGATCGGGCCGGCGCATCGGGGTGACTTCAGGCAGAGCCGTGCCGACGATCGCCGTTGTGATCGTGATCGTGATCGTGATCGTGCGGTCGGGCTGACGCGACTGTATTTGCTCCCCGCAACTCCGCTTGCGCTTGCACGATCACCGACCGCGCCGCGCCGAGCGCGAGCAAGCCCATCACGCCGGCCACGCCCAGATCGGGCCAGGCGCTGCCGGTGCCGAAGACGCCCAGCGCAGCCAGTAACACGGCGACATTGCCGATCGCATCGTTGCGGGTGCACAGCCAGACCGAGCGCATATTCGCGTCGCCCTCGCGCCAGGCGTAGAGCAGCAAGGCGACCGCCACATTGGCGGTCAGCGCGAGCGCGCCGATGAGCCCCATCGTCGCTGGCTCAGGCACGACGCCGCTGCTCGCGCTCCAGGCTGCGCGGGCGAGCACGAGCGTGCCAAAGAGGCCCATCGTCAGCCCTTTGAATAGCGCGGCGCGGGCACGGGCGGTTGCTGCCATGCCGAGCACGAACAAGGACAGCCCGTAGTTGGCGGCGTCGCCAAAAAAGTCGACCGCGTCAGCCAGCAATGAC
>JANPDN010000113.1:0-3796 GCA_031431555.1 Rubrivivax sp.
CACCTTGACCACGCGCAGGTAGTAAAACGCGCCGATCAGCGAGAACATCACCGCGATCACGGCGAGCACGATGTAGGCCGTGATGTTGGTCGTGACCAGCGCCTGGATCACCGCGAGCTTGGCGAAGAAACCGATCATCGGTGGCACGCCGGCCAGCGAGAACATGAATACCGTCATCGCGCCAGCAAGCCACGGTTTGCGCTGGGCCAGCCCGGCGAGGTCGTCGATCTCCTCGCTCTCGAAACCGTCACGGGCGAGGAACATCACGAGCCCGAAAGTGCCCAGCGTGGTCAGCACATAGGCCACGATGTAGAACATCGACGAGCTGTAGGCGTTGGCCGCCGACAAGGTGTTGCCGCTGACAACACCGGCGCTCATGCCGAGCAGCACAAAGCCCATCTGCGCGATGGTCGAGTAGGCCAGCATGCGCTTCAAGTTGCTCTGCGCAATGGCGGCGAGGTTGCCGACGACCAGCGAAGCCACCGACAACACGATCAACATCTGCTGCCAGTCGACGGCCACGCCGAGCATGCCTTCGACGAGCAAGCGGATCGTGATCGCGAAGGCAGCCAATTTAGGCGCGCCGCCGATGAGCAGCGTGACTGCGGTCGGTGCGCCTTGGTAGACGTCAGGCACCCACATGTGAAAAGGCGCGGCGCCAAATTTGAAGCCCAAGCCGGCGACGACAAAGACAGTGCCAAACACGAGCACGTCTTTGTTGATGCGGCCGGTGGCGATGGCCTCGAAAACTTTGGGGATCTCCAGGCTGCCGGTGGCGCCGTACATCATCGACAGGCCGTAGAGCAAGAAGCCGCTGGCCAATGCGCCGAGGACGAAGTATTTCATCGCCGCTTCGGTCGCCGTGCCGTCGTCGCGGCGCAGCGCGGTGAGCGCATACAGCGACAGGCTCATCAACTCCAGGCCCAGGTAGACGACGAGAAAATTGTTCGCCGAACACATCACCGCGATGCCAAGCAGCACAAACAGGCTGAGGGTGAAAAACTCGCCCTTGAGCATCTCGCGCGCGGCCAGGTAGGGTTGCGCGTAGGCCACCGTGACAAGCATCGCCACGCACGCAAAAAACGCCAGCAGATGGCCAAGCGGGTCGGTCACGACCATGCCCTGCATGCCGTAGAGCGTGAAGCCGCCCTCGAAGTACATCAGGTGCATCACGCCGACGACGGCGATCGTGCCTTGTGTGAGCCAGAAGGTCACCCGGCGAGCCGGGTCGGTGACCCACAGATCGACAACCGCGATGACGCAGGCCATCAGCAGCAGCACGACCTCGGGGTAGACGACGAGCCAGTTCATTGCGGTCATGTTGTCAGTAGGTACCAAGTGCGCCGCGTCTTCAGTTCAGTTTGCTCGTGGCAACATGTTTCATCAGCTCGGTCACGCTGACATGCATCACGTCGGTGAAGGGCTTCGGGTACAGGCCCATCACCAGCACCGCGACGGCCAGCAGCGCGAGCATCGTGAATTCACGCGCGTTGATGTCGGTCAGCGCTCTGACGTCGTCGTTGGCGACATCGCCGAAATAAACCCGCTTGACCATCCACAGCGTGTACGCCGCACCGAAGACCAGCGTCGTGGACGCCAACGCGGCGAGCCAGAAATTGACCTTCACGGCGCCAAGGATGACCATCCACTCGCCGACAAAACCCGCGGTGCCCGGCAGGCCGCAATTGGCCATCGCAAAGAGCACCGCGAAGGCGGCAAATTTGGGCATCGTATTGACGACCCCGCCATAAGAAGCGATCTCGCGCGAATGCACGCGGTCGTACAACACACCGATGCACAGAAACATCGCGCCGGAGACAAAACCGTGGCTGATCATCTGCACCAGCCCGCCGGAAATGCCGAGCTCGTTGAACATGAAAAATCCCAGCGTCACGAAGCCCATGTGCGCGATCGAGCTGTAGGCGACGAGCTTTTTCATATCCTGCTGCACCAGCGCGACCAAACCGATGTAGACCACCGCGATCAGGCTCAGGGTGATCATCAGGCCCGACCATTCGTGGCTCGCGTCGGGTGCGATCGGCAGTGAAAAACGCAGGAAGCCGTAGGCGCCGAGCTTGAGCTTGATCGCCGCCAGCACCACCGAGCCGCCGGTAGGCGCCTCGACGTGCGCATCGGGCAGCCAGGTGTGCACCGGCCACATCGGCACCTTGACCGAAAACGCGGCCAGGAAGGCAAAGAAGATCAGCGTCTGCGTTGACAGCGGCAGCGGCAGCTTGTGCCAGGTCAGGATGTCGAAGCTGCCACCCGACTTGAAGTACAGATAGACCAGCGCGACCAGCATCAGCAGCGAGCCGAGCAGCGTGTAGAGGAAAAACTTGAACGCGGCATAGACCCGCCGCGGCCCGCCCCAGATGCCGATGATGATGTACATCGGGATCAGCGTGGCTTCGAAGAACACGTAGAACAGCATCCCGTCGAGGGCGCTGAAAACACCGACCATCAGCCCTGACAGGATCAGGAACGCGCCCATGTACTGGTTCACGCGTTCAGTGATCACCTCCCAGGCGGAGATGACGACGATGACCGTGATGAAGGCGGTCAGCGGCACGAACCACACCGAGATGCCGTCGACGCCGAGGTGGTAGCGCATGTTGAAGCGCTCGATCCAGGGCAGGACCTCGGTGAACTGCATCGCCGCGGTGCCGATATCAAAGTACAGCACCAGCGGCAAGGTGACGATGAAGCTGGCCACCGCACCGACCAGCGCCATCCAGCGCGCAGCCTGCGCCTGTTCATCGCGGCCCAGCGCGAGCAGCAGCGCGCCCACCGCGATCGGCAGCCAGATGGCTACGCTCAAGAGACCCATCGTTGTTGCTCCGCCTGCGCTCTATTTGTTGTTGGTGGTGGTGATGGTCGCGGCCGGATCAGCGCGCGAGCACGCGGCTGAGGAACGGCCAGAGTTGCCAGGTCAGCAGGCCGAAGACACCGAGCACCATGACCAGCGCGTAGGAATACAGATAACCGGTCTGCATGCGACGCGCCAAGCCGGCAACCACACCGACGGTGCGCGCCGAGCCGTTGATCAAGCCGTCGATGACGGCTTCGTCGCCGCCCTTCCACAGACCGCGGCCGAGCAGGCGCGCGCCGGCGGCGAGCACGTGTTCGTTGAACCAGTCCATGTAGTACTTGTTTTCGAGCAGGCGCACGATCGGGCTGAAGGTGCGCGCTATTGCCTTCGGGATCGACGGCTGCACCATGTAAAACCACCACGCCATCGCCACGCCAGCCACCGCCAGCCACAGCGGCACCGTCTGCAATGAATGCATCGCCATGCCGGCGGCACTGTCAAAGTGCGAAGCGAGTTCTTTCATCGCCGGGTGGCGCGCGATGTCGTTGACGATCGAATCCTTGAAGAAGTCGCCAAACAACATCGGCTGAATCGTCAGATAACCGACGACCACCGACGGGATCGCCAGCAGCACCAGCGGCAAGGTCACGACCCAGGGTGATTCTTGCGGGACGTGCGGTGCGTGTGGTGCATCGGGCGCGTGGTGGTGATCTTCATCTTGATGGTCGTGTGCGCCAGGGAACGGTTTATGCCGAAAGTTCTCTTTGCCATGGAAGACCAGGAAGTACATCCGGAACGAATAAAACGCGGTCACGAAAACACCGGCAACAACTGCGAAGTATGCAAAGCCCGCGCCCGGCAGCGTGCTCGCATGCACCGCTTCGATGATGCTGTCCTTGCTGTAGAAACCGGCAAAAAACGGCGTGCCGATCAGGGCCAGCGAACCGAGCAGCGAGGTGATCCAGGTCACGCGCATATATTTGCGCA
>JANPDN010000114.1:0-46495 GCA_031431555.1 Rubrivivax sp.
CCCGGGCGACCCCCCCCGAGGATATTCCCCCTTGCGGCCGCGGTGCCCCCCCCCCGGGCGGCGCGCCCCGGAGCCGCGCCGGCGCTAGGCCCACTCAGCTTGAATATCAACGACGGCGAACAGGTCGCCGTCATCGGCCCGTCGGGCGCCGGCAAGACGACGCTGCTGCAAGTGCTGGCGTGTGCGCTGCGCCCGGCGCTGGGCCGTCTCGAACTCGATGGCATCGAGCCCTGGGCGCTGCCTCGTTCGGCCCTGCAGCGCCTGCGCGGCCGGCTGGTGCTGGCGCCGCAGGTGCCGCCGCTGCCGCCACGCCAGCGTGTCGTCACCGCGGTGCTCGCCGCGCGGCTGCCGGCGATGACGCTGGCAGGCAGCTTGCGATCGCTTTTTTATCCGGCCGATATCCCCGCTGTCTACGCCGCGCTTGAACGCTTCGACCTGGCAGATAAGCTTTTCGAGCGGGTCGACCGCCTTTCCGGCGGCGAGCGCCAGCGTATCGGCCTGGCACGTCTGCTGCTCGCGCCGGCCCGGCTGTGGCTGGTCGACGAGCCGCTGTCGGCGCTCGATCCAACACGCGCCAAACAAGCCATCGCGACGCTGGTCGATGCCGCGCGTGAAGCCGGCTCCACACTCGTCACCACGCTGCACCAGGTCGAGGTGGCGCTGGCACGCTTTCCGCGCATCGTCGGCCTGCGCGCTGGCCAGATGGTTTTCGATCTGCCGGCGGCCGCGGTCACCCTCGCCCACTTGCACGATCTCTATGCGCAGCACGAAGACGAACTGCACGGCCCGGCACCCGAGTTGCCGCCGCTCGCTGACGACGCCGCCCTGCAGGCGGTGATGCATTGCCGATGAGCACCGAGGGTCTCCCGAGGGCCAATTCCCGCTCGGCGGGACCGGCATGGGCCACCAAGGGGCCCCTTCGTGGCCTGTGCCGAAGGGTGCCCAAGTGACCGCAGCGGTATCCCGAATCGGCGCGCCGCAACGCGACCCAGCCTGGACCGGGCGGGTCTTCTGGCTCGGTGCCGGCCTGGTGCTGCTCTGGCCGCTCTTGGTGGCCACCGAGTTCCGCCCGTGGGTGCTGGTCGAGCCCACCAACCTGCGTGTCAGCGCGCAGTTTCTGGGCAGTTTTTTCCCGCTCGCGCATGAGGCTGAATTTTTGACCCTGGTGGTGCGCGAGACCTGGCGCACGGTGGCCATCGCCACCGCGGGCATCACGTTGGCGCTGGTGCTGGCGCTGCCGCTGACGCTGGTCGCCGCCCGGGTGCTGTCGATCTCTGCGTTGAGCGGCCGCATGGCGCCGCTGCCGGCGGCGCTGCGGCAGGCCGCACGCTGGACGCTGATCGTGCTGCGCTCGATCCCCGAACTGGTCTGGGCGCTGGTCTTTGTGCGCGTTGTCGGCCTCGGCCCCACCGCCGGCGTGCTGGCGATTGCGCTGACCTACGGCGGCATGCTCGGCAAGGTCTACGCCGAGATTCTGGAGTCCAGCGACAGCCACAGCTCGACGACGCTGCTGCGCAATGGCAGCGGCCGCATGCAGGCGTTTTTCTACGGGCTGCTGCCACACAGCGCGGCCGAGTTGACGAGCTACACCGTCTACCGCTGGGAATGTGCGATCCGCTCGTCGGTGGTGCTCGGTTTCATCGGCGCCGGTGGCCTGGGCCAACAACTCGACAACTCGATGAAGATGTTCAACGGCGGCGAAGTGGCGACGATGCTGCTCGTCTTCATCGGCCTCGTCGCACTGGCCGACCGGGTCAGCGCCGGCCTGCGCCGCGCGCTTGGTTGAGCAAGATCGGCAAAAGCTGAAGCCCGCCATGAAACCCCAGGCCGCCAACCCGCCCTATCGGTTGCCGCCAAGGCTCTTCAGCGCACGCTGCAAAGCCTGCTGGATCAGCCTCGGCATCTTCGTGCTGGTGACCTTGAGCTTTTGGTCGCTGAACCTGCAATGGGGCCAGTTTTTTTCAGCTGACGCGGCACGCAGCATGGGCCGTTTTGTGGCCGAGTTTTTCCCGCCCGACCTGAGCCCGGCGTTTACGCAAAAGGTCTTGATCGGCGCTTGGGAAACGCTCGCAATGTCAGCACTCGGCACGCTGCTGGCCGCCATCGGGGGGCTGGCTTTGGCACTGCCGGCGAGCCGGCTGCATGTTGGCCAGCGTGCCTGGGCGCGCGCGCCGACGAGGTTGATCCTGAACGCGCTGCGCGCGATCCCGGAGTTGGTGTGGGCGGCCTTGCTGCTCATCAGCGCCGGGCTGGGGCCGTTTGCGGGCACCTTGGCGTTGGCCCTGCACACCACCGGCGTGCTCGGCCGGCTGTTCGCCGAAGCCATCGAAAACGCGCCCAGCGGCCCGGGTGATGCGCTGCGTGCACAAGGGGTGCCGCATGGCCGCGTCTTCCTCTACGCCACGTTGCCGCAGGTGCTGCCGCAGTTGCTGAGCTACACGCTGTACCGCTGGGAGAACAATATCCGCGCCGCCGCCGTGCTCGGCGTGGTCGGTGCCGGCGGCCTGGGCCAGTTGTTGTCGTTCCACATGGGGCTGTTCCAGATGGGCAAGACCTGCACCATCCTCGGCGCGATGTTGTTCCTGGTGGCGCTGGTCGACTCGTTGAGTTTTGCCAGCCGGCGCTGGATGACGCGGTAGCTTCTGATGAAACATGCCGGCCCCGCTGCATTGGCCCAGCTCAGCTCGGTGCTGAGCGTCTTGCGCCAGATGGCGGCGCTGGTGGAGCGCACACCGGGATCGTTTTATTTCAAGTCGCGCGGCTGGCTGCACTTTCACGAAGACCCGGCCGGCTTGTTTGCCGACTTCAAGCGTGATGGCGCAAACTTCGAGCGCTTTGGGGTGACGACAAGCAGCGAACAACAACGGTTCTTGAAAGTCGTCACCGACACCTTGCGCGAACTCGGCGCGGGCGCGCCGCCGCCGCGCTGAACCGCCAACTCTGTTTGGAGCACCGACCATGAACCGAGGACTTTTTCGCTGGGCCTGGATCCTGCTGCTGCCGGCCTGGCTGGCCGCCTGCGGCACGCCGATGGCCACCGTGCGCAATGCCGTGGGCGAGCCGGTGATGCTGCTCGGCCACGACCCGGTCGCCTACTTCACGCAGGGCCAGCCGCGGCGCGGCAAGCCGGAACTGAAAGTAAACCTGCCAGAGCGCACCTACTACTTCGAGAGCGCCGAACATCGGGCGCTGTTTCTTGCCAACCCGGGCAAATACGAACCGCAATACGGCGCCTTCTGCGCCAGCGGCGCGGCGTTTGCCATCAAGCTCGGCACCGACCCGACGGCGTGGCAGATCGAGGGCGGGCGTTTGTTCATCTTTGGCGATGTGCTCGGCAAAACCGCCTGGCAGCTTGACCCCGCCTGGAATGTCGCGCAGGCCGACAAGCTCTGGCCCGAAATGCGCGACGCCGGCTGGCGTGGCCAGTCACTCAAGCGGTATGCGAACAAGGTGCCGCACTACCAGACCGGCGCCCAGATCAAGGCCGAGTGGGAGCGCCAAAACCCGGGCAAGTCCTGGCCGAGTTACGACCCGGGTGGCATGTTCAACAACCTCTTCTTCAAGGCGCCGGGATGGCGCGCGGCCGAAGGTTTTGGCCAACCCGCGCTGGGCTATCCGCAGTGAGCCTGCACGCGCTCGCTGCACCCGGCGCGGTCTTTCAGCTTTTTTTCGCCGCCGCGGCCGCAACGGCCTTGGCCAGCTCGTCACCGCTCAGGTAGTGCGGCACGCGGAAGACCAAGCGCTTGCTGCGCTGGATGAAGCTGTTGCTGCCTTCGACTTCTTCTTTCCAGTATTTGTCGGCGAGCACGGTGTTGCCCTTGACGTCGAGCGCAAAACCATCGCGCGAGCCAGCACCGCCAAAGATGAACAGCCGGCCGTCGACCATGCGCCAGCTGTCGGCGTCGCCGCCCCAGGGGATGCCGTAGACGATGCCATTGGCACAGAAGCCACCGTAAGCCGGCAGATACTTCTTTGGCTCCTTGTCGAACAGCACCTTGTGCTCGGCGTTGGCGAAGCGGAAGGTCACACCTTCGTAGACTGAAGTGATCTGTGGCGAGCCCATTGCATGCCGGCCGAGCGTCCAGTACGCCACCACATCGTGGCCCTTGAGCATGAGCCGGTCAACGCCGTCCATCGGCACCGCATTCACCGGCTTCAAGACCGCCGAAGACGGGTTCTGCGCCTGCATCGCGCTGCAAGCGCCAAGCAGGAGCAAGGTGGTTATCAACGCGGCGCGTTGCAGCGTGGTTCTGAAATTCATGGTGCTTGTCCGGCAGTGGTCCAGCCACGAGCGTACCCCACCGGGCCGATCGATCCCGCCCGGGGATTTCGACGATGTAAGAAGACGCGCCGGCGGCACGACCGCCCAGCGGCAGCGGCGCGCAATGATCGGCAACGCTTGGCCACGACGGCAGGTCGGCGGGCTGGCATGATCCTGCGCTGCGCCCGACCACACTCGACAAAACAATGATCCCTTTGACCGTCAACCAGGCCTGGGCCGTGCTGTCAGGCGCGATCCTGTTCGAGGTCGCCGGCACGACCTGCATGCGCTTGTCCGACGGCTTTACGCGCTTGACACCGTCGGTGCTGATATTCGTCTTCTACGCGGTCTCGTTTGCGCTCAATACGCTGGTCATCAAGACCCTGGGCTTGAGCGTCGTCTACGCGGTGTGGTCAGGGGTCGGCACGGTACTGACCGCGCTCATCGGCTACCTGTATTTCAAGGAGCCGGCGACGGCACTGAAGCTGGTCAGCGCCGGCCTGATCGTGATCGGCGTCTTCGGCCTGCACTCGGCGTCACGAACTGCGGCCTGACTTGTTCAGGGGCGGGCCTTGAGTCACAACGATATCTCGATCGCGCGCTACCGCAAGCGGGCCGCGGCCTACGACGACTCCGCCGCGTACACCATGCCGCTGCGCCGCCGCGCGGTGGCGTTGCTGGCGCTGCAGCCGGGTCAAGTCGTGCTCGATGTCGGTGCCGGTACCGGGTTGAGCTACGAGCTGCTGCTCCATGGTGTTGGCCAGCATGGCCGTGTGCTCGCTTTCGAGCAAAGCCCGGAGATGTTCGCGCAGGCGCAGGCTCGGGTTGCACGGGCCGAATGGCAAAACGTCTGGCAGCAAAACGTCAGCGCTGAAACGGTCGAATTGCCGCAAGCTGCTGACGCGGTGCTCTTCAATTATGTGCACGACATCTCGCGCACCCCGGCGGCGGTGGCCAACATCCTGCGCCAGGTCAAGCCGGGGGCACGCGTGGTGATGGCCGGCATGAAATTTTTCCCCTGGTGGACCGGGCCCCTGAACCTGCTGGCCTGGCTGAAAAACCGGCCCTACAACGCCACGGCCGCCGATCTGTGGCAGCCTTGGGATCTGGTGCAGGCGCGCTGCGACGACTTCCACCGCGTCAGCACCCAATGGGGCATGGGCTATATCGCGCATGGCCGGCTTGCCAGGGATGCCCGATGACCGCAGCGCCGCGCCACGAGGCCACCCCATCCGATCACCATGCGCAGCAGCGTGCATCGCAATTGCTGGCGCGCTTTGCCACGGTGCGCGCGCTCGCTGGCGCTGGCCGCGCCGCTGTCGCCGGCCGACTGCCAGGTGCAATCGACGACCGACGCGAGCCCGGCGAAATGGCATCTCGCCCATGTCACCTGGTTTTTCGAAACCTTTGTGCTCGAGCGTTTCGAGCCCGGTTTTGTGGCCCACGAGCCGGCCTTCCGGGTCCTCTTCAACAGCTATTACCACGGCGTCGGCGAGCAGCACCCGCGCGCCCAGCGTGGGCTCGTGACGCGGCTGGATCTGAGCCAGGTCATCGCCTACCGCGCAGCAGTCGACGAGCGCATCGACACGCTGCTGCGGCTTGCTGGCACCGCGGCCGATAGCGCCCGATTCGACACCATCGCGACCCTGGTCGAGCTCGGCATCCAGCACGAGCAGCAGCACCAGGAATTGATCCTCACCGACGTCAAGCACCTGCTGTCGCTGAACCCCTTGGCGCCGCCCTACACCCGCAGTGGCCGCTGGCAGCGGTGGCCGCGGTGGCACCGGGCTGGCTGCCGATCGACGGCGGCCTGGTCGAGATCGGGCGCCGCCACAGTGACGGTTTTGCCTTCGACAACGAATGCCCGCGTCACGCTGTCTGGTTGCGCCCGTACGCCTTGGCCAACCGCCTCGTGACCCACGGCGAGTGGGCCGACTTTGTCGCCGATGGCGGATATGCGGAGCCGCGCTGGTGGTTGTCGGCGGGCTGGGATTGGGTGCGCCAAAACCGCATCGAAGCGCCCCTTTACTGGCGCCGCGAAGGCAGCGACTGGAAGAGCTTCACGCTGCATGGCGAAGTACCGATCGACGCCCAGACACCGATGGTTCATGTCAGCCTGTACGAGGCCCACGCCTACGCCCAGTGGCGGTCATCGCAGGACGGCAACGCGCTGCGCCTGCCGACTGAAAGCGAGTGGGAATACGCCGCTGCACAAACCACGCCGGCAGCGCAGGTGCAACTGCAGGTGCAAGGCAATTTTGTCGAGTCCGGCGCCTTGCATCCAATGCCGGTGGCGCGTGCCGGCGGCGAGTTGATGCAGTTGTGGGGCGATGTCTGGGAGTGGACGAGTTCGGCCTACCAGCCCCATCCGGGCTTCAAGCCCTGGGCCGGCGCAGTGGGCGAGTACAACGGCAAATTCATGATCAAGCAGTACGTGCTGCGCGGCGGCTCCTGCGCCACACCGCAGGACCATATTCGCGCCAGCTACCGCAACTTCTTCCCGGCCGAAACCCGCTGGCAGTTCAGCGGCGTCAGGCTGGCCCGCGACCTGGATTGATGGGAAACAGCGATGCACAGTCGACGATCTTTTCTGCTCTTGAGTGGCGGGCTGGCGATCGGTGGCTCGCCCTTGATCGCCGCGGCTGCCGACAGCCGCAACGACGGCCCCTGGCGCACCACCAGCGACGGCGCTGACGAGCGGCTGATGCTCGAAGGCCACGACGCGGTGGCCTACTTCGCGCAGGGCGCGGCGGTCAAGGGCGACCCGTTGATCAAGAGCCAGCACCTCGGCGTGACCTGGCGTTTTGTGAGCGCAGCAAACAAGGCCGAGTTCGCACGCAGCCCGGCGCGCTACATGCCGCAGTTTGGCGGCTACTGCAGCAACGGCATCAACTACGCCGTGCCCTGGGGTGGTGGCGGCGCGGCCAACAGCTGGCGCGTCTACCGCGGCAAGCTGTATGTATTCGGTGGCCAAAAGGCGCGCGATCATTTTGAAGTCGATACCGAGTTGAACCTCACACGCGCCCACCACTACTGGGACACCGAAGTCGCCGGATCAAACGCCCTGCTCACACGTTGGAAGCGGCTGCTGTTTCGGGTGCCGCACTACAAGACCGATATCGAGCTCCAGGCTGAGTGGGAATCGATGCTCGCCGCACGCACGCTGCCGGTGATGCCGGGCGCCGCCCAGGTGGTGCCGGCGGCGCCCTGAACCAGGCGCGCCGCCGGGTTCACAGTCTCAGGCGCGATGCAGTGCGGCCAAGTCCCGCTCACGCTCCATCGTCTGCCGGTAGCCGGCATTGATGGCGCGCTCGCGAAACTCGCGCGTCAGGCTCACCCAATAGCCAAAATCGGGCTTGAGCACGAGGTCGGCGATGCCGGTATCGACATCGATGAGCGCCTTCTTCTTCAAGTCGCCAGCGAGGTAGCGCTCGGCGCCCGGCGGGGCGCGATCGAGATGCGCGCTGGCGTCCACCGCGAGGACGACGCGGGCGCCCAGCGCGCGTGCCAGACGCACCGGCAGCGGCGCGAATCCATCGGCGTCGACATACTGCTCGCCGCGGATGCGCACAGGCGCAAACTGGCCGGCGATCGCCGCCGAAGCCTGCACCGCCAGGCCGGCATCGCCGGTGTTGAAGGCCACGATGCGGCCATCACGACGGCGTGCCGCGACACAGGCCATCGCGATCGGCATCTGCTCCAGACGCCTCACGAGTGAATGCACCCGCACCAGCTCGGCCAGCGGTGCCCCGCTGAAACGTTCGTCGCTGCCCAGCGCCACACGCGCCAGCGCCAGCGGCTGCAGGCCCAACGCCAGGGTTTCGATCGCCCGCGCTGAAAGGCCCGACGCCCGCAGACAACCGATCAACGCGCCGACCGAGGCGCCGACGATGAGGTCGGGCATCAGGCTCAACTCTTCGAGCGCGCGCATCACGCCGACATGAACAAAGCCCCGCGGCCCGCCCGAGCCCAGGACCCATGCGACCCGAATCGGTCGGTTGACCGGCATCTCGGCCGGTGCATCTTCGGCGTTGTGATCGGCGTCCCCGGCCAGCGTGCAGCCGCTGCCCAGGCTGGCCACAGCCGCGATGCCTGCGGCTGCGCCGAGCCAATCCCGACGGCGCGGCCGATCAGTCACTGCCGCTGACGGGCGCGAGTTCAGCCGCCGCGCGCCAGGGCAGGCCGGTGTGGGCCGGTGTTTGTCGAGGGGCCTCGTTTTCGCGCCGATAAGGTGCCGGCCAGCCGAGGATGTCTGAGGCGATCTCGCAGCGGCGGTGCAGGTCGCCGGCTTCCCGGCCGCCCAGGTGCAGGATGCCGTAGCGGTGGCTGCCGAGCCATTTGAAATCACGCGCCAGCGAGTGGCCGGCCTTGGGGTAGGCAAACAACATGGCGTCCGGGAATTCAAGCGCCAGCTTCTTGCGCTGGCTCGCCGACGGCGGCGGCCGAAGTTGCTGCGCATCAAAAGCCCGGTAGACCAGGCTCGCGGCGGCACCGGCGGTCGGCGCCTGCCGCGGTAAATCCTGCGGATCGGCGCCGGTGGCCAGCGCAATTGCGATGCGGTGCGCGTCAATGCCCTGCACCCGGCGGTAGAGGTCGCTGAACTGCGAGGCCAGTCGGGGGTTGAATTCGATCACCGACAGCCGCCCGCTCAGCGGATCGTGGAAAAACTCCATGTTGAACAGGCCATGCTCGAAGCCGATCGCGCCGAGAAAACGCCGCGCGACATCGGCGGCGCGCTTGGCCACCGCGGCATCAATGCGGCTGGGCAGCTCGAAGCGCATGAACGCCTGCGTGCCCGGGTACATGACGGCCCGCACGATGCCAAGCACGTGCATCTGGCCGCGGTGCATATAAGCGTCGAGGTTGAACTGCGGCGCGTGCACCGGCTGCTCGAGCATCATGCGGTGTGCGCTGCCGGCCTGCGGCAGCCGCTCGCGAGCGACACGCAAAGGGCTCGACGAGACGCTTGATGACCCACAGCTCGCGCCTGCCGAAGCGTGTGTGCGCGTGCAGTTCGGCGCCGTCGCGGACTTCGCGCGCGAGTACCGAAAACGCGGCCTTCACTGGCTTGACGTAACTCGGATAAGGCAGGCCCTCGGGGATCGGGCCGCCATATTCGGCATCGAGCGCAGAGAACGGCAAGTTGGCTTCGGGGCAGACCTTTTGCAGCACCTGCCGCGCGTACAGCTTGTGTTGGCAGGCGATCACAGCTTGCGGCGATGTGCCGGGCAGGCCGGCACGCTCGGCGACCAGGGCTGCGGCCAGTGCGCCAAACTGTTCGTGGTGCGAGATCACCCCAGCCCAGCCGCGCTGGCGCGCGCGGCGCGCCTGGGCATCGGCAAAACGATCGAGATCGAAGCCGACCAGGCGCGCGTTGCTGGGGAACGAAAAGAGGTCGAAGCCGGCTTCGTCGAAATCAAAATCCGGCGCCAGCGACTGCTTGGCAATCGCGTCCCAGTCGTAGGAGAAGAGGGAGCCGATGCGCTGGCGGGCGGCGTTCAAGATGCGGGCCCTCGGCATCGGCTGCGACAGCGCCCCCCGACCGCGCAGTCAAGCACGCCGAGGGCGGTGGCAGCGGGAGGGATTTGCATCAGACGCAATTGTGAAGGAGCCGTGGCAGACGGTGTCGGTACGGCCCGCCCCGAACTTACAGCGCCGGCCCACGCTTCGGCACGTTGCAGCGCTGACACTTGAGCGCGTAGGTGCGCCAACTCGTCGGCCGGCGCCATCAGCGACAGCCGCAGTCTCAGCGCTGCGCGATCGGCGTGATCGAGCGCGAGGTCGCGCCAGCGTAGAGCTGGCGCGGGCGGCCGATCTTGTACTCGGGGTCGCCGATCATCTCGTTGAGCTGGGCGATCCAGCCGACCGTGCGCGCCAGCGCGAAGATCGCCGTGAACAGCGTCACCGGGATGCCGATTGCGCGCTGCACGATGCCGCTATAGAAGTCGACGTTCGGGTACAGCTTGCGGGCGACAAAATATTCGTCCTCGAGCGCGATCTTCTCCAGCGCCATCGCCAACTTGAACAGCGGGTCGTCGTGCAGGCCGAGTGCATTCAGCACCTCGTGGCAGGTCTCGCGCATCAGTTTGGCACGCGGGTCGTAGTTTTTGTAGACCCGGTGGCCAAAGCCCATCAGCTTGACGTTGGAGTTTTTGTCCTTAACCTGGCGGATGAAGTCGCCGATCTTCTCGACACCGCCGTTGCGCTGGATCTCCTCGAGCATGTTCAGCGCGGCTTCGTTGGCGCCACCATGCGCCGGGCCCCAGAGGCAGGCGACGCCGGCAGCGATCGCCGCAAACGGGTTGGTGCCCGAGCTGCCACACAAGCGCACGGTCGAGGTCGAAGCGTTTTGCTCGTGGTCGGCGTGCAGGATGAAGATGCGGTCCATCGCGCGCACCAACACGTCGTTGGTTTCGTAATGCTCGCAGGGTGTGGCGAACATCATGCGCATGAAATTGGCCGAATACGAGAGGTCGTTTTTCGGATAGACAAAAGGCTGGCCGACACCATATTTGTAGGCCATCGCAACCAGCGTGGGCATCTTCGCGATCAGCCGGATGGCAGCGATATCGCGGTGCACCGGGTTGTTGATATCGGTGCTGTCGTGATAGAACGCCGACAGCCCGCCGACGAGGCCGGTCATCACCGCCATCGGGTGTGCGTCGCGGCGAAAACCGCGCAGGAAAAACTGCATCTGCTCGTTGACCATGGTGTGGTTGGTCACGAGCTTGACGAAGCCGGTCTTCTGCTCGACGTTGGGCAACTCGCCCTTGAGCAGCAGATAGCAGGTCTCGAGAAAGTCGCAGTTCTGCGCCAGCTGCTCGATCGGGTAGCCGCGGTAGAGCAGCTCACCCTTGTCGCCGTCGATATAGGTGATCGTCGAGTTGCAGGCCGCGGTCGACAAAAAACCCGGGTCGTAGGTGAACTTGCCGGTCTGCGCGTAGAGCTTGCGAATGTCGATCACATCGGGGCCGACCGAGCCCTTGTAGATCGGCAGCACCATCTCGGGTGAACCGTCGGAAAACGACAGCGTGGCTTTGACGTCGGAGGGGGTCATGACAGGGGCCTTTTTTTTTCGATACCGGGTAAAAATGGTTGCCGCAGCAGCGACAGCGTTTCATGGACCTCGGCGCGATCGAGCTCCGCGCCCGGCTCGCTTCGCCGCAGCAGCAGGTCGAGCAGGTCGTTGTCGGCCAGGTCCATCAGGGTTTGCAAGCCGGCGGCCTGGCGCGTGGTCAGGGTCTGCTCATGGCGGCGAAAAAATCGCTCGATGAAGAGGTCGTTTTCGAGCAGGCCGCGACGACAGCGCCACTTGAGCCGGCTCAGATCGCGTTCACCGATGAGGTCGTTCATGGTCAGGGCTTGGTCGCGCGTATCTGACCGGGCGTCAGACCGCGCGGCGGACCAGCATCTCTTTGATCTTGCCGATCGCCTTGGTCGGGTTCAGGCCCTTCGGGCAAACATCGACGCAGTTCATGATCGTGTGGCAGCGAAACAAGCGGTACGGGTCTTCGAGGTTGTCCAGGCGCTCGGCGGTGTTTTCATCGCGGCTGTCGGCGATGAACCGGTAGGCTTGCAATAGCCCGGCCGGGCCGACAAATTTGTCGGGGTTCCACCAGAAGCTCGGGCAAGCGGTGGAGCAGCTTGCGCACAGGATGCATTCGTAAAGGCCGTTCAACTCGTCGCGCTCTTCTGGCGACTGCAGGCGCTCTTTTTCAGGCGGCTGGGTGTCGTTGACGAGGTAGGGCTTGATCGAGTGGTACTGCTTGAAAAACTGCGTCATGTCGACGATCAGGTCGCGCACCACCGGCAGCCCCGGCAGCGGCTTGAGCACCACCGTGCCCGGCAGGGTGCGCATATTCGTCAGGCAGGCCAGGCCATTTTTGCCGTTGATATTCATCGCGTCGGAGCCACAAACACCTTCGCGGCAAGAGCGGCGAAAACTCAAGCTCGGGTCCACCGCCTTGAGCTTCATCAGCGCGTCGAGCAGCATGCGCTCTGAGCCATCGAGCTCGACCTCGAGCGTCTGCATGCGCGGCTTGGCGTCGCTGTCGGGGTCGTAGCGGTAGATCTGAAAAGTTCTTGTTGTCATTGTCGTGGCTCGCCTCAGAAGGTGCGCACTTTGGGCGGGATCGACTCGGTGGTCAGCGGTTTGAGCTGCACCGGCTTGTAGTCGAGCCGGTTGCCGTCGGCGTACCAAAGCGTATGTTTCATCCAGACCGCGTCGTTGCGGCCGTTCGGGAACTCGGGGCTGTCGGCGTAGTCGTCCACCGTGTGCGCGCCGCGGCTTTCGCGCCGCGCCGCCGCCGACACGATCGTCGCGCGCGCCGACTCGATCAGGTTTTCGACTTCCAGCGCTTCGATGCGCGCGGTGTTGAAAACCTGGCTCTTGTCTTTGAGGGCGATGTTCTTCACGCGCTGCGCCAGGGCCTCGATCTTGGCGACCCCTTCGTCCAGGCTGGCCTGGGTGCGGAAGACACCTGCATGCTGCTGCATCGTGGCGCGGATATCGTTGGCGACGTCCTGCGCGTACTCGCCGCCAGTGGTGCCGTCCAGGCGCGCCAGGCGGGCCATTGATTTGTCGGCAGCGTCCGCCGGCAGTGGCTTGTGGCTCTTCGTCTTGGCGATGTGGTCGACGATATGCAGGCCGGCCGCGCGGCCAAAAACGAGCAGGTCGAGCAACGAGTTGGTGCCCAATCGGTTGGCGCCGTGCACGCTGACACAGGCACATTCGCCGACGGCATAAAAGCCGTTGATGACGGTGTTCGGGTCGCTGTCGGGTTGCCCGAGTTCACGCGCCACGACCTGGCCGTGGATGTTCGTCGGGATGCCGCCCATCTGGTAGTGGATCGTTGGCACCACCGGGATCGGCTCTTTGGTGATATCGACGTTGGCAAAGTTGTGGCCGATCTCAAAGACACTCGGCAGGCGCTTCATGATCGTGTCCGCGCCGAGATGTGTCATGTCGAGCTGGATGTAGTCCTTGTTTGGCCCGCAACCGCGGCCTTCCTTGATCTCCTGGTCCATGCAGCGCGAGACAAAATCGCGCGGCGCCAGATCCTTCAGCGTCGGCGCGTAGCGCTCCATGAAACGCTCACCATTGCTGTTGCGCAGGATCGCACCTTCGCCGCGGCAACCTTCGGTGAGCAGCACGCCGGCGTTGTGGACGCCGGTCGGGTGGAACTGCCAGAACTCCATATCTTCCAGCGGCACCCCAGCGCGCGCGGCCATGCCCAGCCCGTCGCCGGTGTTGATGAAAGCGTTGGTTGACGCGGCATAGATGCGCCCGGCGCCGCCGGTGGCAAACAGCGTGACCTTGCCTTCGAGGATATGCACCTCGCCGGTTTCCATCTCGAGCGCCGTGACACCGAGCACATCTCCGTCGGCGTCGCGGATCAGGTCGAGCGCCATCCATTCGACGAAGAAGTTGGTGCGCGCCTTGACGTTCTGCTGGTACAGCGTGTGCAGCATCGCGTGGCCGGTGCGGTCGGCGGCGGCGCAGGCACGCTGCACCGGCTTTTCGCCGTAGTTGGCGGTGTGGCCGCCAAACGGCCGCTGGTAGATCGTGCCGTCGGGGTTGCGGTCAAACGGCATCCCGAAGTGTTCGAGTTCGTAGACCACCTTGGGCGCTTCGCGACACATGTACTCGATCGCGTCCTGGTCACCGAGCCAGTCGCTTCCCTTGACGGTGTCGTAGAAGTGGTAGTGCCAGTTGTCCTCGGACATATTGCCCAGCGAGGCGCCGATGCCACCCTGGGCGGCGACCGTGTGCGAGCGGGTCGGGAACACCTTGGACAGCACCGCGACATTGAGCCCGGCCTGCGCCAGCCGCAACGAAGCCTGCATGCCCGAGCCGCCGGCGCCGACGATGACGACGTCAAACTTGCGCCGCGAAATGTTCTTTGAATTTGTCGCTGACATGAACGTCACAGCCTCCAGAGCACCTGCACCGCCCAGCCGGCGCAGCCGACGAGCCAAACAATCGTAAACACCTGCAAGGCCAGACGCAGGCCCATCGGTTTGATGTAGTCCATCCAGATATCGCGCATGCCGACCCAGGCATGCCAGGCCAGGCTGACGATGAGCACAAAGCTCAAAACCTTCATCCACTGCGACGAAAAGATCGCGCTCCAGCGGTAGTAGTCAAGCGGCCCGGGCAGCAGCACCTGCACCAGCAGCACGACCGTGAACAGCGCCATCAGCAGCGCGGTGATGCGCTGGCTGAGCCAGTCGCGCAGGCCGTAATGCGCGCCGACAACGATGCGCTTGGCGCCAAAATTGGGGTTCTTGGAGGTCATGGTCGCGGCGCTTTCAAGACGCTTTTAATACACGCCGAAGAGCTTGGCGCCGAGCGCCAGCGTCAGCACCACGCTCAAGGCCAAGGTGACGATCGCTGAAGCGTGGCCAAACTTGAGCGTCACGCTGTGCGTGGCGTCCATCCAGAGGTGGCGCACGCCGGCTATGAAGTGGTGCAGGTAAGCCCAGAGCAGCGCCAGCACCACGAGCTTGACGAACCAGCCGGGCACAAAACCGATGCCCGGGCCAAAGGCGTTGGTGAAGCGCTCGTAAGTGACTTCGGACGTGACCGTGACGTCGAACAGCCAGACCACAAACGGCAGCAGCAGGAACATCAGCGCCCCGCTGACCCGGTGCAGGATCGACACCATGCCGGCCGGCGGCAGCCGGTAAGACAGGATCTGGGTGACGTGGATATTGGTATAGACCGGCCTGGGCTTGTTCGTCTGCGCCATCTGTGCTTGTCCTTGCTCGCCTTGCGCTGTCATCGTTGGTGCTGCCCGGGGGCTCGTAACCGCGATGAAACTGATTGAGTTTATTGCATCGCAGCAAGCTGACGCGGGGCCGACGCACTGCCCACATGCAGCCCTGCGCAGATCCGGCTCAGCCGGGCTGTGCAGATCCCCTCGGGGGGCGGCCGGCCCCGCCGGCCTTGGGGCACTGTTACGTCAGCTCGTTGCGATAGTGATGCCGCTCGGTACGGTACACGCCGCGGCGCAGTTCGACCGGCCTGTCGTTGTAGCTCAGCGACAGGCGCTCGACCAACAGCAGCGGTGCACCGGCGGCCACGCCTAAGGTCATTGCCTGCTCATCACCAGCCGCCACGGCCCTGATCTTCTCTTCGGCGCGGACCATCGTGACCCCGAATTCAGCCTCAAAAAGCTGGTACATCGGGCCTTTGTAGCTGCGCAGGCGCTCGGCGTTCAGGCCCTTGAAGAGGCCGCCGGGCAGGAAGATTTCGTCGAGCACGACGGGGTCGTCGCCGTCGAGCAGCAATCGGCGCACCTGGACCACCGATTCGCTGCCCTTCAAGTCCAGCGCCCGCGCGATATCGGCGGCGGCACGCTGGCGGCGGCAGTCGAGCAAGCGGCGTTGCAGGCCCACGCGCTCGCCGTCATCAGGCTGCAAGCGCAAGAAGCGGTACTGGGTGCGCGCCTCGGCATGCGTGGCGACAAAGGTGCCCTTGCCCTGGCGGCGCACGAGCAGGTTGTCGGCCGCCAGCGCATCGACCGCCTTGCGCACGGTGCCTTGGCTGACCTTGAAACGCGCGGCCAGTTCGGTCTCGCTCGGGATCGCCTGCCCCGGCTTCCACTCGCCGGCTTGCAAACTGCCGGTGAGCAAGGCCTTGATCTGCTGGTACAGCGGGCTGAAGGCCGGGCCGTCGGTGGTTTGCACGGGTCTTGTAGAAGATAGAGGACTGCAGCCGATTGTCAGCTCAATTGCGGGATCGCTGGCCTAAACTTCGGCCTCGTGCGCACGCGCGCCATTGCGCAGCCGCCCCAATCAACCATACCGAAGCCGGAGCCCCAAATGACCAAGCCCCCCGTTCGAGTTGCCATCACCGGTGCTGCCGGCCAGATCGGCTACGCCCTGCTCTTTCGCATCGCCTCGGGCGAGATGCTCGGCAAGGACCAACCCGTCAGCCTGCAACTGCTCGAGATCCCCGACGAAAAAGCGCAGAAGGCGCTCAAGGGCGTGATGATGGAACTCGACGACTGTGCCTTCCCGCTGCTGCACGGCATGCAGGCGCACAGCGACCCGATGAGCGCTTTCAAGGACGCCGACTACGCGCTGCTCGTCGGCTCGCGCCCCCGCGGCCCGGGCATGGAGCGCGCCGAGTTGTTGTCGATCAACGGCGCGATCTTCACCGCGCAAGGCAAGGCACTGGATGCCGTCGCCAAGCGCAGCGTCAAGGTGCTGGTCGTCGGCAACCCGGCCAACACCAACGCCTATATCGCGATGAAAAGTGCGCCCGGCCTGGCCCGCGAAAACTTCACCGCGATGCTGCGCCTGGACCACAACCGCGCCTTGAGCCAGATCGCCGCGAAGACCGGCAAACCGGTGGCGAGCATCAAGAAACTCGCCGTCTGGGGCAACCATTCACCGACGATGTATGCCGACTACCGCTTCGCGACCATCGACGGCAAAAGTGTCAAGGACATGATCAACGACCAGGCCTGGAACAAGGACGTCTTCCTGCCGACCGTCGGCAAACGTGGTGCCGCGATCATCGAAGCGCGCGGACTGTCTTCAGCCGCATCGGCCGCCAACGCCGCGATCGACCATATGCGCGACTGGGCGCTGGGCACCCAAGGCGAATGGGTCACGATGGGCGTGCCGAGCAACGGCGAATACGGTATCCCCAAGGACGTGATGTTCGGCTACCCGGTGACCACCGAAGGCGGCAAATATAAGATTGTCGAAGGCCTCGCGATCGACGAGTTTTCGCAGGGCTGCATCGACAAGACGCTGGCCGAGTTGACGGGTGAGCAGGATGGGGTGAAGCACTTGCTGTAGGGCGCCTTAGCACGATCGCCCCGGGGCCGGGTTTCGCAAGCGACCCGGCCCGTTTTGTAGGCCACCGGCGTAGAGTTCGAGACCTTTAGCGACCTTCGAAGCAGCACCGGGAGTTGCGAATGTCCGAGCCGTCCACGCCACTCGATCCGGATGCCGCCTACCGCGAGGCACAAGACCGGATCGCCGCCTGTCACCGCAAAAACTCTCGGCAGCTGGACCTAAGCAATCTCGGATTGGCGAGCGTTCCGCCAGAGATCAGGCAACTCGAACGGCTGCAGCAACTGACCCTCGCTCGCAACCGCCTGCAACAACTCCCTGCCGAAATCTGGCAACTGCATTCGCTGAGCATTCTTGATCTCAGTCGCAATCAGCTGCCGCGGATTGCGGCCGCCATCGCGGACCTTTCCGCGCTGCGAAGGCTCGACGTGGACAACAACCGGCTGAAGACCCTCCCGGTTGAATTCGGCCAGTTGTCCAATTTGCAGCACCTGTTCGTCGGCGGCAATCCGCTTACCACGATCCCGCCGGCAATCTTCGCGTTGTCGGGCCTGCGGACGTTGGTGCTGGCGAGCACAGAGCTGCGTTCTGTATCCGCACAAATCGGCGACTTGGCGGCGCTGGAATCCCTCGACTTGAGTCTCAACAAATTCAAGTCGCTGCCGGCCGAAATCGGCAAGCTTTTGAGGCTTGATACCCTGTTCGCGAATGCTGGCCAGTTGGGCGACTTGCCAGTGGAATTCGGTCGCCTGAAGAGCCTGGTGCGGCTCGACCTTTCCGACAATGGGCTGCGCCAACTTCCGCCGCAGATCGGTGACCTCGCGACGTTGATGCACCTCGACCTGCACGCAAACCAGCTCGATGCTTTGCCACCCGAAATGGTCAGCCTGGTCGCGCTTGAATCGCTGTTTCTGCACTTCAACCCGGGTTTGCAGATTCCGATCTCGGTGCTCGGCCCACGACCTGACGAACTGCGCTCTCGCAATGCCGCCGCAGCGGCCCGCCCGCAAGACATCCTGTCGTTCTACTTCGCTCAGCGTCTGGGCAGGCTCGGCGGTACGCTGCGCGCGGTCAACGAAATCAAGGTCATGCTCGTCGGCCGCGGTGGCGCGGGCAAGACCAGCTTGCGGCGCTTCTTCATGAACGAGCCGCACGACAAGGCCGAAAAAGAAACCCCGGGCATCGCGCTGGACACCTTCCAACTGCCGGACGCACCGAACGACATCCGGGTGCGCTTGTGGGACTTTGCCGGCCAGGAAATCACCCATGCCCTGCACCACTTTTTTCTCACCGAAGGCTGTGTCTATATCCTCGTTCTCGACCCGCGATCGAATACCGAAATGCGCGACGCCGAATACTGGTTGAGTCTGCTTCAGCGGTATGCGAACGGCGCGCCGGTGCTGCTGGCGCTGAACCGGCAGGACGCACGCCAGGGCGGCTACGACGTTGACCGCCGGGCGCTGCAGGAACGCTTCCCGTTCATCCATAGCTTCACCCTCACCAACTGCGAAAAACGCGAAGGTTGTGCCGGGCTGCTGCAGCATCTTCGCGAGACCGTCGCGCAGCTTGGCGCCAACCAGCCGCCGCAGTTGCAAGTGCCGAAAACCTGGCTGCAGATCATGGCGGAATGTGACGGCAGCGCAGGCACCGCGGCAGCGATGTCGGCAGAACGGCCGGCAGCAAAGAAGCCGCCGTCGCGCAGCCGCAAGCCCGCTGCGACGACCGCCGCCGAAGCACCTGCGGCGCCCTACCTGACGCTCGATCAGTTCCGTGCGATCTGCGGTCGCCACGGCGAGACCGATGCATCAAAGCAGGAGTCACTCGCCAGGCTGCTGCACCAGCTCGGCGCGGTGCTGCATTTTGTCGACGAGCCGCGCCTTCGCGATACTGCGGTGCTGAACCCACATTGGGTCACCGACGGGGTCTATCGGCTGCTGCGTTTCAAGGACCAGCCCGACAGCGACGGCACCCTGAGCTTGGCCGAAGCACTACAAGCGCTGCCCGGCGAAACCGAACACAGTGCACGTTTTTTTCTGCGCCTGATGGAGCGTTTCGAGATGTGCTTCGCGCTCGACGATAGCGTCGATGCTGGCGCGAGCGGCGCTGCCGACAAACCACCGACACGCTGGCTGATCCCCGGCGCGCTCGGCGAATTCCAGCCTGAAGGCATCGGCGCCGACTGGCAACAACCCGGCGCCGTGCGCCTGCGTTATGTCTACGACCCGCTGCCCGAAGGTGTGTTGCCGCGTTTCATCGTGATGACGCACCTGCTCAGCCAGGGGCAGCCACGTTGGCGTCACGGGGTGGTGCTGCGCGACGGCAGCGCGGCTGTGCTGGTGCGCCGCGGCGAGAAGCCCAACCACATTGAAGTCACGGCCTTCGGCCGCGACGATGAACGCCTGCATCTGTTGCAGATCGTGCAAGGCAGCCTGGAGCGCATCCACCTCGACCTGCCTGAGCCGCGGCCGGTGGCCGAGATCGAGCTTGCCGGTCTGGCCGATGTTTATCGGCCGATCGCTGACCTCGAAGTCGCCGAGCTCGGCCGCCAACAACTCGCCGTCGATACCGGTCAGGGCCGCGCGCTGGTCGAGCCCACGCTGCAACTGAACCAGGCTTCCGAGCCCGCCTCACGCGACGAAGCCCGGGTGCCGCTGCGCGCGTTCTTGAGCTACGCGCATGAAGACCGCCGGGCCAAGGATTTGTTCCAGCAGAACCTCACCGTGTTGGCGAAGAAGCGCCTCACGACACATTGGCATGACGGGCTCATCGAGCCCGGCATGCAGTGGCAGCGCGAGATCGGAGAAGCGCTGTCGAAGATGGACCTCTTTGTCGGCCTGCTGACCACCGCTTTCCTGGCATCGGAGTTCATCGACAACGTCGAGTTGAAAGCCGCGCGGCAGCGGCTGCGCGACGATGGTCGTGACTTTCTCTTTGTGCTGATCGTGGTCGAGGATGTCAGCCTGAAAGGGCTGGACCTCGCGCAGTTCCAGGTCCTCAAACCCGGTGGCAAGGCGGTGAACAAACATGCCAGCCGGCGCGAGGGATTCAACGTCGCGCAACGCGAACTCGAAGAGATCATCAAGCGCCGCCCGGCACCGCGTCGGCGGCGGAGTTTGATGGATGCCGCGGCAATGCGGGTGCAGCCCGTCGTGTCGGCGGCCCCTGGAATCGTCATGCTCGACACCGGCGGGTTGCTCAGCGCTGCGAGGATGCTCACGAGCCAGATGAGTCCTGCTGTTGGCGCCGACGATGACCGTTTGGCCTCACCTCTGCTCGAAGGCGCTGGACTGATCCTGGCGTTGGCGCCAGGCCCATTGAAGACCCACCTTCAGGCGCTGACTGGCATGGTCGACGCGATGTTGGCCCCGGTCACCAAACGCGGCCGCAACGAGGTTGTGGTGCAACTCGCCGAGAGTTACAGCCAGCTCATCAGGCAGTCCACAAGTGCCAGGCCGAACAAGAAGTGGTTCACCCTGGCAGCAGACGAACTGATCGACGCCGAAACGCAACCGCGACGCGGGCGCGAGAAGCTCGCTGTGGCAATCGAGCAAATTGCCGCACTGCTCTGGCCCGGGCTGCCGAACTAGACAGCCGCTGTCGCAAACCGCCGCCGCAGCCCGCGCACCACCGGCCAGAACCAGATCAGCAACGTCAGCGCCCCCAGCCCGCCGGCGATCGGCCGCTCGAAGAAGACGCGCGATCATCGAAGCGCGCGGACTGTCCTCAGCCGCATCGGCCGCCAACGCCGCGATCGACCATATGCGCGACTGGGCGCTGGGCACCCAAGGCGAATGGGTCACGATGGGCGTGCCGAGCAACGGCGAATACGGTATCCCCAAGGACGTGATGTTTGGCTATCCGGTGACAACTTCGGGTGGTCAGTACAAGATCGTCGAAGGCCTGGTCATCGACGAGTTTTCGCAGGGCTGCATCGACAAGACGCTGGCCGAGTTGACGGGTGAGCAAGATGGGGTGAAGCACCTGCTGTAGGCAAGTTGCCGGCCCGCTACGGCTGGACCCCGGGCAAGCCCCACCAGTGCGCGGCGAGTTGCTCCAGCGTGGTCGCGCCCGCACAAGGCAGCCGCCGCAGGTACCACGGCAGATTGCTGTAGCGGTGCAGCAGCGCCTGCGCCATGAAGCGGCACTGCAGCGCATGGTCGAGCTGCGATGTGGCAAAACCGTAGGCCAGCAGCAGGCGGCGCAGCGCTTCACCGTCGCCGCAGGCAACAAACAGGCCCACCGACGCAAACTCGTAATCGCGGGCGCCGAGCATCGACGGCTCGAAGTCGAACAGGCCACCAAAACGCACCTGCCCGCCGTCGGTTTCAACCAGCAAATGCTCGCGCATGACTTCGGTATGCAGCAGCACCGTGGCGTCGCCGGTCGCTTCACCCGGCATGAAACCCCAGCGGTCGAGCAAGCCATCGATCTGCGCCAGCCACGGCTCGGCCAGGCCGCGCTCGCGCTGGCGCTGCACCGCGCTGGTCCGCTGTTGGCCGATGAAAGCAGGCCAGCGCGGCGGCGGCAGGTCGGCCAGCGGCGCGGTATCGAGTGCGTGCAGCACGGCCAGCGACTCGCCAAGCTGATCGCACAGCACGAGCTGCGCGCTGCGCTCCAGTTCGGGCCACACTTCGACAGCCAGGCGCCCGTGAAGCCGCGACATCAGGACGTACGCCCAGCCGTCGAGCGCGCCGGTGGTCACCAGCGCTGGCGTGCGCAGCGGCAGCCGGCCGTCAACGAAGGCGAGCACACGCGCTTCGACTTCAGCATGTGCCGCGTCTTGCGGCGGGTACAGCTTGAGCACATGGCGCTCGCCCAGCGTGTACACCGGCAGCGAGCCGCCGGCGCAGCGAAGCGGCACCTCGGCGGCCAGACCGTGGCGCTGCGCGATGGTCTTGACGCCGGCGCGCAATGCCCCGTCGTCGGTGAGCAGGCGGCCCCAGTCGGATGAGGTCTGTGGCAGGCTCATCGACTGATCGTGTGAGTCAGGAGAGGACGGTCTTGCCGCGGCACATTCAGAATCCGATCAGGTTGCTTCATGACGCGGCTGCGATTGTCGCTGCGTGCAACAAAATCACAAACACGTCCGAGGCAAGCTAGGCGACGGCAGAGGCCATGATTTTGATGTCCCGCAGGACACCCCGCCTGCGTCTGCGCTCAGCCGAGGCGCTGCCGCAGCCCCCGCAACACCGGCCAGAACCAGATCAGCAACGTCAGCGCCCCCAGCCCGCCCGCGATCGGGCGCTCGAAGAAGACCAGCACGTTGCTGTCGGCCTTGATCAGGCTGCTGAAAAAATGTTCTTCGAGCATCGTGCCGAGCACGACGCCCAGGATCGTCGGCGCGACCGGGAAACCCCAGCGCTCCATGAAAAACGCGAGCACGCCGGCGACGAGCATGACGATGATGCCGAAGCCGCTGTTGTTGATCGCAAAACTGCCGACCATGCAAAAGAGCAGGATCAGCGGCATCAGCACCCCGGCCGGGATGCGCAGGATCTGCTTGGCGGCCTTGATCGCCAGCCAGCCCAGCGGCAGCATCAACAACTGCGCGAGCAAGAAGACGATGAACACCGCGTAGATGTTCTGCGGGTTGTTCACAAACAGCGTCGGGCCCGGGTTCATGTCCTTCATGTAGAGCACACCGATGGCTATTGCCGTGATCGAATCGCCGGGGATGCCGAAGACCAGCGCCGGGATCCACGCGCCGCCGAGCGCGGCGTTGTTGGCGGCGCCCGATTCGACGATGCCTTCGACATGGCCGGTGCCGAACTTTTCGGGCTCCTTGGAAAATTTCTTCGACATCGCGTACGACATCCAGGCCGCGATATCGGCGCCGGCACCCGGCAGCGCACCGACCGCCGTGCCGAGTGCCGAGCCGCGAAACAGTTGCACTGGGTACTTCTTGATCAGCCCCCACATGCCGCCAAAAACATTGCCGAATGGCCGGTCGATGGCCATCACCGGTTTGTTGGTCGATGCCGTGAAGCGCAACACCTCGGACACCGCGAACATGCCGATCATCAACGGGATCAACGAGATGCCGCCCATCAACTCGGCGTTGCCGAAGGTGTAGCGCGGCGCGCCGGCCGGGTTGTCCAGCCCGACACATGAAATCAGCAGCCCGAGCAGCAGCGAGACAACACCTTTGAGCGCGTCGTTGCCGGCAATGAAAACCGCGCAGGTGAAGCCGAGCATGACGAGCCAGAAGTACTCGAACGAGCTGAACTTGAGCGCGATTTCGGCGAGTGCCGGCGCGGCGACGATCAGCACCAGCACGCCAAAGATGCCGCCGAGCACCGAGAACACCAGGCCCGAGCCGAGCGCGATTTCGGCCATGCCCTTCTTGGTGAGCAAATAGGCTTCGTCGGTGTAGGCTGCACTCGCCGGCGTGCCGGGCATGCGCAGCAAAGCGCTCGGGATATCGCCGGAAAAAATCGCCATCGCGGTGGCGGTGACGATGGCCGCGACGGCCGGCACCGGTGGCATGAAAAACGTCACCGGCACGAGCAGCGCGGTGGCCATCGTCGCGGTCAGGCCGGGGATCGCGCCGACAAACAGGCCGTAGATCGCCGACAGCAAGATCACCGCCAGCACATAGGGCTGGAAGACGAGCCCGAAGGCGGCGACGACGGCGTCCATCGGTTAGTCAGTAGAAGGGGCGCAGGACGCCCCAGGGCAGTGGCACGCGCAGCATCTTGTAAAACGCGAAGTGCACGACCAACGTGCCACTCAGCGCCCACAGCAGCGAGACGCGCCAGTTCACGAGCAGGACCCGAAAGACGAGCAGCAGGCAGACCGGCGCGACGAGCAAAAATCCGATTCTGTCGGCAAGCAGGATGTACAACACCACCGCGCCGATGGCGATCAGCGGCGCGCGCACATGTTCGTCAGCCCGCGGTGCGCGGCTGTCGTCGTCGTAGGTGCGACGATAGCTGCGCAGCAGCAAGACCAGGCCACAGAGCAACAGGCCGGCACCGACCAGCATCGGCAAAAAACCTGCGCCGACCTTCTGCCCCGGCACGTTGGGGAAGCTGCGCGCTGACCAGAGCACCGCTGCCGCGAGCAGGGCCAGCACCAGGCCCAGCCGGCGGTCGATTTGTTGCACTGGTGTCGGGCTCGAAAGGGTGGCTACTCGGCGGCTGCTTGGTGACTGCTTGGCGGTTGCTTGGTGGCTACCCTGCCGCGACTACTTGGCGATGCCCACGGCCGTCATCACGGCCTTCATATCGGCGTCGCCCTTGGCCATGAATTTGGCAAAGTCGCCCGAACTGCCCCACAACATGCCGAAGCCGCGCTGGGCCATGAAGCCCTTGTACTCGGCACTGTCGTAGGCTTTTTTGACCGACGCTTCGAGCCGTGCCGCGACCGCCGGTGTGAGGCCCTTGGGTGCGGCAATGCCACGCCAGGCGCCAGTGGCCCAGTCGGAGCCGGTGGCCTCTTTGAGCGTCGGCACATTCGGGAACAGCGCCGATCGTGACGACGCCATCACGGCCAGCGCGCGCACCTTGCCGGCGTCGATCAACGACCGCGCCTCGGGCAGCGAAACGGGTACAAATTCGATGCCCCCGGCGACGAGGTCTTGCAGCCCCGGTGCGGCACCGTTGGACGGCACCCAGGGCACCGTCGCCGGGTCGACCTTGGCATCACTCAACCAGCCGGCCAGCGCCAGGTGCCAGATGCCACCTTGGCCCGTGCCCGAGGCCTTGAACTTGCCCGGGTTGGCCTTCACCGCAGCGAGCACATCGGCCATCGTCTTGTAGCTCGAATCGGCACGCACGCTGAAGCCCGCGGGGTCGAGGTTGACCAGCGCGATCGGCGTGTAGCTCGTCGAGTTGAGTTCGGTCAACTTCTGGTGATGCATCATCGTGATTTCGACGGTGATCATGCCCAGCGTGTAGCCGTCGGGTGCGGCGGTGGCGATCGCCGAATGGCCGACGACGCCCGAGCCGCCGGTGCGGTTGACCACGTTCACCGGCTGGCCGAGATCTTTTTCCATCAGGCTGGCGATCATCCGCGCCACCGCATCGGTGCCGCCGCCTGCGCCCCAGGGCACGACCAGGGTCAGCGGCCGGTCGGGGTAAGTCTGCGCAAAGCCGGTGCTGGCGCAGACCGTGAGCGCCAGGCCGATCAAGGCGCGGCGCGCGATCGACAGGCGGGCCAGCGACCGCTGCGCGCTCCGCAAGTCAGGACGCAAAGGGGTGCCAGATTTCATGGGAACCTCAATCATCATACGATTTGGACGCGGCGCGAATTTCGCATCCGGCTCGGGCACCGGCAATGCGGACAAACCCACGCAATCCTGTCTGTCGGCAATCGCTGCAGTTCGTCCAGCGGGTTGAAGCTTTGGTCGGAACCGGGGTGACGCGGGCCGCACGACATCGCCCAATGCACTGACTGACTTTTCACAGGAGTGCCCGATGACAAAGACTCTTCACACCTGGCTTGCCGCTGCAGCGCTTTGCGCGGCCCAAGCCAGCCTGGCCCAGGCGCCGGTTTCGCCGCATATCCTGGCGGCCGCAGCGGCGACACAGCGGGTGGACATCAGCGCGACCGTGGCGCAATCGATGGCCAGCGATGCGCTGCGCGAACCGCGCGGCAGCTACGCTTTGGGCAACGGCAGCGAGCTGCATGTTTCAGCGCGCGGTCGCCGGCTGATCGCAAGCCTGGACGACCGCAGCGCAATGCCACTATTCGCCAGCGGCCCGAACCAGTTTGCGTCGGCCGACGGCGCGATGCGCGTCCAGTTCCACGCGCACGACAACGGCAATGTCACCGGCTTGACGATGACACTGCAACGCGCCGCCAAATAGTCGGCCCGTTCAGCCGCCGCGCCGCCGCGCGGCCCGGCGCGCGCCGATGGCTTACGCTCGGGGCACCATGCCCATGGGTGCCCCGACGTGAACCTGCCCGATCATCCCGATGCCATAAAACCCGGCCCGACACAGGTCCACCCGCGCGATGCCCTGTTCGACCCCGGCGAAGCGGTGGCCCCGCCCTTGCCGGTATGTGACCACTACGCTGGCGTCGAGCTGCGCATGCACAAGAGCCTGGCGCTGCAAGTTGAGATGGGCCCGGTCTTCGACGTCACGCTGGACGGTGAAGACGGCGCGCCGGTCGGCGGCGAGATCGAACACAGCCATCTGATCGCCGAGCTGGTCAACGGGCCGGCCAACCAGTTCGGGCGTGTCGCCGCGCGTGTGCAGCCGGTTGACCACCCACGCTTCGACGCAGTGGTCGACCTGCTCGTGCAGCGCTGCGGTGCGAAAGTCGCGCACCTGATGATCCCCAAGGTGCGCGGCATTGCCGATGTGCAGCGCGCCGCTGCGGCGGTCGACGAGGCCTGCCGCCGGCATGGCGTGGCGCGCATCATCCCGCTGCATGCGCTGATCGAAACTCATGGCGGCTTGGGGCAAGTGCAAGCGATCGCGCTGCACCCGCGCATCGAGTCGCTGTCGTTTGGATTGATGGACTTTGTTTCGGCGCACCGTGGTGCGATCCCGCTGGCCGCGATGGGCGTGCCGGGGCAGTTCGAATATCCGCTCGTGGTGCGCGCCAAGCTCGATATCGCCGCCGCCTGCCATGCCGCCGGCAAGACGCCGTCACATTGTGTGGTCACCGAATTCCGCCACAGTGCGGCGATCCAGCAGGCCGCAGAACAGGCCGCACGCCGCTTCGGCTACACGCGGATGTGGAGCATTCATCCGGCGCAGATCAGGCCCATCGTCGAGGCCTTCGCGCCGACGGTGGCCGAAGTCGACCAGGCGGTTGAAGTGCTCTTCGCGGCGCAGGCTGCAGACTGGGCGCCGATCCGCCACCGCGACACCTTGCAGGACCGCGCGAGTTACCGCTATTTCTGGCATGTGCTCGAGCGTGCCAACCGCACCGAATTCAGCGGCGGGCCTCAACTGCCAGCACAAGTGCGCGCGGCTTTTTTCACGCCGCTTTGAGTCGGCCGCAACCCACTTGCCGGCGGTTGCACTCGCCTACGCCTGCATACAGGCCGAGTGCAAAGAATGCCCCGATCGCCCCGCAGCGGGCTTCATCGGAGTTGCCCAGTGCATCCCAACCGCATCATCATGTCCGCCGCGCTGGCCTTGGCTGCGCTGCCCACCTTGGCCATCGAATCCTTGAGCGCCGGGCAACTGGACGCCGCCAGCCGGGTGCTCACCGGCACCGCCGAATGTGAGTTCAACCAGAAGGTCAGCCTGACGGCGCTGGCCGGCCAGCCGGGCCACTTCAAGCTCGGCTACAAACAGGCCAGTTATACCGTCGTGCCGCAGGAGACGACGACCGGCGCGGTGCGCCTGGAAGACCGCAAGGCCGGCATCGTGTGGCTGCAGATCCCGGCGAAGTCGATGCTCATGAATGCCAAGGTCGGCCAGCGGCTGGTCGATGGCTGCACCCATGCCGAGCAGCGTGCCGACCAGGCGGCGCAGACGCCTGGCGAATCGGGCACGCTGGGCATCGCCGTCGCGCCACGCTGAGATCAGATCGAGGCTTCAAGGCGCCACCGAACCCAGCGCCCCATAGGCGTGGTTCATCCACAGCTTGAGGCGCTGGCGCTCCATCAAACCCAAGCCCGGGCTGTCGACAGCGCTGTTGTTGCGCGCGGCCCAGAAGCTGGCGTTGCGCGCATCGATTTTTTGCACCACGGATTCGTGCAGGCGCTTCAGGTCGATGACCTTGGCGCCGAGGCCGATCGCGCGGTCGAGCTCACCCGAACGTTCGAGCTGGCCGAAGTCGTCGCCGCGGATCTGGTTGCGAACGATGACGTAGTTCAGGCGCTGGCCGAAGCGGTCGAGCAGGCGCTGCAGCAACGTCACCGAATCGCGCCCGGCGTCCATCACATGCCAGTACTGCAAGTCGATGCCCGACAGGTTGGCCATGTCGAGCACGCCCGACTCTTCCATCCACTGCACCAAAGCGTCGTGGGTCTGCGCCGCCAGGTCGACGAGCACGCGCCGGCCGGGCTGGTCGACTGCCGCCTCGATGATCGCGTCCAGCGCCTCGTACCTGTCGACCAGCGCCGGCGAGGCGTAGTCGGCGTAAAAGCGCATCAAGGAGCCATGCGAGCGGTCGGTATCGAATCCGACAAAGGGCAGTTGGTGGTCGATGAAATACTGCGCCAGCAGGCGCGAGACCATCGACTTGCCGACGCCGCCTTTTTCACCACCGATGAGGTGGATCTTTGCAAGCGTTGGATTTTTCAGGGTCGGGATTTCCATGGGCTCTCTTCTCGGTGGCTGATCTTGAGCAAATGTGGCTTTGCCACTTTGCTCAATCCCCGCGGGGGGCGGCCGGCTTCGGCCGGCCTTGGGGCGCTCGCTCGGGATTGGATTTTGCACGCCGAAGCCGCGACAGCAAAAACAACACCACGCCCAGGTTGACCAGGTTCCAGGCAACGCCATTGACAAAGGCCGCCGTGTACGAACCGGTCAGGTCAAAAATCTTGCCCGACATCCAGCCGCCCAACGCCATGCCGAGCAGCGTGCACATCAGCACCGTGCCGACCCGCGCGCCGGCTTCGGCGGGTGGGAAATGTTCGCGCACGATGATCGCGTAGCTGGGCACGATGCCGCCCTGGAAAAGGCCGAACAGCGCCGAGATCAGGTACAGCGAAACCAGGCCGTCGAAGGGGATAAAAAGCAGCAGCGCCAGGCCTTGCAAGACCGAGCCGAGCAGCAAGGTGCGGATGCCGCCGATGCGGTCGCAGATGGCGCCGGATATCAAGCGGCTGGCGATGCCGCAGGCGAGCATCAGCGACAACATCTGCGCCCCACGCGCGGCGCCGTAACCGAGGTCGCCGCAGTAGGCGACGATGTGCACCTGGGGCATCGACATCGCCACGCAGCAGGCGACACCGGCCACGCACAGCAGGGTCTGCGCCGCGCCCATCGACAAACCAAACGGCCGCTGCGATGGCGTCGCTGCATTGGCCTTCAGCGCCGGCGCGGCCACGGCGGAAGGCGGCCGCGGGCGCAGCATCAAGGCCAGCAGCGGCATCGTCACGGCGCAGAAAACCGCGAGGCCAAAATAGGCCGAGCGCCAGCCCGCGGTTTCAACAAAGTGCTGCACGATCGGCGGCCAGACCGCACCGGCCAGATAGTTGCCGCTGGCACATATCGCCACCGCGATGCCACGCCTTTTGACAAACCAGAGCGAGGTGTCGGCGATCAGCGGCGCGAAGGTGGTCGAGCAGCCGAGCAGCCCGAGCAGCACGCCGTGCACGATCGCAAAGACCCACACGTTGGGCGCCATCGCCGCGGCTGCAAAGCCCAACCCGAGGCCGGCGCCGCCGATCAGCGCCGGCAGCATGACGCCAAAACGGTCGGCGAGCTTGCCCATCACGATGCCACCGACACCAAAGCCGATCATCAGCAGCGTGTACGGCAGCGAGGCGTCGGCACGCGCAACACCAAACTCGGCCTGCACCGCGGGCAGCACCACCGAGACGACATACATCGCACTGCTGCCGATGGTCATCAGCGCCAGCGTCACCAACAGGCGCGTCCAGGCGTAGCGGCTGTCGGCGCTGTGGTTCATCCTGCCAGCGCCGCCAGCGCCTCGGCTTCACGCTCGGGTGTCAGGCCGGCCTTGCTGAAAACCTGTGCCTCGGCAGGCAGGCCGCGGTACCAGGCCAGCGTGTCGGCGACTGTCTGCTCAAGTGGACGGTTAGACAAGCCGACCGCCAGCGCCGCCGACACCTCGGTGCTGGCGAACTTTGCGTACTCGCCGCCAGCCGGCATCCAGATCGGCAGGTCGTTCCAGGGTTTGAGGCCGAGCCGCGTCACCGCGTCTGCATTCGCCCAGGCCCAGCGCGGCTTGCATCCCGCCACGCTTGCGCAGGTCTCGAAGATCTGGCCCAAGGTCCAATGCCCCGCTGGTGACACCGCATTGAAGCGGCCCTGCCGGCCGGCTTGCAAAGCGCCAAGCATGAAAGCCGCGAGGTCGCGCGCATCGATGAACTGCGCCGGCTCGTCGGCTGCACCCGGCACGAGCACCGCTTCATCGTCGACAGCCCGCGCGATGCGCGCCGGCCAGTAGGTGAAGCGCTGCGTCGGGTCATGCGGGCCGACGACGAGGCCCGGGCGCACGATCAGCGAGCGATCTTCGCCAAAGCGCTGCAGCAGCGCCTGCTCGCACAGCGCCTTCAGCGGCCCGTAGGTGCGGCCGTCAACGACCGCGGTGTCGGGGTCATCGATCACGCCAAGCGGGCTGTCTTCTTGATTGGGTGCAGCAAAAGACGCATAGACCGAGACGCTCGAAACAAAGAGATACCGATCCACGGCGCCATGCAGTGCATCGGCCATCTGTGCCACCTCGCGCGGCACGTAACCGCAGGTATCGACGACGGCGTCCCAGCGACCGCCGCGCAAGGCGCCGAGGTCGCCCCTGCGGTCACCGAGGATGTGGCGCACCCCGGGTGGCGCTGCGCCCGCCGTTTTGCCGCGGTTGAATATGGTCACTTCATGCCCGCCTGCCAGCGCCGCGTCGACAAAGTGACGGCCGACAAACTGGCTGCCGCCGATGACCAGGATTTCCATACGCCGATCATAGGAGCCAGATTCCTCGTCGCTTTCCCTGTGCTGCCGCGGTTCAGGCGATGCCAAGCTCGCGGACCCGCCACGCCCCGGCATCAGGAGGAAAGAATGAACTTACACAAACGCAACTGGCTGCTGGCTGCCGCCGCTACCCTGCTCGGCGCCTGCGCAAGCCCGCCGGCGCCGGACGCCGCAGCGGTCATCCGGCAGGCCGAAACCGCGATGGGCGCTGCAGCACTGAAGTCGATCTCGTTTTCTGGCAAAGGCACCGGGGCGGTCTTCGGTCAGGCTTACACCCCCGGCCAGGCGTGGCCGAAAGCCAACTTCAGCCTCTTCTCTCGCCTTGCCGACTACGACAACGACGCGATGCGGCAAGACACCGCACTCAGCCGTGCCGAGCCGCAAGGCGGCGGTGCGACGCCGCTGATGGGCCAGGGCGAAGCCCGCGCCACCGCGCTCGTGCAAGGTGGTTTTGCCTGGAATATGGCCGGCCCCGCACCGGTCGCCGCGCCGCTCGGTGTCGACCAGCGGATGCACGATTTGTGGACCTCACCGCATGGTGTGATCAAGGCGGCGGCGCGCAACCGCGCCACCGCTTCAGCGCGCCCTGACGGCGCCGGCGCGCGCCTGAGCTTCACCGAACCCGGGCGCTTCACCGCCACCGTGATGCTGAATGCCGCTGGTCTGGTCGAGCGCGTCGAATCGCGCCTGCCCAACCCGGTGATGGGCGACACCGATGTCGTCACCACCTACAGCGACTACCGCGACCATGGCGGCGTCAAATTCCCGGCGCGCATCCAGCAGAGCCAGGGTGGCGCCGAGGTGCTCGATATCCAGATCGACGAGGTCAAGACCAATGTCGCCTCCGGCATCGAAACACCGGCGCTGGTCAAGGCCTTTGCCGAGCGGGTGGTCAGCGAAAAAGTTGCCGACGGTGTCTGGCACCTCGCCGGCGGCTCGCACAACAGCGTCTTGATCGAGATGAAGGACCACCTGATCCTGGTCGAGACGCCGCTCTACGACGGTCGCACCGCGGCGGTATTTGCCGAGGCGCGCCGGCTGGTGCCGGGCAAGCCGGTGCGCCAGGTGATCAACTCGCACCACCACTTCGACCATTCCGGCGGGCTGCGCACAGCGGTGGCCGAAGGCGCGACCCTGGTCACCAGCGCCGCTGCCAAACCCTGGTTCGAAAAAGCCTTCGCCACGCCCAACCGCATCAGCCCCGACCGCATGGCGCAGTCAGGCCGCAGCGCCGCCGTCATCGGCGTCGGCGGGCGCATGAACCTGAGCGACGGCCAGCGCAATATCGAAGTCCACGAAATCACCGGCAGCGTCCATGTGCAGGGCTTTTTGATGGTCTATCTGCCGGCCGAGAAACTGCTCATCCAGGCCGATGCCTACACGCCGGGGCCGCCCAATTCGCCGACGCCGGCACGCGTCAACGACAACAACCTGAACCTGGTCACCAATCTCGACCGGCTGCAGTTGCAGGTCGAGCGCATCCTGCCAATGCACGGGCGCGTGGTGCCACTGAGCGAATTGCACACCGCGGTCGGCCGGCGCTGAATTCACGCCAGGCTGACGATCCCTCAGGCGGCCGGACCCGGGTGCGAGCCGGTCATCAAGCGGTCCAGTCGATCGGCGGCCTCGACAAAGAACTCGGCGAGGAGTTCCGACAGCGGCGCGAGCAGCAGCGCCACGACGATCAAGGCCCATGACGTCACATTCATGCCAGACCCCCGGTAACCCCGATGCTCCAGCCCTGGCCGCTGACTTGGCGTTGGTAGTGCAGACGAAATCGCGGCCCCAGGTTGGCCTTCGCTCGCAGCGGGTAGCGCCGGCACTTGGAACAGCACCGCGGATTGCTTGGCATTGAACATACTCGCCTCTCACTCAATAATTCCATGCGTCGTGCAGCGTGCGCCGGGGACTGAGCAGAATCGCAGCGACCAAGCATTGGGGTTGACCGTAAGCGCGGGGTCGCCCGACGTCTGTGCGGCACCATACAGACTGCGATGCGACGAGGAACAGGCGCTGCCGCGCGGGCGACTCAGCCAGTTCGATCGCGCCACCCGCTCAATCGCACTCTCGACAGCTCGTGGGCGAGGCGAAGTTGGCTCGACGGCCAATTTTTCCGCTTCCCCGCGCTGACCTCGGAATCGAGCAAGCGCGGGCTGGCGTCAACCCGCGGTTTTCAGGCAGCAGCGTTCAATCGACCCGACACTGCGCGCGCCGCCGCTCCAGGTACAGCCGCTCGGCCGGGTTGCGCACCAGCGCCAGCGCCTCGTCATAGGCCTGGCCGGCCTCGGCGTGGCGGCCCAGGCGGCGCAGCAGGTCGGCGCGGGCGGCGCTCAGCAAGTGGTAGCCACTCAGCGCACCCGATTCACGCAGCCGGTCGATCCAGACCAGCCCTTGCTCGGGGCCTTCGGCCATCGCGAGCGCGACCGCCGCGTTGAGTTCCACCACGGCGCCGGGCTGCTCTTGCAACAGGCCCCCGTAGAGCGCCGCGATCTGACCCCAGTCGGTATCTTCGGCGCGCGCCGCGCTTGCGTGCAACGCCGATATCGCAGCCTGCAATTGGTACGGGCCACGTTGACGCGAAGCGAGCGCCACATCAAGCTGCGCCAGACCCTGCGCGATCGAGTCGGCGTGCCAGCGGCTGCGGTCCTGCGCTTCGAGCGGCACCAGCGCGCCGTCATCGCCCACCCGCGCCGGGCGGCGGGCGTCGTTGAGCAGCATCAAGGCGAGCAGGCCGCGCGCTTCTGGCTGGTCGGGCATGAGTTCGACGACGAGGTGCGCCAGCCGGATCGCTTCAGCGCACAGATCGGGGCGCACCAGTGCGTCGTGCTCGGTGGTTGAATAACCTTCGTTGAACATGAGGTAGATCACGCCGAGCACAGTCGCCAGGCGCTGCGGCAACAAGTCTTGGGCCGGCACTTCATACGGGATATGCGCTTCGAGAATCTTTTTCTTCACCCGCACCAGGCGCTGCGCTGTCGTCGCTTCGGGCTCAAGAAATGCACGCGCGATTTCGCGCGTCGACAACCCGCACAGCGTGCGCAGCGCCAGCGCCATCTGCGCCGTCTGGCCGATGGCGGGGTGGCAGCAAGTGAAGAGCAGCCGCAGGCGATGGTCATCGACGCCGGAGTGGTCCGCCGGGTCAACCCCATCGCCATCGTCGCTATCGCCGCCGCAACCCTGTGCCGGCGCGGCCAGATCGGGCGGCTCGTCCATGTACAGCGGGCCGCTGCGTCGCCGGCGCAGCAGGTCGACCGCTCGCCGCCGCGCCACCGTCGTCAACCAGGCCGCAGGCGCCGCCGGCAGGCCTTGTTCGGGCCAAACCTCGAGCGCCTTCGTGAAGGCATCCTGCATCGCGTCTTCGGCGAGATCGAAGTCGCCAAAACGGCGGATCAACCCGGCGAGTACCCGCGCGCCCTCGCCGCGGCAGATGCTGTCGATGACGAGGGTGAGCATGGCGAACGGTCGACTTCGGTGTCGACAGCGTGAATCAAATTGCCGGCGCCAGACGGTACAGCACGAGCACGGCAGCGCCGACCGTCACGACCACCGTCAGCCCGGCGCCGGCCTGCCGCCCAACACTCTGGCGCAGCGATCGGCTCAAGGCCCACGCGCTGGCCAGACGAGCGATCAAAAACACGCCCCCCAGGCCGACGATCAGCCAGCGCTGCGTGCCCGCCGCTTCAGCCAGCGCCAGCAAGAGCAATGCGATCGGCGCGTGCTCGGCCAAATTGCCATGCGCCCGGATCGCCTGCGCCAGCGGCGGATTGCCGCCATCGCTGACGTCGACGGCGAAGCGCCCACGGTTGCGAATCACCTGGACCGTGAGCAGCGCCGCCAGAAGGCCGAGCAACGCCGCCAAGAGGGCCGTCACGGTCGGGAACACTGGGGCCATCGCGGCGCTCATTTTGCCGCCGCGGTCACGCCCATCGGCCGCACTTCGATCGATCCACCTTCTGACGCCGGACAGCGCGCGGCCCAATGCACCGCCTGGTCGAGGTCAGCGACTTCGATCAGGTAATAACCGCCGAGTTGCTCTTTGGTTTCGGCGAACGGGCCGTCGGTAGTCAGCGTCTTGCCGTTGCGCACGCGCACGGTGGTGGCCGTGGCGGTGGCTTTGAGCTCGGCGCCGCCGCGCAGTACGCCGGCCTCGCGCATGTCGGCACCGTAGCGCATGTAGGCCGCGTACATCTGCTCCTGCGCTGCTGCGTCGTTGGCCATCGTGGCGAACCGGGCTTCATCGCCGTAGATCAGGATCATGTATTGCATGGTGCTTCCTTTGACGGGCTTCGGCCCCAAAGCGGGGTCGCTGCCATGACGCGGCGCCTCGACGATATCGACATCGGCGCGCAAAAAATAGTGCCAAAACCGCGCTGGGACGCGACCAATTCGACCGTGGTCCGGCGCGCTGGCCGAGCCGGGACGCGTGTAGCACGCTGTGCCAGGGGTTGACGCCCGCGGCCGCGGCGTCCTGCGCGAGCCCTACGGCGGCGCTTGCAACTGGCGCGACAGGCGCTCGGCGGCTTCGATCCAAGCCGGTTCAACGGCGTGCGCCCGCGCCAGTGCTCGGGCCGCCGCGGCCCGTGCCGGTTCACGCTGACTCAGGCGCGCCCGCACAGCCGCCAGGTTGTGCCAGGCGGCGGCGCTATCGTGTTGCTGCAGCACACGCTCGAAGGCCATCGCGGCACCGATCAGGTCGCCGCTGGCGAAGCGCGTATTGCCCTGGCCGAGTCCGGCAAACAAGTTGGCGGGCCAGCGCTCGACGACGCTGTCATAGGCGCGCAGCGATTGGGCTGGCGGCGCCACTCGCTCGAATCCGATAGCGGCCTGCAGCGCATCGGCCTCACCCGCGGTCACCGGCAAGCGACCCGGTGGCAACGCCGTGAAGCCCCAGTGGCCGCTGCGCGCCCAGGTGCGCTCGAAAAGCGCGAAGCCCATCGCTTCGCGCTGCGTCGTGCCGCTGCGCATCACAACGTGCCGCAACCCCAGGTCATAGCCGACCACCACGGCGTAATGCCAACGCGGCGCGAAGGACAGCCCAAGGTTCTGCAACACGATCACCACGTTGCCTGCGGCGACCTCGCGCAGGACCGCGACCAACTGGGGTGGCATGGGCAGGGCAAGCGCGCCAAAACGCCGCGCGGCGGCCAGCATTTCGGTCTGCAGCGCACCATCGCGCGCCGGCAGGAATACGGCATCGCCGAGCGCTTGCGGCGTCGCCCGCAGGCCCACGTGCACCAGCGCGGTCGCCAGCGCTGCCGGGCCGCAGTGGTAGGGTGTCTGCGGAAAAAACGGCACCTCACTCAACTCGACGTGGTTGGGTAGGTCCACCACGGCAACCAGCCCCGCGGTCTGGGGCGGATCGCTGAATACCGCGCAGCCACCGAGCGCGGCGCCAGCCGCCCCCAGCAGCCAGGTCCGCCGCGAGCGCAGCGGGCCGAATGCCGACGGCGCAGTTGTCGGCCCCGTCGAAGCGCCGGCCGCCTCGGACAAACCCGGTGCCCCGCAGACGCCGACTCGGCAAGTCCGGGCTGGTGCATCCGCTGCCGATGCCGCCTGAGCAGCCGGCCCTGGCGGCGGTTCGGCGCTGGAGTGCGTTAGCGGATCGTGCGGGTAAACGGGAAGACCTTGGTCCAGCCAAGAATATCGGTGATGAGCAGGACCACGAAGATGGTCAGAACGACGCCGAGCGCGTCGCCACCGGCAGGGGCCTGGTCGATTTGCTGCGCCACCTGCGCCGCTTCGGCGTCGGTCAGTGCAGCCACGCGGTCGCGGGCGGCGTCGATATCCACACCGCGGGCCTGCAACGCCGCCACGACGTCGACGCGTGACAGGGTCTGCTCCAGCAGCGCGCGCGCCGGCTGTGCCGCGGCGGCCTGCTCGGTGCTGATCAGTGTGATCGGGCTGCCGGCGGGCGCCACGGCCGCAGCCTGCGCCAGACTGGCAAAACTCAGGCTCATCGCGACAACGGTGGCCAGCAAACGACGGGGTCGGGTTGTCATGGTTGATTTCCTCAGTGATTGGAGCCCGATGCTGACGCTCGGCACCGCTTCATTTTGTAGGACACGACCGGGTCTTGGCCTCGGCGCTTGCCTCGATTCAGGCCGCTCAGCCGCGCTCGGGGGCGATGGACTCGGCCCAGTCGTAAAGCGCCGCCAGGATCGATTGGCCGCGCTCGTCGCTCGTTTCCTGCAGCGCGTCGATGCGCTCGAAAAATGCTTCGACGGTGACCGCGCCGCCAGCGCCATCGTGCAGCCGCGCGTGGCGATGCGCTTGCCAGCGCTGATGGTCAGCGGGGCTGAGTGAAGCCGGAAAATTGCGCGCACGATATCGAAAAACGAGTTCATCCAGGCGCTCGTCGCTGAAGCCGCTGGCCTGCGCTGCGATCTGTTCCGGCCGCGCTGCGCGCAAGCGTTCGAGCCGGCGCCGGTCGTCGTTGCTCAGGAAGCTACCGTAAAGGTCTTCATCGACATCGGGCGCTTCGCTTGGCGCGCTGCGGCTGAAGACTCCCGGCCAGACACCGGCCATCGACCCGGCAATGCGCGCCGCGGTCTCGGCATGCCGGAAAGCCTGTTCGAAATCGACGCCCCAGCGTTTCGCCATCGGCGCCGGCAGGGTCTTCAAGTTGCTGATGACGACCGGCGACTTGTTGATATGGATGGTCTTGATCGGCAGCCGCGTCTGGCCTTCGGCGAGGTCGGCCGCGCGCACGAACAGCCGCTCGCGGATCTGGTCGGCATCCAGGCCCATCAACTCGGCGGGGTCAGTTGCGAGGTCCCAGACGATGACTTCGTTTTTGTTCGTCGGGTGCGGCGCAAAGGGCCAGACCACAGCGAGGCAGCCACGTTCTGCCGGGTACATGCCGGAGATGTGCAGCAGCGGTTTGCCAAGCACCAACTCGGCGGTCACGGCCGACTTCTGGCGCAGCTTGAGGCAAAAGTCCCAGAGCTTCGGCTGCCGCGTCTTGACCAGGCGCGCGAGCGCAATCGTGGCGCGCACGTCGGACAGCGCGTCGTGCGCGGCTTCGTGCGCCAGGCCGTTGGCGGCAGTCAGGTGTTCAAGACGAAAACTGGGGCGGCCGTCGTCGGGCCGCGTCGGCCAGACGATGCCGTCGGGGCGCAGCGCGTAGGCGCAGCGCACGGTGTCGAGCAGGTCCCAGCGGCCACATTCGTTTTGCCATTCGCGGCCATAGGGGTCGATGAGGTTGCGCCAGAAAAGATGCCGCGTGACCTCGTCGTCGAAGCGGATGCTGTTGTAGCCGACACCCACCGTGCCGGGCTTGGCCAAGGCGGTTTCGACCGCGGCCGCAAAGCGGTGTTCGGGCAGGCCGACGGCAGCGCAATGCTGCGGCAGGATGCCGGTGAGCAGGCAGCTTTCCGGGTCGGGCAACTGGTCGGTCGGCGGCTGGCAGTGCAGCATCACGGCCGGCTCGATCTCGTTCAGATCGGCGTCGGTGCGCACCCCGGCAAACTGCGCCGGCCGGTCGCGCCGCGGCACGACGCCGAAAGTTTCGTAGTCGTGCCAGAAAAAGCTGAATGCCGCCATGCCGGCACGATAGCGCATGCGCGACGCGAATCAATGCAAGGGCAGGACCTCGTCGGCGCCTTCGGGCACACAACCTTCGGCGATCGGCAGCCAGCCGCGCCGCACCACGATGTGCTGCGTGGTGTGGCAGAACTCGATGCGGGTCGCGCCTGGCGCCTGCGCTTGCACAAACGATTCCAGCGCCGCCGGCAGCGTGGTGCGGTAAAGCTGCTGGTGGATATCGTCGGCCGGGTGATCGTCGGAGCGAAGCCAGGGGATGAAGGTGCCCAAGGCCATCAGCCAGCGTGAGCCGACGTTGACGGCGGTCGGCTCGTAGCCGCTGGCTTGCAACCAGCGCTGCGCTTGCGCCCGTGCCTGCTCACCCGACTGCTGCAGCGGCGCGACGTCAGTGTCGCCCGCTCCCAGCGTGGCGGCCCGCGGTGGCCCCCAAGCCGCGGCCATCAACTCCGCGATCCACTGATTGCAGTTCTGGTAGCGCAGGCTGAAGGGGTAGGCGTTGGCGCTGTAGTCGGCGCCCAGAAGCTGCAAAGCGCGGTGTTTGTCGAGCGCCGCGCTTTCGAGTTTGTCGGCGGCTGTCTCGGGCAGAAAGACCACCGAGATGTAGCCGATCGATGGGTCGCTGGTGCCGAGCAAAAACGCCGACAGGCCTTGATCAAAGAGTCGCGGCCGGCCTTCTTCGCATGCGAAATACAGCTGGCGGATCGCCCAGGGTGATTGGGGATTGGCTTGCAGCGTCAGGCCGGCATGGGAGTAACGCAACCCGAATCGTTGCAGGTTCAGGCCGGAGCGCGAAATCAGCGCGATCCGCTGGCCCGACTTTTCAAGCTCGGTCTTGATCACCGCGGCCAGGCGGAAGAGCCGGTCTTGCTGTGGCGCGCTCCAGTCGTTGGCCTGGTCACACAGGCGCAGCGATGCGGCGGCTGCGGGCGCGAATGTCGCCGCCATCAGCAGGGCGGCAACCAGGCCCCTGATGTGGTTTGTGAGCGGGTGAGCGGCCTTGCGGACCGGGGTCAAGGTCGGCGGCCTCAAAGCCCGGCGGCCGTCGATCGCGAAGAGCCTACAGCGTCACCGCTGTCGTATTCAGTTCACGAAACCAGTCGTCGGCGAGGACGAGAAAAAACGCCTGCTGAACGCCGACCTGGCCGTCGCTGTTCAGGCGCCCAAACTCCAGGCCATAGGGCCGCTGACGCGCAGCGATCAACGCGCCGCGATCGACACCGCCGCGCTGCGCTGCTTCTTGCGGCAGGTAGAGCACAAAAGCCGCGTTGGCGTCGGCCTGGGCATCGACCCCGGCGGCGGCCTGCACTTCCAACCGCAGTTGCACCCGCAACACGCCCGGCCGCGCGGGGGCCTGCGCGATGTCGATGACGCGGTAGTTGCCATCGGCAACCTTGGTGCCCTTGCTCGAGCCGTCGCTGGACTTGTCGATCGATGTCGAAGCGCTGCCCACCGATGCTGAACTCGCCGACGACGCCGACGAAGCGCTGCTTTCGGCCCAGGCCGGGACTGCCGCTGCGCCTACCATCATGGCCGCGATGACCAGATGTTTGCTCTCAAAATCGATCATCGAAGTTTCCTTGGGGTTTGAAATGATGCGAAGGCGCTGAAGTCGGCGGCATCGACGACATCAATCACAGGCGCCGCACGACGACGCTGCCGATCGAATAGCCGGCACCAAACGAGCAGATCACACCGAGCTCGCCAGCTCGCATGTCGGCCTGGTGTTCGTGAAACGCAATGATCGACCCGGCCGACGCGGTGTTGGCATATTCGTCCAGGATCAGCGGCGCGACATCGCTGCCAACCTCCTTGCCCACCTCGGCGCCGACCAGCTTGCGGATGACAAGCTGGTTCATGCCCAGATTGGCCTGGTGCAGCCAGAAGCGCCGTACCTGCGTCGGCTCGAAACCCAGGCTGTGCAAGTGCGATTCGATATGCGCGGCGGCCATGGGCACGACCTCTTTGAAGACCTTGCGGCCTTCTTGCATGAAGGTCTTGTCGCGGGCATCGGGGTCGGTATCTTCGCAGCGGTTCATGAAGCCCGCATTGTTGCGAATGTTGTTCGAAAACTGCGTCACCAAACGTGTGCCCAGCACCTGCCAGCAGTGCGCCGAAGTCGCCGTCTCAGCGGCCTCGACGATGACTGCGGTACAGACATCACCAAAGATGAAATGGCAGTCGCGATCGCGCCATTCGAGGTGCGCTGAGGTGATTTCCGGGTTCACCACGAGCACACATTTGGCGCTGCCGCAACGCACCGCGTTGACCGCCTGCTCGATGGCGAAGGTCGCCGACGAACAGGCCACATTCATGTCGAAGCCATAACCACCGGCGCCCACCGCCTGCTGGATCTCGACCGCCATCGCCGGGTAGGCGCGCTGCATATTGGCCGCTGCACACAACACCGCGTCGATATCGGCACCGGTCTTGCCGGCCGCCGCAATCGCTTTGTTGGCAGCATCGACGGCGATCTCGGCCATCAGCGAAAGCTGGTCGTCGGCGCGCGGCTCGAAGTGCGGCTTCATGCGGGTCGGGTCGAGCACGCCGGCCTTGTCGAGCACATATCGCTGCTTGATGCCCGAGGCTTTTTCGATGAACTCGACCGACGAGCCGACCATCGGCTGCACCGTGCCGGTGGTGATGGCTTCGGCATTTTTCTGGTTCTGCAGCGCGGCGTAGGCGTTGAAGGCCTCGACCAGCTCTGCATTCGTGATGATGTGCGGCGGCCGGTACAGGCCGGTGCCGCTGATGACGACGTCTTTCATGGCGCCAGAGTTTAGAGGCGGCGCCCGCGCGGCCCCGCTTTTACCGCCGCTTTGGCGGCTGGTGGCGGCGGCGCGGCAGCGGCTGCAGGCGCAGCACCACGCATCGCCTCGCTCATGCCGATCAGCACACCGCTGGCCATCGCGGCATAACTCTCGGCCATGACCTGCGCCGCGCGCATGCCGGCCGCGCGGCTGTCGCGCACGCTGGTCTGCATCTGCGACATGAGCTGCTCGACGGTGGTCGAGGCTTTGGCGCCCGCCATGGTGCCGCCGGCCTGCAGCTTTTGCAGCACCTGCTCCCACGGGCCGGCCATTGGCGCGCCGGCCGTCGACGCGGTCTTTTTCAGCGCCGCGAAGATCGTGTCCTCAAAATTGTCGAGTTCGTCGAGCGCCTTTTTTAGTGTCTTTTCGCGCAAGTCAACGCCCTGCGAGCTGAGCTGCGACAGCGCCGCGCGCTGCGCATCGACGGCCTTGAGCAACGCGTCGTCGATGCCGGCGACGGCTTTTTCGAGCAGCGCTTCGGGGTTGATGCCGGCGACGGTGTTGTTCGCCGCGCCCATGCTCGCTGCGCCGGACACCGCCTTCAGCGCCGAGCGGATATTTTTCAAGCTCAGCTCGCGGCCCTGCAAGGCTTGCAGCGTCGCCGCGCTGACCGCCTGGCGCAGTTGCCCGGCCTGTTTGGTGGTGGCGTTTTCGAACATCGAGATCAACGCGTCCTGGTCAAAAATGGGCTTGCTCATGGTGGTCTCCGGTGGCTGTCGTCGCGATCGTCGCACTGCGGCGGGCCGGCGGCAAGGCCGGCACCCGGATAATCGCGATCATCTGCCCTGCAGCCGCGGCCAACGCCACGGCGACTGCCGCCGGCCCCCTCCCCCTGTTCCCCGGAGATTTGTTGATGACCCGTGTTTTTAACTTCAGCGCCGGCCCTGCGGCGTTGCCCGAATCGGTCTTGCAGACCGCCGCTGCAGAGATGCTCGACTGGCATGGCTCGGGCATGTCGGTGATGGAGATGAGCCACCGTGGCAAGGAGTTCATTGCCATCGCCGCCGAAGCCGAGAGCCTGCTGCGCGAGCTGCTGGCCATCCCGGCCAACTACAAGGTGCTGTTCATGCAAGGCGGCGCGATCGGTGAAAACGCGATCGTGCCGATGAACATGCTGCGTGGCAAAACGAGCGCCGACTACATCGATACCGGCGAGTGGAGCAAGAAGTCGATCAAGGAGGCGCAGAAATACGGCGCCGTGAATGTCGCCGCATCGGCCAAAGCCAGCGGCTACACCACGATCCCGCCGCGCGCCGAATGGAAGCTCGACGCCAACGCGGCCTACGTGCACATCTGCGCCAACGAAACCATCGGCGGTGTGGAGTACCACTTCACGCCCGATGTCGGCAGCGTGCCGCTGATCGCCGACGTGTCGAGCAACATCCTGTCGCGCCCGATCGACATCTCGAAATTCGGCCTGCTCTATGGCGGCGCGCAAAAGAATATCGGCCCGGCGGGTTTGACGATCGTGATCGTGCGTGACGACCTCATCGGCCAGGCGTTGCCGGCAACACCGAGCGCCTTCGACTACAAAATCGTCGCCGACAACGAGTCGATGTACAACACGCCGCCGACCTATGCGATTTATATCGCCGGCCTGGTTTTCAACTGGATCAAGGCCAACGGCGGCCTGGTCGCGATGGAAACGCACAACCGGGCCAAGGCCGCGCTGCTGTACGACTACCTCGGCACGACGTCGTTTTATTCCTGCCCGGTCGCCAGCGACTGCAGGTCGCTGATGAACGTGCCCTTCAGGCTCAAGGACGAAGCCCTCGACGAAGTATTTCTGAAGGGCGCATCGGCACGCGGCATGGTGCAGCTCAAGGGCCACCGCTCGGTGGGTGGCATGCGCGCGTCGATCTACAACGCGATGCCGGTCGCCGGTGTGCAGGCCCTGGTCGCCTACATGAAAGAGTTCGAGGCCAAAAATGGCTGACCGCTTCGGCATCCTGGTGCTGAACCAGATCTCGGCGCAGGGCCTGTCGCGCCTGCCGGCCGATCGCTACCGGGTGGGCAAGGATGTGGCCGACCCGGCCGCGGTGCTGCTGCGTTCGGCCGATATGCACAAGCTGGCGATCGCCGACAGCGTGCGGGCGATCGGCCGTGCCGGCGCCGGCACCAACAACATCCCCGTCAAGTTGATGAGTGGGCGCGGCGTGCCGGTCTTCAACGCGCCCGGCGCCAACGCCAACGCGGTCAAAGAACTCGTGCTCGCCGGCATGCTGATGGCCGCGCGCAATCTCGCACCCGCGCTGCGCTTTGTCGCCGCGCTGGACCCCGCCGACCCGGAGATGGAGCACAAGGTCGAAGACGGCAAGAAGACCTTTGCCGGCTACGAACTTGCCGGCCAGACGCTGGGCATCGTCGGCCTGGGCAAGATCGGCTGCCTGGTCGCCGACGCCGCGATCAAGCTCGGCATGAACGTGCTCGGCCACGACCCCGAGATCACGGTCGACGCAGCGTGGAGCCTGCCGGCACAGGTCAAGCGCGCCGGCAGCGTCAACGAGGTGCTCAAGAACGCCAACTTCGTGACCCTGCATGTGCCGCTGATCGAGGCCACGCGCGGGCTCGTCAACGACGCCAATATCGGGCTCATGCGGGCGGGTGCGGTGCTGCTCAATTTCAGCCGTGACGGCGTGGTCGACGATGTCGCCGTGGTCGATGCCCTGGCAGCCGGCACGCTCGGCCACTATGTCTGCGACTTCCCTTCAGCGGCGCTCAACCGCCACGACAAGGTCATCGCGCTGCCGCACCTGGGGGCGTCGACCTCGGAAGCCGAAGAGAACTGCGCGATCATGGTCGTCGACCAGCTGCGTGACTATCTCGAACACGGCAACATCACCAACGCGGTCAACTTCCCCGCGGTGACCATGGCGCGCGAGTCGGCGTTCCGGATTGCGATCGCGAATGCCAACGTGCCGAACATGCTCGGCCAGATCTCGACCGCAATGGCCGCGGCCGGGCTGAACATCCACAACATGGTCAACAAGTCGCGTGGTGATATGGCCTACACGCTGGTCGATGTCGACAGCGCGGTGGCCGACGCTGCGATCGCTGCGTTGAGCGCGATCAGCGGTGTGCTGTCGGTGCGCTATCTGCCGTTGAAGTGACCGCCGGCGCCTGGGATTGTTTCGGCAAGCGTCGCACGACCACGGTGCCGCAGATGCGGTCGTGCAGGGTCTGACGTTTGTCGTTGAAGCGCTGCATCAGGAAGCCGATGCCCACCGTGTAGTACGAAATGAAGCGCGCGAAGAAACGCGCGGTCGCCCTCAGCCGGCCGATGCGGTGCCCCTTCAGGTCGGTGAGCACGATGCCGGCGACGCGCATGCCCCAGGTTGCGTGGTGCCTGGACGTCCAGAAATAGACGTGGTAGAGCCAGAAAGCGAGGATCGACGTCCACACCGCGGCGCCCAATGCGAGATCGGTCTCGGCCACGTTGGCCAGCTGCTCGGGGGTCATCGTTGGCACGCTGCCATCGGCCGCGCTGGCGCCGGCAGCGGCCGCATCAGCGGGGCTCGTGACTGCGGTGCCCGCGACTGGCGCAGCATCTTCCGGCAACGGGGTGACCAGCACCATGGACCAGATCACCGCGATCACGAAGGCCATCACCAGGCACACCGCCCAATCGACCAGCTGCGCCACGGCGCGGCGCATGAAGCCGGCGTAGCCGTGCGCGGCGATATCCAGCGCGTGCTCGGCAAGTGCCGGGGCAACCGCTGCCGCCGCGCCGATGCCCGAGATTGCTGCGGTCGCTGTAGTCGCTGCAGTCACGGCAGCGGCTTGCACCGGCGCGCCCGCACCCGCACCGAACCACCGCTCCCAGACCGGAAAACGCAGTTTGATATACGGCGCCAAGGCCATGTAGAGCAGCGCCGCAGGCAGCCCTGAAAGCAGGTGCGACAGCGTCCCGGCCCATTTGCTCAGGTGCAGGAACTTCAGGACATCGACCACCCAGTCCGCGCTCTTGAGCCAGTCCGCGAGACGGTCCTGCGCAAAGATGAAGGGCACCAGGACCAGCGCCAGCGGCACATAGCTCCAGTAGGCCAGCCAGCGGCGCTCGATCTGCGGCAGCCTTTTCCTGGTTCTGCGCATCGCGGCTCAGGTCGAGGAACTGCATCGCGGTATCGAACGCGCCGCCGTACATCGCGGCCCAGGGCTCGGACGGTGTATTTTTTGTGCGCCAGTCGAGTACCAGGCGCAGGTCGGGGTCGCGCCAGAGGCTGGCATGGCCCTGTTCATGTTCGAGCGCGGTCTCGCGCAGGCGGCGGTAGACACGGGCCGAATGGGCCTCTTCGTCGGCCCAGGCTTTGAGCCGCAGCCACACGCGCATCAGGCTTTCGTGCGAGATGTCGACCACCGAGTCCGGGCTCAAGGCCTCGCTGATCGGCGGCATCAGGAACGAGCGGCTGGGTTTGCGAAAGACGTCGATCACAGCGACGAGTTGCGCCAGCGTGGCGCCGGTCATCTCGGCCAGCGTGGACAGTCGCGTGGGACGACGGATGCCGCGCGGGTCGGTGCCGGTATCGGTGAGTGCCTTGAAGAGCTGCTCGCACAATCGCTGCTGCGCGCCTTGCCCGAGTTCGCCAAACGCCTTCTCGGCATGCATGTCGAGCGCGCGCAGCATGCCGCCCGCGGCCTCGTAGTGCACGAGTTCGAGCACGCCGGCCGCCTGCGGGTCCAACTCCCAAAACGCCCAACTGCGGTTCAGCGCATGCTGCAGGATCGAGAGCTGGTCGGGGTTGTCACCAACATCGTTGAGCAGCCGCGTCACGAGCACCGGGTTGAGGGTCGCGCCGGCAACACCGGCCGGGCCGGTGATGGCGTCGCGGATCTCGTTGCGCGTCAGCCGCGGCACCAGGTACTGGCCTTCGTTGATGGCCTCGGGCAGGCCCTGAAACTGCGCGCAGTCGCCAAGAAAGTCAGACCGCATCGTGAGCACGATATGGATCGGCACCACCGTCTGCGCCGCGGCTTCGAGCAGCAGGCGCACAAAGGCCACCGCATCCTCGGCGGCACCCCAGCCGTCGGGGCGCGCACCACGCACCAGCGTGCGAAATCGAAACAGCTCCTCGAACTGGTCGGCGACCACCAGCAACTGTGTGCCTTGGGCCAAGTCAGCCTGCTCGACGATATCGACCAGGCCCAGGCTGCCCAGACGCAGCGTCGACTCGACCAACTCGGCCGCCGACAGCGCACCGGTCAGCGGCGTGTCGTAGAGCACCCCGGGTTCGGCCAAGGCACGCGCGAGCGCGCCGATCGGGTCGCTGCCCGGGCGCATCTGCGCCATGCGCCAGCGCGCACCCGCACTGGCCAGATAGCCGCGGTGCAGGGCCGGGCGCAAGCCGCAATTGACGAGCGACGACTTGCCGCTGCCCGAGCCGCCGACCACCGCCAGGAAGCGGTGCGCGCCGAGCTTGTCGATCATCTTGTCGACCTGGTGCTCGCGGCCAAAAAACAGATGTTCTTCGTCGGCGCGAAATGGGCGCAGGCCCGGGTAGGGGTTGCGCACCGCG
>JANPDN010000115.1:0-3204 GCA_031431555.1 Rubrivivax sp.
CGTCGACCACGCCAGCGACGACCACCTGAACACCGGCGCCGGTGACCAGGGCCTGATGTTCGGCTACGCCTGCGACGAAACGCCCGAGCTGATGCCCGCGCCGATCTACTACGCGCACCGCCTCGTCGAGCGCCAGGCGCAGTTGCGCAAAGATGGCCGCCTGCCCTTCTTGCGCCCCGACGCGAAGAGCCAGGTCACGATGCGCTACGTCGACGGCAAGCCACATTCGATCGACACCGTGGTGCTGTCGAGCCAGCACGCGCCCGAGTACAGCCTGGGCCACAAGATGACCGAGTCGTTTTACGAGGCGGTGCGCGAAGAGATCATCAAGCCGGTGTTACCCAAGGCCTGGCTGACCAAGGACACCAAATACCTGATCAACCCGACCGGGCGTTTTGTCGTCGGCGGCCCGCAGGGCGATTGCGGCCTCACCGGCCGCAAGATCATTGTCGACACCTACGGCGGCGCCTGCCCGCATGGTGGCGGCGCATTTAGCGGCAAGGACCCGAGCAAGGTCGACCGCTCCGCCGCTTATGCCGCCCGTTATGTCGCAAAAAATATCGTCGCCGCGGGCATCGCCAAGCAGTGCCAGATCCAGGTCGCCTACGCGATTGGTGTGGCCAAGCCGATGAACGTGACGGTCTACACCGAAGGCACCGGCGTCATCTCCGACGAGAAGATCGCCGCGCTGGTCAGCGAACATTTTGACCTGCGCCCCAAGGGCATCATCCTGATGCTCGACCTGCTGCGCCCGATCTACGAAAAGACCGCGGCCTACGGCCACTTCGGCCGCGAAGAGCCAGAGTTTGCGTGGGAGCGAACCGACAAGGCCGCTGCCCTGCGGGCAGCGGCTGGCCTGTAAGGCCACCGCGCGCAGCGCGGCTTGTCGGTTCGCTGGGCGAGGCTGCGAGGGCCGCGGCTCCGAAAGCGCCAGCGCGCTGTCGGACGGCCCGAACGCCCGCCGCGTCTCGCGGCGGGCGCGCAACGCAGCGAAGTTAAGGCCCCGAGGCTGTGCCGAGACCAACGAAATCCACGGCGAAGCCTCACTTCTGGTGAGCGACGGGAGTCGCCCACCGTGATTTTCAGCGGCGGACGATCCAACACCGCCCTGGGTAGCGTCGCCCCAAGCCAGCCTCGTGGCCGGCAGCCCCACTGCGGCATCATCCGAAGATGCCCAAGCCGCTCTACCCCGCCGCCCTGAAACCGGGCGACCGCATCGCGGTCACCGCACCCAGCTCGGGCGTCGAGCCGCCGCTTCACCGCCGCTTGGACATCGTCATCGGCCACCTGCGAGATCAAGGTTTTGTCGTCGAAGAGGGCCACTGCCTGCGCCGCGAAACCCGCAGCGCGAGCGCCAGCGCCGATGTCCGCACGGCAGAGCTGATGCAGTTCTTGCAACGCGACGATATCGCCGCGGTGATCCCACCCTGGGGCGGCGAGCTCGCGATCGAGTTGCTCGACCGCCTCGATTGGGCCGCGCTTGTTGGCGTCAGGCCAAAGTGGCTGCTCGGTTACTCCGATACCAGCACGCTGCTGCTGGCGATCACGTTGCGTCTGGGTTGGGCGACCGCGCATGGCCCCTGCTTGATGGACCTCGCGCCGGGACAGACCGATCCACTCACCAGCGCGGCGATGTCGATCTTGGCGCTGGCGCCGGGAGCGCATTTTGTGCAGCGCCAGTCCACCGCCTGGCAGCTGAAGTGGACCGACTTTGCCGACGTCCCCGACGTCACCTACCAGCTCACCGAACCGACACGCTGGTTTGCACTCGACGGCGCCAGCCAGGCCCAGTTCAGCGGCCGCTTGATCGGCGGTTGCATCGACACTCTGGTGCATACCGCCGGCACGCCGCATGGTGATGTGCGCGCGTTCAACGAAGCCTGCCGAGGCGCTGGTGAAACGGTCATCGTCTATCTCGAAAACGCCGAACAATCGCCGACTTCGCTGGTGCGTGCGCTGCACCGGCTGCGCTGGGCGGGTTGGTTCGATGGCATCAGCGGCCTGCTCGTCGGCCGGTCGGCAGCGCCCGACACGACTGCGCCAAGTGCGCTGCACTACCTTGACGCGCTGCGCTCAACGCTGAGTGCGCTGCGCTGCCCGGTGCTCGTTGATGTTGATATCGGCCACCGGCCGCCGCAGATGGTGCTGATCAACGGCGCAACGGCCGAGGTTCGTTGGCACCGCGATCAAGGCGGCGAGATCACGCAGCGGCTGGATTGATCGGAGGCCGGGCGCGCCCGTTGCGGTGGTGGAACGCGCACCGTTGGCGTCATCGCCAGGCGAAGGCCGGCTGGTCGAAGTGTGCGACCCGCGTGGCGCGGCCGAGCAAACACCATTCGCGGAACTGGTACAAAAACGCCGCCGTTGGTGCCGCGATCCAGCTCTTGCCGATCGGCATGCGCAGCACCGGCTGTTCGGCGCCGCGCACCTGGTTCAACATGGGCGCGTCGCGGCGCAGCAACTCGCTGGCCGGGATGCGATGGATGCTGGCGACCTCGGCGGCATTCGGTTCGACGTCGCGCGCCGCGCCGGCCCAGACGAGCACTGGCGTGATCAGGTAACCCGACCGAGTCGCGTAATCGTCCAGGCGGCCGATGATCGTATCGGGCTCGAGCTGCAGGCCGACTTCTTCAGCGAGTTCGCGCAGCGCCGCCTGTTCCGGCGTTTCGCCGGCATCGATGCGGCCACCCGGCAGAGCCCATTGCCCGGCGTGGCTGCGCAAACCGGCGGCGCGGCGGGTCAGCAGCAAGGCCGGCGCGTCATGCCATTCGTCATGGCGCGGCAGGCCGTCGAGATCGGCACCAAAGCCGGCTTGGGTGACCGCCAGCGCCACCGCGGCGCGGCGCAGTTCGCCGGGCGCGATGGCGTCAACCGCAAGCGAATCCAGACAGCGGCGAAAGTGGTCTCGCAAAACGTCGTCGGCATGGTCCATCGGGGCATTCATCGGCCAGAGCATAGGCCCGCCCGGGCTGGGCCCACCAGGCGGCCAGACAGGCTTGCGGCTTGCGGCATCATCGTGCGCATGCCGATCACGCTCGACGACCTGCGGCGCTACGCTGTCGCCCGCACGCTGTTCAAACCGACAACCTTGCCCAAGGCCATCGAGCGCCTGGGCTTCATACAGGCCGACCCGATCCGCGCGCCAGCACGGGCACAGGATCTGACACTGCGGCACCGCGTTAGCGGCTACCGCGCCGGCGACCT
>JANPDN010000116.1:0-8274 GCA_031431555.1 Rubrivivax sp.
GCGAGGCGATGCCGATGCGCCCGCCCTCCAAGCCGCTGAGCGCGATCTTCAGGCCCTGGCCTTCTTCGCCGATGAGGTTGGCCGCCGGCACGCGGCAGTTTTCGAAATTGATCTGCGCGGTATCGCTGGCATGCTGGCCCAGCTTGTCTTCGATGCGCGCGACGACATAACCCGGCGTCGTGGTCGGCACGATGAAGGCGCTGATGCCCTTCTTGCCGGCGGTCTTGTCCGTCGCTGGCGAAGTGCAGGCCATGACGATCGCGACATCGCCGTTTTTGCCGCTGGTGATGAACTGTTTGACGCCGTTGAGCACATAGGCGTCGCCATCACTGTCAACCACGCGGGTGGCGCTCGTGCGCAGGCCGCCGGCCTCAGACCCGACATGCGGCTCGGTCAGGCAAAACGCGCCGAGCAGGTCACCACGCGCCAGCGGTTTGAGAACGCGCTCTTTCTGGTCGGCGTTGGCGTACGCCATCAGGATCGACGCCACCGGGCAGTTGTTGACGCTGATGATGGTGCTCGTGGCGCCATCGCCGGCGGCGATCTCTTCAAGGATGATCGACAGCGCGAGATAGTCGAGCCCGGCGCCGCCCCAATCGACCGGTACCGCGACGCCGTAGCATCCGAGGTCGGCCAGCCCCCGCAGCTGCGCTTTCGGGAACGCGTGGCTCTTGTCCCAGGCGGCGGCATGTGGCGCGATCTCGGCCTGCACAAAACTGCGCACCGCGTCCTGCACGGCCTGGTGGTCGTCACTGAGCAGCATGGCGGTTCTCCTTTTTCATCGCGCCGAGATCTTCTGAATACGCTGTCGCCAGCAGCACCTTCGGCCCGGCCGGCGTGCGGCGCAGGTTGTAGCCGGTGCGAAAGCGCTGCAGCAGGCTGCCGTCGTGGCGCTGCAAGGCCCAGTCGATATGCACAAAGGCGTCGTTCGCACCCATCGCATGTGCATGCACGATCTCGAAGTCGGCATGCGCGTAGTCGGCGGCGGCATAGACGGCGCACAGCGCTTGGTGGTTGGCGCGCATCGGGGCGTCTTCGCTCCACCAGGTGACTACGCGGTCGTCGGTGATGCCGCAGGGCACATGCCAGAGATCGGCCACCGCATCACCATCGAGTTGATTGAAAGCGTCGCGGTAGCGGATGAAAAAGCTTTCGATTTCGGCGCGGCTCATTGGGGCTCCTGGGTCATCAGGTCGTTGGTGTGACGCGTTGATGTCGCTCGTCAAAATCTGTCGATGCGGTTGCCCGTTTGGTGTCGCTCGATCTTGTCATTCACTTCATGGCCGCGGCCGGCCTGCGTCTTGCATGTCAACGCCGAAGACCATTCTTGCCACCCCGGCGGCGGCCGCGGCCTGCTCACACAACCGGCAGGGCCGCGAGGTCGAATACAGCGTGCTGCCCTCCAGGCGATCGCGCCCGAGGCGGGCACGTGCGTCACGGATCGCTTCGCGTTCGGCGTGGGCATCGGGGTTGCCATTCTTGACGACGCGGCTCGGGCCTTCGCCGACTATTCTGTCGCCCAGCACCAGCACCGCGCCATAGGGCTGGTCGCCCCAACCGACCGCCAGCTCCTTCATGACCTCGGCGGCAAGCTGAAACCGCCGTTCAGCCTGCGGCTGGCCGGCGGCGCCGCCGACGCAGGCGCCGAGCCCCCACGCCAGGGCCGCGCGCCGCGCGATGCGGCGCCGGCGGGCATCGACTTCAGCCACCGCAGGGCCGCAGCAGCACCGTGCCACGGGCGACCACGCAGACCATATCGCCGCTGCGCGCTTCGCCGTCCAGTTGCACGATCCAGCCACCGAGCCCGCTTTGCCATTCGACGGCGGTCACGGCCCACGACAGCTCGATCTCGACATCGGCAAACACCGGCGCCTTGAAAGAAAAGTTGAAATTCAGGCACAGCAGGTCGCGTTCGCCGGCCGCGTCGGTGCGCGAAAAATGGGTCGCCGCCAGTCCGATGAGCTGCGCCGATGTCTGTTGGCCGCTGGCAATGATGTCGCCATGTCGAGCCCGGCGCGCCGCTTCCCGGTCGTGATGCAGCGGGTTGTCGTCGCCGGTCAGCCGCGCGAAGTCGGCGATCTGTGCGCGTGAAAAACTCAAATGCCGCGTGCAGCTGTCACCCACTTCGACGAGGGCGGGTCGGTCGATCGTCATTCGCTTGTTCATCCGCTTGTTCATCCGCTCGATCATGCCGCAGCGTCGTGACTGCTCACAAGGCGCCATGCCAGCGCCGCAAAGAGCAGGCCGCCGGCCGCGCTGAGCGTGCGTTCAACGGCCGGCGAGGCACGACGTTTGTGCCAGCGCGCGCGCAACTTCACCGCTGCAAAGATGACCAGCAGCAGGAACACAAATCCCTGCACCACAAACAGCGCGCCGAGCGCCAGGAAGGCCAAAGTTTTGTTGGCCGCTGCGGCCGAGATGAACTGCGGCAGGAAGGCCAGAAAAAACAAGGCGACCTTGGGGTTGAGCAGATTCGTCAACAGGCCGCTGCGAAAGTCGGCCCAGACACTGCGCGGCACGACCGCCGCTGCCGCGGCATCTGCGGGCGGTGTTGAGCCGGCGGCCCACGCCGCGCGGCACATCCCGAAGGCCAGCCACAACAGGTACGCCGCCCCCGCCCACTTGATGACGCTGAACGCGATCGGCGACAGCGCCAGCAGCGCCGCCAGGCCAAAAGCTGCTGCCAACGCATGCAGCACGCAGCCGGCGTTGATACCCAGCGCCGCCGCAATCCCGGCGCGAGCGCCACCTTGCAGGCTGCGGCTGACGGTGAGCAGCAGGTCGACGCCCGGCGTCGCGTTGAGCACCAAGGTTGCGACCATGAAGAGCGCCAAGTCCTGCGGCCCGGCCAGACCGATCGTGTGCAGCAGTGCACCCAAGTCAAGCATCGATTGCGTCAGACGCTCAGAGCATTTCGATGGCCATCGCAGTGGCCTCGCCGCCACCGATGCACAGCGCCGCCAGGCCACGCTTGAGCCCGTGCTTGCGCAGGGCGCCGAGCAGCGTGACGACGATGCGCGCGCCGCTGGCGCCGATCGGGTGGCCGAGCGCGCAGGCGCCGCCATGCACGTTGACGATCTCGTGCGGCAGCCGGTAGTCGGCCATCGCGGCCATCGTCACCGCGGCGAAGGCTTCGTTGACCTCCCACAGGTTCACGCTCTTGGCGTCCCAGCCGGCCTTTTTGAGCGCTTTTTCGATCGCGCCGGCCGGTGCGGTGGCAAACCATTCCGGCGCCTGCGCGTGCACCGCGTGGCTGACGATGCGGGCCAGCGGTGTGCAGCCGAATTGCCGTGCGGTGGACTCGCGCATCAGCACCAGCGCAGCGGCGCCGTCGCTGATGCTCGAAGCATTCGCCGCGGTGATCGTGCCGTCTTTTTTGAACGCCGGTTTGAGCGTCGGGATCTTGTCCAGCCGCGCCTTGAAGGGCTGCTCATCGTGCTTGATGACGGTCTCGCCGGCCTTGGCCGGCAGCGCCACCGGTGCCATCTCCCAGTCGAAGCTGCCGTCTTCATTGGCCGCCTTGGCGCGCTTGGTCGAGGTGATTGCAAACTGGTCCTGCGCCTCGCGCGTGAAGCCATATTTGGCGACGCAGCTTTCGGCAAAAACGCCCATCGCCTTGCCGCGCTCGTAAGCGTCCTCCAAGCCGTCCATCGCCATATGGTCGAAGATCTGCGCGGCGCCATAACGCACACCCTTGCGCGCAAACATCAGGTGCGGTGCGTTGGTCATGCTTTCCATGCCGCCGGCGACGACGACGTTCGCGCTGCCCGCGGTGAGCATGTCGTGGCCGAACATCATCGCGCGCATGCCGCTGCCGCACATCTTGCTCAAGGTCACCGCGCCGGCGCTGTCGGGCAGGCCGGCGCGTCGCATCGCCTGGCGCGCCGGCGCCTGGCCCTGGCCGGCCATCAGGCAGTTGCCGAGCAGAACCTCGTCGATGGCGTCACCGGGCATGCCGGCGCGCGCAACAGCGGCCTTGACCGCGACGGCGCCGAGTTCCCACGCCGCAAGTGTGGCGAAGTCGCCCAGCATGCCGCCGATCGGCGTGCGGGCGGCGGAGACGATGACGATGGCTTCTGGCATGGCTGGCCCCTTCAAGTGCTGATGGATGAGGTACTGAGCAGCGCGGCGCGTTCCTGCGCGTCGACGCCCTGGATATAGGCCTGGAATTGTGGATCTTCGCCGCGCAGCAGCGTCGGCAGCGCGTTGTGGAAATCGTCGCGCCGGCACCATTCGCGCATGTAGTCGTCCCAGCTGTTCCAGCGGCGCTGCTCCGAGCCGCTCATGACCGGCTTCCAGGCCACCAAGTAGGCGCGCTCGAAGAGTGCCACCAGCATGTCGAAGATCACCAGCATGCGCTCGTTCTGCTCCGGCGTCGGGTTCGCCAGTGCGCTTGAGCTGCGCAGTTGGAGGTCGGAGTGGGCGAGCACGATTTTCAGAAATTCGTTGTACGCATCGGCCAGGTGCAGGTAAGCCTCTTCGTCCTCGTTTTCGCGCGCGGCGCGCTGCTGTGCTGCAAAGACCCAGATCGCAAACGGCAGACCGACGATGGCGACCAGGAAACTGGCGATCTCGAAGGTGTCGCGCCAGTTCACAGGGCGCCCACCTGCCGCTGGGCCGAGAATCGCTTGCCCGGCTCGTAGGGAAAAACATCGTGCACATGGCCGGCCTTGATGCGCTCCTTGTGGCCCTGCCAGAACGCAGCGTCGAGCAGGTCGGCGTGGTGCTTGAGGAAGACCCCGCGCACGCCCGGGTTGCCGAGCAAAAAGGGCTCGAAGGTTTCCGGAAAAACATCCTTCGGGCCGACCGTGTACCAGATCTCGCCGGACATTTCTTCTTCTTCGTTGCGCGGTGTCGGCACGCGGCGGAAAGTGCAGTCGGTGAGGTATTCGATCTCGTCGTAGTCGTAGAAGACGACCTTGCCGTGGCGGGTGACGCCGAAGTTCTTCCACAACATGTCGCCGGGGAAGATATTCGCGGCCACCAGGTCCTTGATCGCATTGCCGTACTCGACCACCGCACGCTCGATGGCGTCCAAGTTGCCGGCCTGGCTGGCATCGTGCAGATAGATATTCAGCGGCACCATTCGGCGCTCGATATACAGGTGCCGGATGACGAGCATGTCACCGTCGTCTTCGACGATGCTCGGGCAAAAGTGCTTCAGCTCGTTGACCAGCTCGTCTTCAAAACGCGCGCGCGGGAAAGCCACGTTGCTGTACTCCAGCGTATCGGCCATGCGGCCGACGCGGTCGTGCTGTTTGACGAGCAGGTACTTGCCCATGATCTGCTCGCGCGTGGTGTCTTTCTGCGGCGGATAAAAATCCTTGATGGCCTTGAAGACATAAGGGAATGACGGCAGGTCGAACACGAGCATGACCATGCCCTTGATGCCCGGCGCGATGCGGAAGCGGTCGCTCGAATGGCGCTGGTGCGCAAGCAAATCGCGGTAGAACAAATTCTTGCCGTGTTTTTGCAGGCCGAGCGCGTTGTACAACTCGGCGCGCGGCTTGCGCGGCATCAGGCTGCGCAGGAACTGCACATAGGCACTCGGCACTTCCATATCGACCATGAAATAAGCACGCGCAAAGCTGAAGACCAGCAGCAGGTCGTCTTCGCGCAGCAAGGCGGTGTCGATGACCAGCTTGCCTTGCGCACCGTGCAGCACCGGCAGGCACAGCGGCAGTTCGTTGAAACCGTTGATGACCTTGCCGACGATGTAGGCGCCCTTGTTGCGCAGGAACAGCGAGCTCAGCACCTGGATCTGGAAATTGGCGCGCAGCCGCCATTCGGCGAGTGGTGACTTCAGCTCGGCCTGCATAGCGTCGATCACCGCCGTGATGTCGCGCGCCAGATCTTCGAATTCACACTCGAGCCCGAAGTGGCGCACGCTGCGCTGCAGCGTCTCATGCAGGGTCTCACGGGTCGGGTAGTAGGCACGGTAGGTGGGTGTCGCCGCCGGCTCGTCGTTTTCGATGTACTCGGTGCTCACCGCCGGGCGCACGAAGATGAAGTCGTTGCGGAAATAACTGCGGTGCAGCAGTTTGGCGGTGACCGAGTTGAAAAAGGTCTCGGCCAGCTCCGGCTGGTGGTGGTCGACGAGCAGGCCGATGTAATGCAACTTGGCCTGCTGCCAGCTGTCCATCGACAGCGCGTCGATGCCAAATTCTGCGCGCAGCCGATCGACCGCTTCGTTGACGCGCAGGTCATAAAAAGCGATGCGGTCGGCCTGCGCGCGCTGCTGGCCATGCCAGTCGGCAAGCTCGAAGCGGCGCTTGGCCGCCGCGGTGGTCTGGCGAAAGAGCGTGTAGTGACGATCAAAACCTTCGAGCATCGCCTGCGCGATGTCGAAGGCGCGGGTGTCGCTGAGCTGGTGCGGAAACATCAATCCGCGGCGCCGGCCGGCGGGGCTTGCATTGCCGGCGCGACCTGCGAGCGCGTCTGCTCGATCGCCGCGCGGCGCTTGCGTTCATAGCGCGACTTCAGCGCACCCAGCGCGCTGCCCGCCGCAGCCGCCACGTCAGCCGCCGACGCCGCGGTGATCGCCAGATCGTGCAGCAGGCCATCGTGCAGGCCATACACCCAGCCATGCACCACCACCGACTGGCCGCGCTGCCAGGCGTCCTGCACGACCGTGGTCTGGCAGACATGCACCGCCTGCTCGAGCACGTTGAGCTCACACAGCGCATTCACGCGCATCGTTTCGTCGGGCAGGTTGTCGAGAAAATCGCGGTGCTGGTTGCGCACGTCCTGGACATGGCGCAGCCAGTTGTCGACGAGGCCGACGCGCACATCCCCCAGCGCCGCACGCACCCCGCCGCAGCCGTAGTGGCCGACGACCATGATGTGCGCGACTTCCAACTGGTCGACCGCGTACTGCACCACCGACAGGCAGTTGAGGTCGGAGTGCACCACCACGTTGGCCACGTTGCGATGCACAAACAGCTCACCGGGCAGCAGGTCGACGATCTCGTTGGCCGGCACGCGGCTGTCGGCACAGCCGATCCACAAGTACTGCGGCGCCTGCTGGTGCAGCAGGTTGGTGAAGAAGCCCGGGCTGCGCGCCTCGGTCTCAGCGGCCCAGCTGCGGTTGCGACTGAATAGTTCCGAAAGGTTCTGGCTCATGCCGCCAGTGTAGGCAAGACGCCGGGCCCGGCCCTCACATCGTCTCGGCGAAGAGCTCGCGGCCAATCAACATGCGGCGGATCTCGCTGGTGCCGGCGCCGATTTCATAGAGCTTGGCGTCGCGCCACAGGCGGCCCAGCGGGTAGTCGTTGATGTAGCCGTTGCCGCCGAAGATCTGGATCCCCTCGCCGGCCATCCAGGTCGCTTTTTCGGCACACCACAAGATCACGCTGGCGCAGTCCTTGCGCACCTGGCGCACATGCTCCGTGCCGAGCAGGTCGAGATTCTTGCCGACCGTGTAGCAAAACGCCCGCGCCGCTTGCAGCACCGTGTACATATCGGCGACCTTGCCCTGGATGAGCTGGAACTCGCCAATGCTTTGGCCAAATTGCTTGCGGTCGTGGGTGTAGGGGATCACGTTGTCCATCACCGCCTGCATGATGCCGACCGGGCCGGCTGCGAGCACCGCACGTTCGTAGTCGAGGCCGCTCATCAGCACCCGCGCGCCGCCGTTGAGCGAGCCGAGCACGTTCTCGGCCGGCACCTCGACGTTGTTGAACACCATCTCGCCGGTGTGGCTGCCGCGCATGCCGAGCTTGTCGAGTTTTTGCGCGGTCGAAAAACCGGGCATGCCTTTTTCGACGATGAAGGCGGTGACCCCACGCGCCCCCAGCTCTGGCTCAGTTTTGGCGTAGACAACCATCGTGTCGGCATCGGGGCCGTTGGTGATCCACATCTTGGTGCCGTTGAGCAGGTAGACACCACCACGCTCTTCGGCCCTGAGTTTCATGCCGATGACGTCACTGCCGGCGCTGGCTTCGCTCATGGCCAGCGCGCCAATATGTTCGCCGCTGATCAGCTTGGGCAGGTACTTGCGCCGCTGCGCGTCGCTGCCGTTGCGCTTGAGCTGGTTCACGCAGAGGTTGCTGTGGGCGCCGTAACTCAGGCCCACCGAAGCGCTGGCGCGGCTGATTTCTTCCAGCGCCACCATATGCGCGAGGTAGCCCATATTGGCGCCGCCAAACTCTTCGGGCACGGTGATGCCGAGCACACCGAGCGCACCCATCTTCGGCCAAAGGTCCATCGGGAACTGGTCGCTGGCGTCGATCTGCGCCGCCCGGGGCGCGATCTCGCTCTGCGCAAAGTCACGTA
>JANPDN010000117.1:0-1887 GCA_031431555.1 Rubrivivax sp.
AACGCCGCGGTTTTGCCGCTGCCGGTTTTGGCCTGTGCGATGAGGTCATGCCCAGCCAGCGCCAACGGCAGGCTCGCGGCCTGGATCGGCGTCATCGCGTCGTAGCCCAGGCGCTGCAGGTTGGCCAGCGTGGCCGGTGGCAGCGGCAGTTGGCTGAACTGGAGATCGTTGGTGGCGGGGCTGGTGGTCATGGTCGATTGTCGGTGACGGGGCCGGTCAGCGCGGCAGGGTGGCGGCGGCGCCTACGTTCTCCGGCCCACGCTCGCGGGGGACCGCCGTTGGCGCCGGTGCGCCGTGCCATCAACACTGGCGTCAGTGACCCGCCGGGAGTGGCGACCGCGAATGGGTCCTGCGCCCGCAGACGCCACCACCACCCTGCGGCAACGATCGTGGCTCCCATGCCGGACCGCTGCGATGAATGTGGGCAGGCGGCTTGGGTATGCGGGCGCAGGCCCCATTCGCGGTCGCCACAGCTTGTGGGTGCCAACGCGGTGTTGGTGCCGGGATGGTTGGGCGCTACAACCGGTGCCCCGCGATCATGGGCCCGAGAACGCATGCCCGGGCCGCGTGCCTCGCAAGATGTCGACCGCGACGAGATATGTCGGCGGCAGGTGCGACCGAAGCCGCGCTCAGGTTTTATTCAGCGGCTGCCACGGCAAGACCGTCACCCGCGCCAGCGCCAGCGTGGTGTCCACACAGCGCGCTTGCAGAGCCGCCGGCGCTGCGGACATCGCGATCGGCGCTTCGGTGCCGGCCAGGACCACGACCGCCGCGCCGTCGTCGAGCCGCGCTTGCACAGCGGGCTGCATCAGCGGCCCGGCCTGCGCCAGCCGGCCGGCCTTGACATGCAAGATCGCGGGCAGCATCAGCTCATCGAGCAAGGCATCGCTGGGCAGCAGCGGTGCCAGGCCAGGCGCGGCCAGCGCGGGTTCGTAGAGCCGCGCCGCCAGAGTGGCGCGGGTGGCGACGAGGCCGATACGGGCGCCGGCCGCATCATCGGCCAACAACCGCGCCGCGGCCTCGTCGCAAGCGGCATCGATGATCGACGGGAAGGGCACCGCGCAGCCGTTGGCCAGGGCTGCATGCCAGTGGTGGGCGGTGTTGCAGGGCATGACCAGCGCGCTGGCGCCGGCGCTGAGCAGCCGATCGCGAATCTCGATCAGGCGCGGCAGCGGCGACTCGGTGCCGGCCAGGATCGAAGGCGGCCGCGGCGGTATGCGAGGGTCGCTGCTGATGAGCAGCGGCACATGTTCTTCGTCATGCTCGGCGGCGGTCTCTGCATTGACCTTGCTGAAAAAATCTGCCGTCGCCAACGGCGCCCATACCGCCGATGACCCCGATCGCAACGACTGCATGAAGCGCACCCGCCGCACCCACCGCACCGATCATGATGTCGACCTGCCCCGTAGAAAAATCTCGATGAACCTCGTCCGGCACCGAGTGTCGACGCAAACCGCCACCTTGCGGCAGCCCTGGCGGCGAGCCGCCCGGACCGGGCAAGATGCTGGATTGACGTTTCCGAACGTTGGCGGCGACCGCCAGGCTAGACCACTGCGCAACAAACAATGAATCCCGACTTCGAAGCTGCCAAAGATCAGTTCCTCGCCGGCCTGGCCTGCCAGCGGGCTGGTGCGCTGGCCGAAGCGGAAGTGCACTACCGCCGCTCGCTGGCAGCGCTGCCCGGCCGGGCTTCGAGCTTAAGCAACCTGGGCGCGACTTTGCTCGGGCTCGAGCGGCCGGCCGAGGCCTTGCCGCTGCTCGACGAAGCGCTCGCCGCCGAGCCTGGCGACCTGCAGGCTTGGTCCCATCGCGGCCTGGCGCTCGCAGCACTGGGGCGCGACGAAGAAGCGCTGGCCTGTTTTGACCGTGTCACCGCGGCCAGCGGCA
>JANPDN010000118.1:0-5649 GCA_031431555.1 Rubrivivax sp.
CAGTTCGTAACTTTCGCTGGCCGGCTTGAGCGTGACGTTCATGCCCAGCGCCTTGGTCATCTCGTTGATCATGCCGCCGCCGATGCGCCACTTCATGCCCGCCAGATCGTCGGCCTTGGTGATCGGGCGCTTGGTATTGAAAACCATGCCCGGGCCATGCGTGAACACCGCGATGACCTTGACACCCTTGTGCTCCTCGGCGATCGCCGGGTACTTTTGGTACATGCGCTGGAAGGCCACCGAGGTCGCCTCGGCCGATTGCCCGAGGAAAGGCACCTCGGCCATCTGCGTCGTCACAAACCGGCCCGGCGTGTAGCCGTGCACCGTGAACGACAGGTCGGCCAGCCCGTTGCGCACCGCCTCGAAAGTGCCCGGCGGCGCCGACACCGCGCGCGGCAACTGGTTGCACTTGACCTTACCCGAAGTCTTGCCCTCGAGCATCGAGCACCATTCTTTTTGGGTCTCGGTCAGTGTGTGGGTCGGTGGCACCCAGGATGACATCGTCAGCACGGTCTGCGCCGAAGCGCCGGTGGCCAGAAGGCCCAGAAGGGCCGGCACGACACATCGTGCTGCCGCGGCAAATGGGTGGTGGGTCATGCGCAAAACTCCTGAAATGGCTTGCAACGGGCGCCGGCCTGACAGCAACGCCGCCGACTCGGATCAACCTGAAATTGTCCCGGCGCAGCCTTGCCGCGGCCCTGCTGGTTTACCTTGATCGGGCGTGCGCGTCCGATGCCAACTCCACACTCCCGCGAAGCGATGGAAACCGGCCCGCTGCCCCACAAACGGGGGGCGCAAAAACCCATACCGAGGTCTAGCATCGATCGCAGTGGACTTTGAAGAAAGCGCCCGATGCCGATGCTCCAACCCGACCTCTCGCTGGCCCACATGCAGGTCGACAAACAACCCGCTTTCGACGGTGCCAGCGCGATGTTCGCCGGCCCGGCGCGCGACGCTTTGCGCCTGGCCGCGGCCACGCTCGATATCGCCGAACAACGCGGCCGCCCGCTCGAGATGAGCTCGGCGCACGCGCTGCTGGCGCGATGCTACCGCTTGCTCGACGCCCCCGTAGCCGCCGAAGACAGCCTGCGGCAGGCCTTGCGCTGGGCGCGCGGCAGCGGCTCGGTCGACATGCAGGTCGATGTGCTGTGTGACCTCGCCGACGCCGCCTGTGCGGTCGCCGACCAACTCGGCGACGACGATCTCGCGGCCCGATACAGCGCCCGCGAACGCGCGCGCGATGTCGCTTTTGAAGTCTCGACGCTGGCGCACTCGGTCGCCGACACCCATTGGGAAGCCAAAGCCCTGCTTCGCGCCAGCGATGTGCTCAGCCGCTGCGGCGACCACGACGACGCCGCCTGGCTGCAAGGGCGCGCGCTGGTGCTGATGGCCGGCATGGGCGTGGCGGCAGGTAGCGCTGACTGAGCATTGGCGCCCGCGCGCGGGCAACGGCGCGCACTCAACGTCGAGACGCCCAGCGGCACCCAACGTGTCGAGTTCAGCAGCGCCCAAGGCAATGGCGGCCAGCGGATCTACCTGCTGCCGCAGTACGACCTGGTGGTCGTCTTCACCGGCGGTGACTACAACTCCGGCGCTGCGCCGCCGAACAAAATCATGGCAGAGGTGATCCTGCCGGCGGTCACTGCGGAGACGGCTGCGACCGTGTCGGCGGGCTGACCGACGCGCAATGGTCCCGCCGACTACCGCGCCAACACCGCCGCCAACGCCCGCCCGGTATGCGAGCCCGATGTGACCACCGCTTCCGGCGTGCCCACAACCACCACCCGCCCGCCGTGGGCACCACCTTCGGGCCCGAGGTCGATGACCCAGTCGGCCTCGGCAATCACGTCGAGGTCATGTTCGATCACGACAACGCTGTGGCCACCATCGGCGAGCCGGTGCAGCACGCGGATCAGCTTGTCGACATCGGCCATGTGCAAGCCCACCGTCGGCTCGTCGAGCACGTACAGCGTGTGCGGCGCCTTGTTGCCGCGCCGCGTGATGTCGTCGCGCACCTTGCTCAGTTCAGTCACGAGCTTGATGCGCTGCGCCTCGCCGCCACTCAGCGTCGGTGACGGCTGGCCGAGCGTGAGGTAACCCAGGCCGACGTCCTGCAGCTGTTGCAGCGGGTGCGCGATCGACGGCATCGATGCAAAAAACGGCAGCGCCTCGTCGACCTCCATCTGCAGGACATCGCCGATGCTCTTGCCGCGCCAGCTCACAGCCAGTGTTTCGCCATTGAAGCGCGCACCGTGGCAGACCTCGCAGAGCACTTTGACATCCGGCAGAAAACTCATCTCGATGGTGCGCAGGCCCTGGCCCTCACAGGCCGGGCAGCGGCCGTCGCCGGTGTTGAAGCTGAAGCGCGCCGCCGCGTAACCCCGCGCCTTGGCTTCCAGCGTTTCGGTGAAGAGTTTGCGGATGATGTCCCAGAAGCCGATATACGTCGCCGGGCAGGAACGGGGGGTTTTGCCGATCGGCGTCTGGTCGACTTCGAGCACCCGATCGACGGCCTCGAAGCCACTCAATCCCGTGCAGCCGGCCCACGCCGGATGCTGCCCCGCCGCCTGTGCATCGCGGCCGGCCTTGCTGATGCGCTGTGCCACCGCGGCATGCACATTCGTCAGCAGCACATCGCGCGCGAGCGTGCTCTTGCCGGAGCCGGAAACGCCGGTGACGGCGACCAGGCGCTGCAGCGGCACGCTCACGTTCACCTGCTGCAGGTTGTGCATCGACGCACCCTCCAGCCGCAACGCCGGCCCATCGGCGCTCACCGCTCGGCGCGCCCGCATCGGGTGTTTGAGCGGGTTCGCGAGCAGTCGGCCGGTGACCGATTCACTCTGCGCCGAGAGGTCGGCGACGCTGCCCTGCGCGACCAGCCGGCCGCCGCGCTTGCCCGCACTCGGGCCGATATCGATGATGTGTTCGGCGCGCCGGATGGTGTCGACATCGTGTTCGACGACGACGAGGGTGTTGCCCTTGTCGCTCAAGGATTGCAGCGCCTTCAACAGCACCCCGTTGTCGCGCGAATGCAGGCCGATGGTCGGCTCGTCGAGCACATAACAAACCCCTTGCAGATTGCTGCCGAGTTGCGCGGCGAGCCGGATGCGCTGCGCTTCGCCGCCCGACAGCGTTGGCGCGGCGCGGTCGAGCGTCAGATAACCGAGGCCGACTTCTTCGAGAAATTCGAGCCGGCCGCGGATCTCGGTGATGACGTCGCGCGAGATCTCGGCGTCGCGCCCTTGCAGCGTCAGCGCATTCACCCAAGCGCGGCAGTCCTGCACCGACATGCCGGCGACGTCGCTGATCGGCAGCGCGGCAAAACTCACCGCGCGCGAGTTGCGGTTCAGGCGCGAGCCGTGGCAGTCGGGGCAAGGTTCGTCGACCAGGCCCTCGGCTTCGGCCTCCTCGGCCGGAAAGCTGAGTTCGCGGCCCTTGTTGTCGTCGTCGCGCACCGAATCGTCGTAGACCTTGCGCTGCTCGCGGCTGAGCTTCAAGCCGGTGCCGACGCAGGTCGTGCACCAGCCATGTTTGCTGTTGTAGCTGAACATGCGCGGGTCCAGCTCGGGGTAGCTGGTGCCACATTGCGGGCAGGCACGCTTGGTCGAGAAGACCTTCAGCGCGCCGATCTCTGCGGTGGCCTGGCCGGAGTCCATCGCCGCGGCCAGGCCGTCGAGCGGATGCAGCAGATGCAGCACACCCTTGCCGAGCTCGAGCGCGCGGCTCAACGCGGCGCGCAATGCCGCTTCATGTTCCGGCGCAATCAAGAGGTCGGCCACCGGCAGCTCGATGGTGTGTTCCTTGAAGCGGTCGATGCGCGGAAAGGGGTCGAGCTTCAAGAATTCGCCATCCACGCGCAGGTGTGTGTGGCCACGCGCCTTGGCCCATTTGGCCAGGTCGGTGTAGACGCCCTTGCGGTTGACGATCAGCGGCGCGAGCAGGCCGACATGCGCGCCGGCATGGTCGCGCAGCAGCTGTGCGGCGATGCTCTCGGCGCTCTGCGGCCGCACCGCGGCGCCGTCGTGGATGCAATGCTGCAGGCCGAGCTTGACCCACAGCAGGCGCATGAAATGCCAGACCTCGGTCGTGGTCGCAACGGTGCTCTTGCGCCCGCCGCGGCTCAGGCGCTGCTCAATCGCCACCGTCGGCGGGATGCCGTACACCGCGTCGACCTCGGGCCGGCCCGCCGGCTGGACGATGCTGCGTGCATAAGCGTTGAGCGACTCAAGATAACGCCGCTGGCCTTCGTTGAACAGGATGTCAAAAGCGAGCGTGCTCTTGCCCGAACCGGAGACGCCGGTGACGACGCTGAACTTGCCGCGCGGGATATCGACGCTGAGCGATTTCAGGTTGTGCTCGCGGGCGTTGACGATGCGGATCGAATGGTCTTCGACCCGTGGCGCGGCGTAGCGCGGTGCGACCTCGGCGACCGCCGCGCCAAGGCTGCCGTCGTACTCGCGCAAAGCGCGGCCGGTGTGCGACGTCGCATGGGCGCGCAGGTCGTCCGGCGTGCCGACTGCCACTACTTCGCCGCCGCCTTCACCACCTTCAGGCCCGAGGTCGACGATCCAGTCGGCATTGCGCACGACGTCGAGGTTGTGCTCGATGACAAACAGCGAATGGCCGACATCGATGAGCTTGCGCAAGGCGCGCATGAGCTTGTTGATATCGTCGAAGTGCAGCCCCGTGGTCGGCTCGTCGAAGAGGAACAGCGTGCCCTTCTTCGCCATCCGCTGCGACGGCAAGGCTGCCGCGTCGGCCAGAAAACCGGCGAGCTTGAGGCGCTGCGCTTCGCCGCCGGAAAGTGTCGGCACCGGCTGCCCCAGGCGCACATAGTCGAGGCCGACATCGACGATCGGCTGCAGCTTGTTGATCACCTCGCGGTCGTCGCGGAAAAGTTGCACCGCTTGCGTGACGGTCAGGTCGAGCACATCGGCGATGCTCAACTGGCGCGGCCCGCGCACGAGTTTGACGTCGAGGATCACGCTGCGAAAACGGCGGCCATCGCAGTCGGGGCAGCGCAAATAGACATCGGACAAGAACTGCATCTCGACATGTTCGAAACCCGAGCCGCCGCAGGTCGGGCAGCGGCCGTCGCCGGCGTTGAAGCTGAACATGCCGGGGCCGTAACTGCGCTCCAGCGCCAGCGGGGCGCCGGCAAAGAGTTTGCGCAGTTCGTCAAAAGCGCCGACGTAGCTGGCCGGGTTGCTGCGCGCGGTCTTGCCGATCGGGCTCTGGTCGACAAAGACCGCATCGGCCAGCCAGTCGGCACCGAGCAGGCGCTCGTGCGCGCCCGGCGTTTCGGTGGCCTTGCCGAAGTGGCGCGCCAATGCCGGGTAGAGCACGTCCTGCATCAGCGTGCTCTTGCCCGAACCCGAAACACCGGTGATGCAGACCAGGCGCTGCAGCGGGAATTCGACAGTCACCGATTGCAGGTTGTGCTCGCGCGCGCCTTCGACGATCAGTTTCGGCGTGGCCTCGTTGACAAGGCGGCGAAGCCCCAAGCCGGCCTGCTTGCGCGCACCAAGATAAGCGCCGGTCAGGGTGTCAGCATCACGTGCAGCGTTAGGCGTGCCGTCAAAGACGATCTGGCCACCCCGTTCACCCGGGCCGGGGCCCATGTCGATCAGGCGGTCGGCGGCGAGCATC
>JANPDN010000119.1:0-15860 GCA_031431555.1 Rubrivivax sp.
CAGGCCGGCACCGAGCGTGGTGCGGCGGGAAGGGAAAGTCATCAAAGGCTCCTTGGTTGGCCACAAAGCGAGATGGCGGGGATTAAGCAAGAGCCGTTCCGCAGGCGTCAATCGGGAGCGGCCCGCGCGGGTTCGTGCGGCCTGGTCAACGCGCCGCGGCGGCCCGAAAAAACGCGATCCGCTCGGCGTCAGCCGGGTGGCTGGCCAGTGCGATCGGCAGCACCGCAGAGGCGCCGTCGGCCTTCTTCGCATCGACCGCCTGCACGCGCTCGAAGAACACCACCATCACGGCCGGCGACAGGCCGGCGGCGCGCAGGGTGCGGGCGCAGTCGGCGTCCGCCTGGCGTTCAAATTCACGCGAATAGTCGAGCTGGCCGAGCAACGCCGGGACACCCGCCAGCAGGGTGCTGAAGTCACCAAAGATCGCCCCTGCGGCACCCGCGAGCAGCGTCACCTGGGCCAACGCCAGCATGCCGTGGCGTCGCTGCACATGGCCCAGTTCGTGGGCGAGCACGCCGTACAGGGTGTCGTCGGCGCCGTCGAGCAGGCTGACCATGGCGTCGGTGACGACGATCGTGCCGCCGGGCAGCGCAAAGGCGTTCGGCCCGACAGCGTCAACGGCGGCACGGAACTCGATCCGGTAGTCGGGCTGACCGCCGGCCGGGTGGGCACGGCGAACGATGGTCTCGAAGTCACGCCGCAGCTGTTGTTGGCGGGTAGCCGGCAGCACCGATGGCCGCAGCCAGCGCTGCACGATGCTGTCCAGCGCGGCTTCGCCGACCGCGCGGTCGGCCGATTCAGGCAACAGCGCGACGGTCGCGCGCGCCGCCAGCGGCACGCCCCATTGGTATCCGGCAACGAGCGCGACGACGATCGCCAGCGCCGCAAACAAAGCGGCGCGCCAGCTCTGCTGCGCGCGCACGACCCATGATTCACGCGCGCCGGGCATGTTTGCAGCGCTGCGCCAGTTGTCGAAAGCAGCCGCATCGGCGACCTCGAGCGAGCCGCCGTCGGGCAGGTGCATGACACGCCGGCCATGGCGGGTGCGTTCTGGCCAGTCGACACCACGCAGCGGCCAGCGCAGTGCGGTGCGTTCGGTATCGTCGGGGTCGGGGCTGCTCGTGTGCAAGGCCACGGCGACCAGTTCGGCACCTTCGATGAGCAGCCGCACCGGCCGGCCACGCGCCTGCCGGCCATCGAAGTAGCGCGCGTCGATGCCGTCGGTCATCGGTGCAGCGGCGTCAGAGCCCAATGTCGATGCCAAGCAGGTCACCGGCCGCGTCGCCAGCCGCCGACTCGCCCCGCAGGCCGGCCTGCGCGACCAGCGTGTCGGGGTCAACAGCCACGATCATCGCCACCGTCTCGAGCCGCAACCGCGCCACGCGCACCGCTGCAAACGGGATGTACAACCCCAGCGTGATGATGATCAGGAGCCAGTTCTTCGCGCTCAAAATGGCCAGCGCACGAAAACCCAAGTCGCTGTCAAACGACAGGTGCGCACTGCGGGTGCCGCGCCAAACCAGGTTCTGCAAGCGCGCGGTAAACCAGGGGCCGACTGCCGCCTGGAAGACCACGACGCCGATCAACGCCCCCACCATGGCCACGCCGACGCCGATCGCACCTGCCGTGCTGCGGTCGCCAGCGACGAGCCAGATCAGCACCGCGGAGACGCCGCCGATGAGCGCCCCGGCAACCAGCGTCGCCAGCAGAAACAGGCCGACACCGCGCAGGAACAGGCCGTAATACGCGGCGAGCGCGACCGTAAAGCGGGTCTGCTCGGCGCCCAGCGCGTAGTGGTCGTGCTGGTAGCGTTTCATCGACCACAGCATCGCCGGAAAGGCGAGCAGGGTCGCGACCGAGACAACCCAGAACAGCAGGCCCGGCAGTTCCGGCGGGCCGGCCGGCGCCGCCGGCCCGGCGCTGTCGAGCCAGGCCGTGACGAGGACCGCCAGCCCGGGCACAAACAGTGGCAGCAGTGCGCGATACGCACCACCGCGGTCGCCGGCAAAGCGAAACCGCAGCCCGCGCCAGCCGGTATTGATCATGCGAAAGCGCAGCGACGAATGCCACAGCGCTGGCCACAGCCCGGCGATGATGAAAAAGGCGATCAACCCGGCCAGCGGTGACACTTGCCCGGCCAGCGAATACAGGCCGACAAGCACCGCGACGAGCACATAGCCGCGCAGCATCTTCCACGGGTCGGCGTGGAACGACAGCGGATGGCCACCAACTTCGGTGGCGGCGTGGAAATACTTCAGCCGCCGCACCTTGGCGAAAGGGTAATACAGGCCGAGTGTCAACAGCGTGAGCAGCAGGTTGACGATCCAGATCCTGAAGTACTCGCTGCCCGAACCGACAAAGCGGGTTAGCAGCCGGTGCGGCAAGCCTTGTGATGGCGCGTCGGCCCGCGGCGCTGCCGTGACGATCGGTTCCATCGGGCCTCCCTCGGCATTTGTTGGTCTGATCCTGGCCGACTGTAGCGGCCCGGCGGCGCGCCTAAAATCGGGTCTCCCCTCGACTGCCCTGGGCGCGGCGCCGGCCTTCGCGCCGGCGGCCGGCCCCTTGCCCGATGACCCTTTCGTCCCTGACCGCGCTGTCCCCGCTGGACGGCCGCTATGCCGCCAAGGTCGCGGCGCTGCGCCCGCTGCTGTCCGAGTGCGGCCTGATGCACCGCAGGGTGCAGGTCGAGGTCGAGTGGTTCATCGCGTTGTCGCAGGCCGGCTTTGCCGAATTTGCGCCGCTGCCCGCAGCCACGCAGGCACTGCTGCGCGCGCTGGTCAGCGCTTTCAGCGAAGCCGATGCGCAGGCGATCAAGGACATCGAACGCACCACGAACCACGACGTGAAGGCGGTCGAGTACTGGATCAAGTCGCGTTTTGCCGGCCACGCTGAATTGCTCGCGGCGGCCGAGTTTGTGCACTTTGCGTGCACCAGCGAAGACATCAACAACACCAGCCACGCGCTGATGCTGCAAGGCGCACGCACGCAAGTGCTGCTGCCGGCGATCGACGGCATCGTGCTGAAGCTGACGACGATGGCGCATGCGTTGGCCGCGGTGCCGATGCTCAGCCGCACCCATGGCCAGACCGCCAGCCCGACCACCGCCGGCAAGGAAGTCGCCAACGTCGTCGCTCGGCTTCGCATCGCGCGGGATCGCATCGCGGCAGTCGCACTGCCGGCCAAGATGAATGGCGCGGTGGGCAACTACAACGCGCACCTGGCGGCGTATCCGGCCTTCGACTGGGAAGCCTTCGGCCGGCGCTTTGTCGAACAACAACTCGGCCTGGCCTTCAACCCGTACACGACGCAGATCGAGCCGCACGACGGCATCGCCGAACTGTTCGACGCGGTGGCGCGCTGCAACACGATCCTCATCGACTGGGCGCGAGATGTCTGGGGCTACATCTCGCTCGGGTACTTCAAGCAGCGCACCAAGCCCGGCGAAGTTGGCTCGAGCACGATGCCGCACAAGGTCAACCCGATCGACTTTGAAAACGCCGAAGGCAACTACGGCCTGGCGAATGCGCTGCTCAGCCACATGAGCCACAAGCTGCCGATCAGCCGTTGGCAGCGCGACCTGACCGACAGCACGGTGCTGCGCAATATGGGCGTCGCGCTGGGTTACACGCTGCTCGCCCATGACAGCCTGCTGCGCGGGCTGGACAAGGTCAGCGTGGATGAGGCGCGCATCGCCGCTGACCTCGACGGCGCCTGGGAAGTGCTCGCCGAAGCGGTGCAGACCGTCATGCGCCGGCATGGTCTGCCCGAGCCTTACGAGCAGCTCAAAGCCTTCACCCGCGGCCAGCCGATGACACGCGAGCTGATGCTCGGCTTCATCAGCGGGCTGGCCTTGCCGGCGGCCGAGAAGCAGCGACTGTTAGCGCTAACACCAGCCGGCTACACTGGGCTCGCCGAGGTGCTCGCGCTGCGGGTTTGAACGGCCCGCATTCGCGGGGGCATCGCCCGCCCTAGGGATGGCGGCGGCGGCGGCGCGGTCTTACGGTGGCGGCCTCAGCAATTCACCTGGAGACACCATGTCCCTTCAAGCCCTCAAAGTCGCGCACCTGTCGCTCGCGCTGGCCGCCATTTTTGCTGTCGGCGCTGCGCAAGCGGTCACGCTGAACAAGGCCTTCGTGGCCGAGAACTTTCTCGATACCGGCCTCGGGGGCACCACCGCGGCAGCGCGGCCCGAGCTTGCTGGCCTGATCCTCGAAGACGATGTCGTGGCGTTTTCGTTCGACGGCATCAGCGGTACGGTGCAAAGCCGCGTGGTGCGCGAAACCGTGTCGGGCACGCTCGACTTCTACTGGCGCGTGAAGGTCGATGCCCGGTCCACCGGCGGCTCGATCAGCTCGTTGCGCATCGGCACTTTTGGCTACGACTGGATCACTGACGCCGACTGGCGCATCGACGGCCTGGGCACGGTCAACGCCTACACCGGCCGCGTCTTCAATCCGGCCGATCCGTCGAGCGCCGACGGCGATGTCAATTTCCTCTTCCCCGATCCGCCGATCGGCGCCGGCGCTGAGTCGACGTTCATGTTCCTGCATACCAGCGCCACCTCGTACGCGCGCACCGCGCTCTACGACCTGACGCGCGAAGGTGGCGGCATTTCCACGTTGACGTCGACCTTCGCGCCTGCCGTGCCCGAGCCGTCAACCTACGGCCTGATGGCGCTCGGCCTGGGCCTGCTCGGCGCCGCCGCACGCCGCCGCCGCGGCTGACCCTGGCGCCGCTAACGGACCCGGCGCCAGCGGCCGACCCCCGGCCTGCACCCGCCGCGCAGCACGGGCCCTTCGGGGCCCGTTTTCATGCCGGGGCCGCCTCCTACAATCCCGCCATGCGATTTACCGACCAGTTGCACACAGCCCAAACCAGCAATGACTCGCTGTTGTGTGTCGGGCTCGACCCCGAGCCAGCGAAGTTCCCGCTGTCGCTGCGTGGCGACGCTTCGAAAATCTTCGATTTCTGCCGCGCCATCGTCGATGCGACCAAGGATCTGGTCATCGCCTACAAACCGCAGATCGCTTACTTTGCCGCCGAGCGCGCCGAAGACCAGCTCGAGCGCCTGATAGACCATATCCACCGCGTCGCACCCGACGTGCCGGTGATCCTGGACGCCAAACGTGGCGACATCGGCGCCACCGCCGAGCGTTACGCGATCGAGGCCTTCGAGCGTTACCGCGCCGACGCGGTGACCCTGTCGCCATTCATGGGCCTGGATTCGCTCGAGCCCTTTTTGCGCCACGACGGCAAGGGCGCTTTTCTGCTCTGCCGCACTTCCAACCCGGGTGGTGACGACTTGCAGGCGCAGGTGCTCGAAGGCGGCGAGCGCGTCTACGAGCGCATCGCGCGGCTGGCCGCCGGGCCCTGGAGCCGGCACGGTGCGCAACTCGGCCTGGTCGTCGGCGCGACCTATCCCGAAGAGCTGGCGCGGGTGCGCAGAATCGCCCCGACGCTGCCGCTGCTCGTGCCTGGCGTGGGCGCCCAGGGCGGCGACGCCGCCAGCGTGGTGCACGCGGCCTGGCGCGCCGATGCGCCGCTGATCGTGAACTCTTCGCGCGCAGTGCTCTACGCCGGCAGCGGCGCTGATTTTGCCGACGCAGCACGGCAGGCCGCCGACCACACCCGGCGGGCCTTGAACGCTGCCCGGGCAGGCATCGGCGTGGGCGCAGGCTCGGTCGAGGCTGTCACGTCGGCCGCCGCGCGCCGCGACCTGGGCAGCGGCGCTGCCGTCGCGCACCCCACCGGCAGCGTGGCCTGAAACCGATGCGAGGCGAGCCGCCCGCGTCCGCCTTTCTCAGCGCCGATGCGCTGCGGCCGGCGCCGCGCCCGCGCCAATTTCAAGCCATCGACCTCGCTACGGCGCAGCGCCTGTTCATCACCGAAGCCGTGCTGGCGGTGCTCGCGGCGGCCCTGTTCAGCATGCTGCCGCGCGATCTGCCTGCCGGCTACCGGGGGCTCGTGGTGGCAATGCTGCTGGCCTTTGCCGGCGCGGCGCTGCTTGCGCTGCGCGTCAGCGCACGCCACGCCGGTTTGATGGTCGGGCTGCTGACGCTGCTGGCGATGCTGCTCGTCGGCGCCTCGGCAGCGCTTGTCGGAGGCGGCGCAGCGGCGCTGATCGGTTTTTACGGTCTGACCACGCTGATGGGGGCGGCGGTCGGGTCGAATCGTTTTACGGCCGCGGTGGTCAGCCTGGCGGTGCTCGTCACCGGCACCGTCGCCTGGCTCGCGCTCCATGCCGGCGCGCTCAGCGCCGCTGACCGCGACACGGTCCTGCTGCGCCTGGCCCTGCAGTGGCTGACCATCGCCGCCGGCCTGGCCTGGGGCTGGCTGCTGGCGCAGATGCTGCGTGGCCATGTTGCCGCGGCCGACGAACGCGAGCAGCGTTTTCGCCGCTTGCTGGCGCTGGCGGCCGATGCCTACTGGGAGATCGACGCCGAGTACCGGCTCGTCGCATTGAGCTTGTACGACGACCGCGACGGCCCCGAAAACCAGGGCCGGGCGGTCGACGACGAGGCCCTCGGGCATGTGCCCTGGGCATTGCCACAAGTCATCATCGACGCCGAGACGCTCGACGCCTTGCAGGCCGACCTGGACGCCCGCGCCATCTTCCGCAACGTGCCGCTGCGCTGGGTCACCACCGAAGGCGAGTTGCTGCACTTCTGCGTCAGCGGCGAGCCGCGCATCGACAGCCGCGGTGTTTTCAGCGGCTATTGGGGCGTTGCGCGCGACATCAGCGACGACGTATCGGCGCGTGCCGCGCTGGCCGCCACCGAGGGCCGCTACCAAGATCTCTTCGAGCACATCCCGACGCCGCTGCTGCTGCACCGGCAGGGCCGCATCGTTGATGCCAACCCGGCCGCGCAGACCCTCTTCGGCCACGACGAGGGCATGGTCGGCATCGACCTGCTCAGCCTCTACGAAGGCGGCGATTCGCGTGAACGCGCGCGGCGCCGCGTCGAGGAGCTCGAGAGTTTTCCGCTCGGCCGCGCCTTGGCCGTCAGCGACTTCCGGCTGCGCGGCCGCGGTGGGCGGCGCATCGCGGTGCGCGGCACCGGCGTGCGTGTCCACGCTCAGGGCGGCCCGGCGACGCTGTCGATCTACATCGACGATACCGAACGGCGCAACGCCGAAGACGCGGTGCGCCGATCGGAGACGATGCTGTCGCACCTGGTGGCGACCAGCCCCGATGTCATCACGCTGACCGAACTGGCCAGCGGGCGCTATGCGATGGTCAACCGGACCTTCGAACGGCTGACCGGCTATGCATCGGCCGAGGTCGTCGGCCGCACGTCAGCCGAGCTTGGCGTCTGGCACCGGCCGGCGCAGCGCGACGAATTTGTCGCGCTGATCCAGCGTGACGGCGCGGTGCAGGACCTGCCGGTGGAGTTCTTGGCCAAGGACGGGCATGTGGTGGCGATGCTGGTGTCCGGCGCAAGATTCTTGATGGACCGGCGCGAGTACCTCGTGATCAACGCGCGCGACGTCACCGACGCCGAGCAGCAGCGGCTGGAGCGCGAGGCGATCCTGGATACCGCGTCGATCGGCATCGCCTTCACACGCGACCGCCACTTCGTGCTCGCCAACCCCTGTTTCGAGCGCATGTACGGCTGGCCCGAAGGCAGCCTGTCGGGCCAGCCCGGGCGCGTGGTCTGGACCAGCGACGAGGACTACGCGCGGGTCGGCGCGCTGGCCGGGCCGCCGCTGGCACGCGGCGAGGTCGTCGAGTTCGAACATGCCGCGCAGCGCCGCGACGGCAGCACCTTTATCGCCCGCACGACGGCGAATTCGATCGACCCCAAACGCCCGACCGAAGGTGGCACGGTGTGGATCATCGAAGACGTCACCGGCCAGCGCGAGGCGCAAGCCCAGCTTGCCCGCGCCCGCGACGAGGCGCAAGCCGCCAACCGCGCCAAGAGTGCCTTCCTGGCCAATACCAGCCACGAGTTGCGCACACCGCTGAACGGCATGATCGGCCTGGCCCGGCTGGCCCGCGACCCGGCCATCGATGCGGCGCGCCGCGGCATGTACCTCGAGCAGATCGGCGAGAGCGCCGAATCGCTGGCGGCGATCATCAGCGACATCCTCGACCTCTCGCGGATCGAGTCCGGCAAGCTCGTGCTTGAGTCGGCGCCATTTGACCTCGGCGCGCTGCTGCGTTCGCTGCATGTGGGTTATTCGCTGCTTGCCAGCCCGCCGCGCCTGAAGCTGCAGATCGAGCTCGGCCCCAACGTCGAGACGACGGTGCGAGGCGACGCCTTGCGGCTGCGCCAGATCGTGAGCAATTTTCTCGGCAACGCGCTGAAATTCACCGAACGCGGCGAGGTGCGGCTGGTCGTGCGGCGCCTGGACCCACAGCTGCTGCGCTTCGAAGTCCACGATACCGGCCCGGGCATCGACTTGGGCACCCAGGCGCGCCTGTTCCGCCCCTTCACGCAGGCCGACGAATCGACGACGCGGCGCTTTGGCGGCAGCGGCCTGGGCCTGTCGATCTGCCGCGAGCTGGCAACGCTGATGGGCGGCACCGTCGGCGTGCACAGCAGCCCCGGCCAGGGCAGCTGTTTCTGGGCCGAACTGCCGCTGCCGCAACAGGCCGCCGAGTTGGCTGTCGAGGCCTCACCGCGCCCGGCCGTGCACGGCGCGCGCGTGCTGCTCGTCGAAGACAACGCGGTGAACATGATGATCGCCGCGGCGATGCTCGAACAATGGGGTGTCACCGTCGAGCAGGCCTGCGACGGCCAGCAGGCCATCGATGCGGTCGCCGCAGCCACCGATGCCGGCCGCCCCTTCGACGCGGTGCTGATGGACGTGCACATGCCGCAGATGAGCGGCTACGAAGCCACCCGCCGCCTGCGCGAGCGTTATGGCCAGGACGCGCTGCCGATCATCGCGTTGACCGCGGCGGCACTGGTCTCCGAGCGCGACGAAGCGCTGGCCGCGGGCATGAACGACTTCCTGACCAAGCCGATCGATGCCGACCGGCTGCGCCAGACGCTGTCGCGCTGGGCCGGCTGGCGCGCCGCGCTGCGCCAGCCGTCGCCGTGATGGATTCACGACAGCGACATCACGCCCAGCGGGGCTAGCACAAAGCGTGACTTTGGTGGTGGCCCGAACCCCGGATCGCGGGGGTGGGTGAACCCGAATTCGGTGCCGGACCTGACTACATTGCGCTGACACCGCTACTCATGAGCGGGCTGCAGAAAGTAGATCATGTCGTTGGTACTCGCCGCCGCGCTGGTGGCATCCACCGCCGCCTTGCCAAATTGCTCCTGGGATCGCCCGGGCTTGAACCCCTTCATGGGCAACGTTGTCGCTGCGGTGGACCGTTATGCAGACATCCCGGCACCGGTGCGCGCGGCGCTGAAAAAGCGCATGGCGGCGCGCCAGTACGACGAGATCGCAAGCATCAAACGCGGCTCGATCGACGGCAAGTACAACTACACCGATCTGCGCGACATGCACTTCGGCGCCGGCCAGGTTTGCCAGACCGTGACCCGCGACAAGTGGAGCGAGAAAAACGAAGAACGCGGCCTCGTCTACTGTGAGAGTGGGCACTGCCTGATCGTGCCGACGGTGTGCCGCAACGTCAGCCGCGTGACCCGCGGCGCGATCAAGGCCGCCGAAGCGCCGGCGGGACGCGCGGACGGTGGTGGTGGTGGCGGTAGTGGTGGCACGGGTGGCGGTTCACAAACGGCCGCCGCAACCCCGGGCGAACTTGACTTCGATGCGCCCTCCGCGGGTGCGGCGCCGGCCAGTTTTGCCGGCCGCAGCGCCGACGCAGCGCTGGGCTGGGTGGGTGGCGGCAGCCAGGGCACTGAGGCACCACGCGCGGGTTCGAGTAGCGGCCAGGCTGGCCCATTGGCGGGATCGCCCTTTGCCGGCGCCTCGTTCGGCGGTGGCGGTGGCAGCGGTGGTGGCGGCACCAGCGGCTTGCCGCCGCAGCGCGAAACGCCCGGTGTGTCTTTCGGCCCCAAGCCGGCATCGCCAGAACCCGGCACCGAGCCGCCCTATGGCCCGCCAAATCAATTTGGCCCGCCGCCGCCTTCTCTGCAGACGACGCCGGTGCCCGAAGCCTCGACCTGGGCCCTGCTGGCGAGCGGCCTGCTGATGTTGGCCGCGGCGACTCGCCACCAGCGCCACCAGGGCCGTCAGCGCAGGCTGCCGGTGCTCAATCGAGTGTGACCTCGGTGCGCACGGTGCCGGCGCGGTCGGCGCTGGCGGTCATCGCGATGTGGGTGCCGCGCGGCGCGCGCACGATCCATTCGGCCACCGCCCGGTCGCCGGTGACGTCGCGGCTGGGCAAGAAGGCTTGCAGCGTGCTCTTCGGGCCATGGCCTTCGAGCTGTGCGCCTTCGATACGCTCGCTGCCGCCGACCAGGCCCGCGCCCGGCGGCAGATGGACCTGGAAGACCGTGCCGCGCGCGACCTTGCGTTCGAGTGCACGTTTGCTCACGTAGCTCGGCAGGTAGCCGCTGTTGGCGACCGCGAAGCGCAGCCGCCAGGTATCGGGCCCGAGCGCGCGGACTTCGGCACGCAGGATCTCAAGCCGCGGCAGCGACAGCGCAATCTGCATCAACCACGACGGGAAGCGGGCCGCCTCGCGCTCGCGCAAGTGCGGTGGCGGGTTGCGCCAGTAGTTCATCTTGTCCCAGCCGCCGAGCTCGACCATGCCGAGCTGCGGATGGCGGTACGGGTACCACTGCACATGGGCCTGGCCACCGCACTGCTCGTCGCTCCATTTCAAAAGTTTGAGGTCGTCTTCGACCGGGTGCTCGCGGTACCACTCGATCCACTGGTAGTCGGTGATGCCAGCTTCTTTGTTGGGGGCCCAGATCTCGACCGTCCAGAACAGCGCGCCGAGATGTTCGTAGACCCAGTCCTGGGTGCCGGTGATGATCTGCTTGGGGTGGTATTTGAAGTCGTGAAAGATGCTGATCGCCGGGTAGCCGGTCGACTTGGCGCCCAGGTCCGACAGGCGCTTGTAGATCCACAGATCCTCGGGCGTCATGTCGTCGTCGCTCTGCGTGCCCATCGGGCGCAGGATCACTCCGCTGTGGGTGTGGAAGCTCACCGCGGCGCCGATATTCGGGTGTCGGGTGATGAAGTCGACCATCGCCAGCACTTCGGGCTCACTCGCCGGGTAGGGCCCGGCGCCGACCTGCTCAAATTCCTGCCGCCAGTAGGCGGGGAAGTTGCGGTTCAGGTCCAGTCCCTCGCGGTCGGGGTTGACGTTGACCTTCAGACCGTCGTAGTTTTTCAACGTGCCTTCGGGGATCAGGCGAAAGTAGTCGCCGCCAAATTCACCCGGTTCGCGCGGCACCATCAGGCGCGCATCGTCGGCGCATTTTTTGTACGCACCATGCGGGTCGGGGATGCGCATGAAGAGCACCCTGCCATCGCCATCGACGTCTTCGATCGTCAGGCCCTCGACCTGTTCTTCGTCATAGGGATAAGGCCTTGTCGACGAGCGGATGTGGCGCGGCCGATCGGCCAGCGCAAGCTCAGCGCCATCGGGGTTCAGGCGCGGCACCATGTAGACGACGCGGGTGTCGAGCAACTGGGTGACTTCGCGGTCGGCGCCGTAGCCGCTCGCAAGCTGGTGCAGCCAATACAGGCAGGCGGTGCTGGCGGTGAGTTCGGCGGCGTGGATATTGCCGTCGACCCAGAACGCGGGTTTGTCGACATCCGGCCCGGTGCGCTGGTTGGTCAGCACCACCGCCCAGATATCACGGCCCTCGAAGCTCTTGCCGATCGAGCGCAACTCGATCAGCCCGGGCAGCGCGTCGGCATAACCTTGCAGCAGCCGCGTCAGCTCGTCGTGGCGATAGAAAATGTCGAAGCGCGGGACAGGAATGGCGGGCATGGTCGGCACCGTGGGCACGCCGGCAGCGCGGCGAAGCCAAGATTGTGCGGCCCGCGCAGAGCCCCACACCCGTTGGTTTTTACTGCCCCTTGAACAGGGTCTGGAAGTGGCGCGACACCGGCAGGCGTTCGTCGCGCCCGCGCAGCGTCAGGTGCATATTGCCTTCGTCGACACGCACTGCAGCGTTGATCTGCTGCTGGTTGACGATCACCGAACGGTGCACCTGCCAGAAACGCTGGCCGTCGATCTGCGTCAGCAACTCCTTGAGCGGCGTGCGGATGAGCGCGTCGCCATCCGCGCCTTCGGGTGTGCGGTAAACGACACGCGTATAGCGGGTGTCGGACTCGAAATAAATGACGTCGTCGACGCGGATCAAACGCACTTCGCGGCCGACCGCGGCCTGGATCACATCCAGCGTCGGCGCCCGGCGCAGCTCGCTGCTGAGCCGCTCGAGCAGGGCCTGCATCGGCGCCGCGGCCAGCCCGGCATCGGCCGCGCCAGGTGCATTGGCGCTTGCGGCCGCGGTTGCCGGTGACGCACCCGCCTGCGCCAGCCGCTCGCGCAAGCGCGCCAGCGCACGCGCCAGGCGCTCGCCATCGACTGGCTTGAGCACATAGTCCACCGCGCCGGCGTCAAAAGCGGCCAGCGCATGGTCGCCGAAGGCAGTCACAAATACCGTCTGCGCACGGCCGTCGATGCGGCGCGCAACATCGATGCCGCTCAAGCCCGGCATGCGGATATCGAGCAGGCAGACCTGTGGCTCGAATTCGAGAAATGCGTCCCAGGCATCAGCGCCGTTGACACATTCGGCGACGATCTCGAGCTCGGGCCAGGCGTTGCGCAGCGCAGCCCGCAGCTGCGCGCGTGGCGCTTCTTCGTCGTCGGCAATCAGGGCCGTGATCTTGGTGTTCATGGTGTCGTGAGGGTGTTCAGAAGAGGCATCTCGATGCGTGCGATGCAGCCGCCGGCGGGCGCAGCCCGGAGTGTCAACGAAGCCGCCGCCCCGAAGGCCTGGCGCAGGCGGGTGCGGCTGTTGGCCAGGCCGACACCGGGTGTGGTGGCGGCGGTCGCGTCGCTGGTTGAAACCGAAACCGAATCCGAAACCGAAACCGATAGCGAGTCCGAATCCGGCGCAAGACCGGGGCCGGGGCCAGGGCCGGTATCGTGGACTTCGATCTGCAGCCGCGCCTCGGGCAGCGCGCGCGCCGACAGGCGCACCTCGGCGCCATGCAGGCTCGCCTGCACTCCATGTTCGATCGCGTTTTCAACCAGTGTCAGCAGCAGGCCGGGCGGGATTTGCGCGGCGGCCGCAGCGGGCTCGATATCGATCACAAAGCGCAGCCGCTGGCCCAGCCGCAGCTGCATCACCTCAAGATAGCGGCGCACCGCCTGCGCCTCGTCGCCCAAGCGCAGCATGCGCAGGTTGAACAGCGGCAAGGTGTCGCGCAGGTAGGCCGTTAGAGAGTCGAGCAAGGCTGCGGCGCGGTCGTCCTTGACCTGCACCCAGTGTTGCAGCGAAGCCAGCGAGTTGAACAAGAAGTGCGGCTGGATCTGCGCCGCGGCGAGCTGGCTGGCCATATCGGCGACGCGCTCGCGTTCGTCGAGTTCGCGCAGCCGCGCTGCGATCTGGTCGGCGCGGTAGACGGCGAGGAACCACAGACCGATCGTGGCCAGCAGCGCCAAGGCCCAGCAGCTGTAAAACAGCCACTGCCGCGCCAGTTCATCGCTGGCGCGCGAACGTGTCAACCCCGCGCCCAAGCCGCAGCCAAAGACGAAGATCAGCGTGCCCGCCGCGAGCCGGCGCCGCGTCGGGTTTTGCCACAGGCGCTTGCCGAGCATGAACGCGCCGACTGCGGCGGCGGCCAGCACGCCAGTCAACACCGCCGTCGCCGCTGCCGGGGCGATCTGCAGCCACGCGAAAGCCAGGATCGCGACGTTGATCAGCAGCATCGTGATCAAGGTGCGGCCGGGCTGGTCGGTGCCGGCACGCGCCAGCTCGGCCGCGGTGAAACTGCGCCGCGGGCCCGGGTACCAGAGCTGGCTCCAGTCGATGCGGTCGCGGCTCATCGCTGCCGCTCTGAAGTTGCTGACGACGCCGCTTCGCCATCAGTGATCACGACGCGCGCTTCGCTGCCCGGCCGCATCGGCGCCAGCGAAAAAGTCGCACGGCCACCAAACCGATGTGCCAGGCGCTGGCGGCAGTTGGCCAGGCCGACACCTTCGCTCCAGCCGGTGGGCAGCCCGCTGCCGTGGTCACGCACGCTGAGCATCCAGGCCGTGCCGTCGCGCCAGGCCCGCACCTGCACCTCGCCACCCGCCAAGGCCGGCGCGATGCCATGTTCGATGGCGTTTTCAACCAGCGTCAGCAACAGCCCCGGCGGCAACGCCTGCGCCGCGGCGTCAGGCGCGATATTCATCGAAAACCGCAGCCGTGGCCCAAGCCGGGCTTGCATGATGGCGACATAGTCGCCGACCATCGTGGCCTCTTCGGCAAGTGTCGTTTCGCCGCGGCCGAGCATCTCGGTCGAGCCGCGCAGGAACGCCGTCAACGAGCGCAGCAGCGGCGCGGCGCGGGTGTCTGCACTGTCCACCCAATGCTGCACGGCGGACAAGGTGTTGAAGATGAAATGCGGCTGGATCTGGCCTTGCAGCAGCTTCAGTCGCGCCTCGGCGGCCTGGCGAGCGGCGGCATCGCGTTCGCGCTCGAGGCCGACGCGCTCGAGCTCGCGTTCGAGCAGCTGGCGCCGCACCTGCGCCACGCCCCACAACAAGGCCATGATCGCCAGGGCGACAAAGATCACCGCCGGCGCGAGCAGGCGCGCCGAGTCGATCAGGCTCGTCAGCAATACGCCCGCGTCGAGGTGGCCGCGGCGCACGACATGCCCGACGGTAAAACCCAAGATGCCGCCGGCTGCCGCGAGCAGCACGGTGCGCAGCAGCTTCTTGCGGATCCAGCCGGCAGAAAACTGCGCCGGCTGCAACCAGGCCGCCAAGGCAGCGATGGGCAGGATGACCCAGATCAACAAGCCCAGGGCAACTGCCACGAATGTCGGCAGGCCGGCGCCGATGAGTCCAAAGACCGTGCCGGCGATGGCACCGAGCAGCCCCAACCAGAAACCCAGCCCGCGCCGGCTGTACAAAAAACGATCGATCATTTCGGCCTGTTCGGCCAGCCCAGGCGCCATGCGCGTGTAGTGCGGCGCGGCCCAGCGGTGGTAGGCGCGCTGCAAGCGGTTGCCTTCAGATAGCGGGCGCAGAGGAGTCATCGGGGCGCAGTCTAGGCGGCGCCGCGGGCCAACCGCGAGGCCCGCGGGCGGTTGGCGGATAGGCGCGTCTGAAGCGCCGTCAGTGCGCGATGACCGGTGCGCCGCCGACAAAAACCCGCAGCTCAGCAGGCGCCATCGGGGCCCATGGCTCGCCGCTGGTGAGCGGCTCGGTGGCGACGATCGCAACGCGGTCGTGCGCGCCGGCCTGCTGGGCGAAGTCGACCGTGAGGTCTTCGTCGGCCAGGGTGCTCGGGCCGAAGGGATGCTGGCGCACGAGCCAGTACAACTTGGTCGATGCATGGGCCCACAGCGCCTGGCCGTTGCTCAGGAGCATGTTGAAAGTGCCGTGGCGGTGGATCGGCGGCAGCAGTTCGCGCAGCGTCGCCGTCAGCTCGTGAACCGTCGGCACGCCGGCATGGGCCTTGGCCAGCTCCTGCATCAACCAGCACAGCGCAAGTTCGCTGTCGGTGTCACCCACCGGACGAAACGCACCATGCAGGCGCGGCGCAAATCCTTTGAGGTCGCCGTTGTGTGCAAAGACCCAGTAGCGCCCCCAGAGTTCGCGCACGAAGGGGTGCGTATTCTCCAGCGCGACGCGGCCCTGGGTGGCCTTGCGGATATGCGCGATGACGTTGTCGCTGCGGATCGGATAACCCTTGACCAGCGCGGCCACGGGCGACACGCGTGCGCCATGGTGGTCGACAAAAAGGCGCAAGCCCTTGTCTTCG
>JANPDN010000120.1:0-27572 GCA_031431555.1 Rubrivivax sp.
CCCGAACCGCCTGCCCACATCGATCGGCGGTTGCTGCCCCAAGGACCACCGCAGGTCCGCGGGGCGGTGGTGGTGTCTTCGGGCGCAGGCCCCATTCGCGGTCGCCACGCTGTGGGGTCACTGACGCCGGTGTTGATGGCACGGCGTCGGGTCACCCACGGCACTCCCCCGCGAGCGTGAGCCGGAGGACGAAGGCGCCGCCGCCGACCGGTCGCGCTGAGCGCCCGACAGCCCGACCGCCCAAGATCGCGACTTGGTGTGAGCGCCGCGGCCGGCTTCACCAGGCGTCGATAAAGCTGCGCCGTGCCGGCAGCGGTGTGGCCGCGGCAACCCGCAGGTGCCGCAGCAGCCAGTCGCGGGTGTCGGCCGGGTCGATGACCTCGTCGATCTCGAGGTGGCTGGCCATATTCAGCGCCTGCCCGCGTTCGATCGCCCGCGCGACCAGCGACACGAACAGCGCTTCGTGTGCATCGGCGCCGCCCGACACCAGCGCGGCATCGAGCTCTTTGCGGTAGCCCAGGCGCACCGCGCCTTCGATGCCCATCGCGCCGAACTCGCCGCTCGGCCAGGCGCAAGTGGCCAGCGGGGCGTGAAAGTGGCCGCCGGTCAGGGCCATCGCGCCGAGCCCATAGGCGCGCCGCAGGCAGACCGACAGCACCGGCACCCGCAGCGACGCGGCGGTGATGAACAAGCGCCCGGCACGACGCACCATCGCGGTTTTTTCGCTCTCTGGCCCGACCATGAAGCCGGGCGTGTCGACAAACGTGATGAGCGGCAGGCCATGCGCATCGGCGAGCTGCATGAAACGCGCGAGCTTGTCGCAGGCTGGTGCGTCGAGCGCGCCGCCGAGATGGCGCGGGTGGCTCGCAGCGATCGCTACTGCAAAGCCGCCGATGCGTGCCAGCGCAGTCACCAGGCCGGTGGCAAATTCGCGCCGCAACTCGATCAGCGTGTCGGCGTCGGCCACCGTCGTCAGGATCGGCCGCGGGTCGTAGATCGCATTGCGGTTGGCTGGCAGCGCCTGGCGCAGTGTGTTGACGTCAGCACCGGCCGGCGCCGCGCTTTCAACGCGCGCGCCGCGGAGCAGCCCGAGCCAGCGTTGCGCCACCTGCACGGCGGCAGCTTCGTCGGGCACGCGCAAGTCGATGACGCCGTTTTCGCTTTGCACCTGCACCGGGCCGACATCGTCGGCGGCGACGCGCCCGAGGCCGCCGCCTTCGATCATCGCCGGCCCGCCCATGCCGATGCTGGCACCCTCGACGGCGATGATCACATCGCAGCAGCCGAGCAGTGCGGCGTTGCCGGCAAAACAGCGCCCGGCAACGATGCCGACCAATGGAACCTGGCCCGACAGCGCCGCCAGGCGCGCAAAGCTGGTGCAGTCGAGGCCGGCGATGCCATGCCAGTCGACATCGCCCGGCCGACCGCCGCCACCTTCGGCAAACAGCACGAGCGGCAACTTCTGGCGGGCGCAGAGTTCGAGCAGCCGGTCGGCTTTGGCGTGGTTCCACACACCCTGGGTGCCGGCGAGCACGGTGTAGTCGTAGGCCATCACCGCGCAGGGCAGGCCATCGACCGCGCCAGTGCCGGTGATCAGGCCGTCGGCGGGGGTGTTGGCGGCCAAGTCGTCGGGCTTTCGCCGGCTGCGTTGCGCGGCTACCGCCAGCGCGCCGTATTCGCTGAAAGTTCCGTCGTCAAACAGATCGGCAACATTTTCGCGCGCGCTGCGCAGGCCGCTGGCATGGCGGCGCGCAATCGCCTCGGGCCGCGCTGCGTCGTCGGTGAATTGCTGGCGTTCGCGCAAGGCCAGCAGATCGGCCCGGTCGCGCGCCGGCGCTGCGGCTGCCACGGGTGCGGGCACGCTGGCGGCTTCGTGGTGCGGTACCTCGTCCGCGACCCATTCAGCCAGAGTGCTGCCTTGCTCGACGACGTCGCCCAGCGCAACCAGGATGCGCCGCAGCGTGCCCGCGGCGGGTGCTTCGAGGGGCACTTCCATCTTCATCGATTCGAGCAGCACCAGCAGCTGTCCGGCAATCACGGCCTGGCCCGGCAACACGTCGATCGCGATCACCGCGCCATGCACCGGCGCCACGAGGCGAATCGCGGCGGCCTGCTTGGTGATTGATGCGGCGGTGCTGCCGCGCGGCGTCGTCGGGGAAGTGCTCGACATTGGGGGCGCTATCGGTGCTGGAGACAGTTTTCAGAGCAGCGTCGACGATTGGTTCGCCGCACTGCGCGGTGGCCTGCAGCGCATTGTCGCCCGGCCCCAGCGGCGCCAAAGGCCAACGCGGTGGTGCACCCTCTAGACTGCGGCCATGCACCACGCCGCCCGGTCGCTGCTGGAGGGCCACCCGCTGGTGGCGATCGTGCTCGATGCCGACCAGCGCATGGTCTGGCTCAACGCCGCGGCGCGCGCGCTGCTGGCACTGCCCCCTGACGGGCCAGCGCAGCCGCTGCACCGGTATGTTCCGGTGGAGCCCGGTGCGCTGGACGACACCGCGGCGTGGCCGGCGATCGACGTCGCGATCAGCCCCGCTGGGGCGGTTGACGCGAACACCCAGCGCCACTTCAGAGTTGCCTGCGGCGCGGCATCTGAGGGGCAGCGCCTGCTGACGCTGATCCCGATCGACGAGTTGGTGGGCCAAGCCGAGTGCGCGGAAGAAGCCGTCGAGATGCTCTCGGCGGCAAAAAACTTCGGCCAGCTCGGCACCTGGCGGCGCGACCTGCGCAGCCTGGACGGCCATTGGGACGAGCCGATGTTCAAGCTGCTCGGCTTTGCCCCGGGGATGCCGACACCAGGTTTCGACGAGTCGACGAAAAATCTCGTCGCCGAAGACTGTGCGGCCTTCCGGGCCGCCTTCGCGGACTCTTTGCAAAGCGCCGGCCACTACAGCGGCGCAGCACGCGTTCGCGCGGTTGACGGCCAGTTGCGCCGCCTGCAACTGCAGTGGACGGTGAAAAACGGCGCTGATGGCAAGCCGGCCATGGTGCACGGATTTGCCAAGGACGATACCGATGCCTGGGCGCTGGAGCGATCGCACGTCGAAGCCACGACCCTGCTCGGTGCCGCGGTCGACCTCGGCCGCATCGCGATCTGGCGCCACGACCTGCGCACCGACCGCATGCACTACAACGACAACGCCTACGCGGTGCTCGGCCTGGCGCCGCGCGCCGACGGCCTGCCGATGGCCACGGTGCGCGAGCGCATCCACCCCGACGACCTGCCCGCGGTGTTGGCCAATGTGCAGCCCGCACTGAGCACCGACACCCCGGTGGACCAGGAGATTCGTTACTGGCGGCCCGACGGCTGGCGCAGCGTGCTCACCCGCCGCGCGGTGCAGCGTGACCTCGATGGCCACCCGATCGCCTTCACCGGGGTCGGCCTGGACGTCACCGAGCAGCGCGAAGAAACGCGCCGCGCCCAGGAGATGACACGCCGCTTCGAACTCGCCACGCAGACCGCCGGCATCGGCTATTGGAGCTCGGAGCCGGGCACGCAACAGGTGCGTTGGAGCGAGCAGCTGTTCAACATGCTTGGCCTGCCGCCGGGCAACCCGGCGCCGGGTCTCGCCGACTGGGCCGAGAAGATCCTGCACCCTGGCGACCGCACGAGGGTCAGCGCGGCGTTCAGCGAGTGGGTGCGCAGCGGTCGCCCGTCGCTCGAGCTGAATCTGCGCATGCTGCACGTCGACGGCACGGTGATCGATGTCGTCTCGCATTCCTGCATCGAAGGCGACCGTGATCGCCGGCTGCTCTTTGGCATCGTCATCGACGTCACCGAGCGGCGTGCCGCCGAGGCGGCGCTGCGCCGTGCGCATGAGCGCGGCGTCTTGATCGCCCAGGGTGTCGGCATCGGCACCTGGGAGCTCGATCTGAGCAACGACCACGCCGTCTGGGACGAGCAGATGTGGCGCCTGCGCGGGTTGGCGCCGGCATCGCAGCCACTCGACGCGGCGGCCCGGCTGATGACGCTCCATCCCGACGACCGCGAGCTGGCGCAGCTCAACGCGCGCCGCCAACGCATCACCATGGCGCCGGTCGAGTACGAGTTTCGTGTTCGGTGGCCCGACGGCAGCTGGCGCTGGCTGGCCTCGCGGTCGATTGCAGTGCCCGACGCACAGGGCCAGCCTGGGCGCCGCATCGGCGTGAACTGGGATACCACGGCGGCGCGTGCCGCCGCCGTCGCCCAGGACGAGACCGCCGCTGCACAGCGTGAAGTGCAGGCCAAATCGCGGTTTCTTGCGCGGGTCAGCCACGAGCTGCGCACGCCGCTGAACGCGGTGCTCGGGTTTACGCAACTGCTGCTGACCGAGGACTCCAGCCTGAGCAAAGGATCGCGCCAGCGTCGGCTGCGCCATATCGAGTCGGCCGGCCGGCACCTGCTGGCGCTGATCGACGATGTGCTCGAGCTGTCGCGCGTCGAAGGCAACGAAGTCACGATAGCGATGGCGCCGGTTTTGCTGGCGCCGGCGCTGCGTGCCGCGCTTGACCTCGTCGAGCCGCTGGCCCGCGAGGGCGGCGTCCAGCTTGCAGCGCCCGGGATCGACCGCCTCGGGCTGGTCGTGCTGGCCGACGAAACCCGGCTGCGCCAGGTGTTGCTCAACCTGTTGAGCAACGCCATCAAATACAACCACCGCGGCGGCGCGGTGCGCATCGAGGCCGGCCGCTGCAGCGGTGTCAGTAGCGGTCTCAGCAGCGGTGTCAGTAGCGGACCAGCAAGCGGTGCCGACAGCGCCCGCGGCGAGCCGATCGACGCCGTGCGGATCACCGTCATCGACACCGGCCGCGGCCTCACCGAGCAACAGCTGAGCCACCTCTTCGAGCCTTTCAACCGGCTGGGCGCGGAGTCGACCGCGGTTGAAGGCACCGGCATCGGCCTGGCCATTGCCAAGACCCTCGTGCAGCGCATGGGCGGCTCGATCGAAGCCCAGTCGACGATCGAGCAAGGCAGCCAGTTTGTGATCACGCTGCGCGACGGCGCGGGTGTCGCCGAACCGGCCAGCGCCGATGCGCCTGTTGCCGCGCCGCCGCTGGCCCGCGCGGCGCTGGACGGCGCCGGCGGCACGGTGCTGTACATCGAAGACAACCCCGTCAACGCGATGATCGTCAGCGAACTGCTCGCACGCCGGACCGACCTGACGCTGCATCTCGCCGTCGATGGGGTGTCAGGGCTGGCGAGCGCGCGCGCCTTGAAGCCCGACCTGCTGCTGCTCGACATGCAACTGCCCGACCTCGACGGCATCCTCGTGCTGCAGGCACTAAAAGCCGACCCGGCCACCGCAGCGATCCCGTGCATCGCGCTGTCGGCCAACGCAACGCCCGACGATATCGAGCGCGCGCTGCGCGCCGGCTGCGCCGACTACTGGACCAAACCGCTGAACTTCCGCGCCTTCATGGCGTCGATCGAGGCGCTGTTCGGGCCCGCGCCGGGTTGACCTGCAGGCGTCGGCGCCGCATAGAGGGTCGCCGACGCGGGCAAAACCAAACATCGTCGCGCTCGTCTCGTCTGCCAACAGCGAGGTTTCCCCATCTGGCGACGGCCTTCGCCGCGTCGTTCAATGCCTGCACGCTGCGCAGATCAGCGAGGGAGAATGAACTTGAAACATCGGACGCTGCGCCCCCGCACATTCCGTGATGCCGATCGCAATTTGATGGACGGGCCATCGCGGCGGGCGCCCGGGGGTCGCCGCCCGGTCGTCATGCGCACGATCGCCGCCGTCGTCTGCCAGTCGATGGTGTTCTCTTCACTGGCGTGGGCACCAGGCGGGGCACTTGCGGCATGTGGATCGGCGTCGTCCTCGTCGAGTTTCCACGGCAGTGGCGGCAGTGATTTTGGCGATCTGAATTGGCTGGGCACCGGCACCGCCGAGGATGGCGACAACGGCGACGGCGGCGATGGTGGCGGCGGCGACGGCGGCGGCGCTGGAGCGTTAGCGGGCGCATCGTTTGACCCTTGTGATTTTCTGCTGCTCATAAATTGTGGTGAGACGAGTTCTGAATCTGGAGACTCCCAATGGGGATCGAATGCATTCAACTCGATGAATGCTTTTCTCAGAGCCTCACGTGACGTCTATGAATCGTCGCCCCTGGCGCAGGGGCCGAGGTTCGATCCTGCCAACCGGCCCGATGGCCAAGCCCTTGCTGTGTCCATCGAACTGGCCGATGCCAATCGCCGCGTGCAGGTCGTCGACTACGCGGGTGCCGGCAGCGCCGCGCTGCTGTGGAGCCGGGTCTACAACAGCAATGTCGCGGTGAACACCGCGCAGACGCGGGTTTCGATGGGGGCGGGCTGGCGCTCGACCTGGGACAACTCGGTGCAGGCGGTGTCGGCAGCCACGACACGGCTCCACCGGGCCAATGGCCGCGCGATGGACTTCACCTGGAACGGCAGCGCCTGGGTCGGCCCGTCCGCATTGGGTGGCACGCTGACGGCGGTGTCTGGCGGCTGGCAGTACATCAACACCCGCGATGGCATCGAGACCTACAATAGCGCGGGCCGCCTGACCAGCGTGGGCCGGGGCGGGATGACGACCAGCCTGCAATACGATGCGAACGCCCGGCTCAGTGCCGTGGTCAACCCCTTTGGCCGATCGCTTGCGGTGGGCTACGACGGCGCTTCGCGCGTCAGCACGGTGACGATGCCCGATGGGGCCACGCTCGGCTACAGCTACGACGCCTCAGGGCGCCTGGCTTCGCAGCGCCAGCCCGACAACAGCGTGCGTCAGTACCTGCACGAACACGCCACCTATCCCACGCTGCTCACCGGTGCCAGCGACGAGAGCGGGCGACGCATTTCAACCTGGGGCTACGACAGCGCGGCGCGTCCCAGCGCCACCGCCATTGGCAGCAATGTCGCGCCGGTGAGCGTGAGCTATTCCGGCAACGTGGTCACGACCACCGACGCCCGCGGCACACAGCGTGCGCGGGCGCTGTCTGCTGCCGGGCCGCGCGTGGTGGTCACCAGCGACACCGTTGCCGCGACAGCCGACAGCAGCGCGCTCACCGTGACCGCCGCCTACGACGGCGCCGGCCGTCCACTTTCAGTGACCCTGCCGACTGGCGAAACGATCAGCGCGACGTACGACTTGCGCGGCCGCCCGACCAGCATCACCCGAGCAGTGGGCACGGCCCAGGCGCTGACGACCAGCATCACCTGGCATGCGGTATGGAACAAGCCGACGCGTGTCGTCCAGGTCGGTGTGACGCGGGACTTCACCATCGACGCCGTCGGACGGGTGACGCAGGTAACCGAGACCGCCGCCGGCACGACCCGGACCATTCGTTCCCGGGTCTACAACGCGCAGAACTTGTTGCAGTCCAGCACCGACGCGCGTGGCTCGACGTGGAGCTACAGCTACGACACCCTGGGGAATCCTGCATCTTCCACCGACCCCAACGGCCGTGTCACTCAGTACCAGAACTACAACGTGCACGGTCAGGCGGGCCGCATCGTGCGTGCCGACGGCGTGATCGTCGACCGCAGCTTCGACAGCCGCCGCCGTATCACCGCGCAAACTGCCGCCGGCCGTACCACCAGCTACCAGTACGACAGCGCCAACCGCGTCACGCGGCGCACTGAAGCCGACGGTGCCTGGGTCGCGCCGCAGTACAACAGCGCCGGGCTGCTGTCCGGCGTCAACAACCATCGCGCTGAATCGGTGGTGATTGCACGGGACGTCGCCGGTGCGGTGACCAGCCAGCACATGTACAACGCCAGTGGCGCGTTGGTGCGCGGCGGCAACCGGCAGCTCGACGCCTTGGGTCGGGTCAAGCTCACGGCCGACGCGCGCGGCTACAACACCTTGTCGCTGTACCACCCCGACGGCCGCCCCCGTGGCGTCACGGACCCGGCAGGCCAGAGCTTCACGCAAGCCCTCGACCTGCTCAACCGCGTCACGACCCAAACCCAGCCCAATACGACGGCGATGCGCAATGCCGGCGGCGCGGCGACGACCGCAGTCACGCATGCCTACGACGCGGCGGCGAATCACGTGTCCACCACCGACAACACCGGCGTCGGCACCACGTACACGCACGACAGCTTCCGCCAGCGCAGCGCCGAGTACAGCACCGACGCCGGCACCCAAAGCGTCGTGCGCAATCTGCCGGGTGACGTGGTCAGCGCCACCGACGCGACCAGCCAGACCTCGCCGCGCACCTACGATGCGCTCGGCCGTGTCACCACCGTCCTGGCCGGCACGCCCAACGCCATCAGCTACACCTACGTCACCGGCCGCAGTGACGGCCTGCTGGCGCAGATGACCGATGCCAACGCCAGTACCACCTGGGCCTACGACAGCGCCGGGCGCCTGCTCACCAAAACGCAGACCACCACCGGCGGCACGGCCCGCACCCTCACGATCAATCGCGACAGCCTGGGCCGCCCGATCAGCATGACCTACCCTTCGGGCATGCAACTGGGCATCAGCTACACCGGCGACGTGGTCTCGGCGCTCACCGTCAACGGCGCGGTGCTGATGAACGGCATCAACTACCGTCCGTTCAGCCAGACTGCAGCAAGCTGGCAATGGGGCGGCGGCAGCAATGGCTACAGCCGCGGCTTTGACACCGACGGCCGCATCACCAGCGTCACCCTCGGCCCGCGCACGCGCAGCTACACCTACGACGCCGCCGGGCGGGTGGCCACCCAAGCCACCACCGGCGCCAGCACGCAGGCCTACAGCTACGACGAACTCGGCCAGCTCACCGGCGACGGCAGCAACAGCTACACCTGGGACGCCAACAGCAACCGGCGATCAAGCACCGTATCGGGCACGACGCGCCCCTACACCTACACCGCGGGCACCAACCGGCTGGCCAGCGTGGCTGGGCTGCGCAACTACACCCATGCCGCCGATGGCGCGGTGGCCAGCGACGGCACGGGTTGGACCTTCCAGTACGACTACCTGCGCCGCAAAGTCCGAGCGCAAAAGCCGATGGATATCACCGTCACCTACCTGACCAACGGCCTGGGCCAGCGCGTGCGCAAGGAGATCAACAAATACTTCCCCGGCGGCACGCCGACGGCGGCGCCAGCACCCGCACCCGCACCCGCAGCGACAGCCGGCAGCGAAACCTCCCTCGTCGGCGGCCCGAAGGTCATCGCCGCGCCGCTGGCCCCCACCTGGCGCATCACCAGCAACCGGCAGTTCTTCTACGACGACGGCGGGCGGCTGCTTGGTGAGTACGACAGCGCCAGCGCCGCTGGTCTTCAAGAGACGATCTGGTTCAACGGCCAGCCGGTGGCGATGCAGCAAGGCGGCGTGCTCTACCGCGTGCACGCCGACCACCTGGCCACACCCCGCAGCATCACGCGCGCCAGCGACAACGTCGAGGTCTGGCGCTGGGACAGCGATGCGTTTGGCAACGGCACGCCGATCACGATGGGCGGCGGCAGCACGGTCACCTACCACCCGCGTTTTCCGGGCCAGTACCTGGACGCCGAGACCGGGCTGCACTACAACATGGCGCGGTACTACGACCCGGTGACGGGGCGGTATACCCAGGCGGATCCGATTGGGCTTGATGCTGGTGTGGCGCGGTATACATACGTCTCGGGAGATCCATTGAGCTTTGTTGACCCAGCTGGGCTCATGGGCGGATCAGGTGCGGGCGCCGGTAGGTTGACAAACGATGTAGGCATGTTTGCAAATGCGTGGTGGTCGAACTTCAAAGATACAAACGCAGCGGTCAGTGGATTGGCCGCGCCGACGGGGGCGACACTTCTGACCGGAAGAATCGCTGCGAATTCGTTGGGGGGTGTGACGTTTTTTGATGTGGCGTTAGGCATCTTGCGAGGCACTCAAGCAATAGTCGCTGGCAACGGCACATCGCTCCCAATTGCGGGCGGCGCTGCCTTAACGTCGGCTGCAAAAACTGGCGTGCTAAACGCGATCGCGGTGAATGCGGCTTTTGAGGTGGGGATTGCGCTAGGTTCGATTCCCAACGCCTTGGTCAATTCTCGCGTACCGGCCTCGTCATGTCCCGGCCCCTGACTCTGGTGCGGGAGCGGCAGCGATGACAAAACTACTTGTTGGATTGTGGTGCGCGGTTTGGTGTGCTGCTCTTGCCGGGTTGGTACTTACCTATGACGCCGTACCCGGATGGCTGCATGTACTGCTCGCGTTGTCTCTCGCTGCTCTGGCGCCTCCGTTCCGCGAAGTGCTTCAATACTTTCGGGCCAAAAAGTAGGTCTTCGTGGTCGGATGACCCGGCTAGAGACAGGGCCACGTCATTCCTGTAGCCCAACCGCCAAACAAGACCGCCGGCAACAGCGCAGCCGCCCACCCGCTGCATCAAGCCGCTTCGTTTTCAAGCAGCCCACGCTTGCGCAGCATCGGCTCGACCGCCGGCTCGCGGCCGCGAAATTCGGCGTAGGCCCGCGCTGGCGCCAGCGTATTGCCGCTGGCGTAGATGAAGCGCTGCAGCGCATTGGCCACCGGCGCACTGAACGGGTCGCCGGCTTCGGTGAATGCGTCGTAGCCGTCGGCGTCGAGTACCTCGGCCCACATGTAGACGTAGTAACCCGCGGCGTAACCCGAGCCTGAAAACAGGTGCTGGAAATGCACCAGTCGGTGGTTCAGGCCGACGCCATGCGGTAGGCCCAGGGCTTGCAGTTTTTGCGCTTCGAAAGCACACAGGTCGGCCGGCGGTTCGGCGTCGGTCAGCGCATGCGCGGCCATGTCGACGAGTGCGCTGGCGACATAGCGCACCGTCTCGTAACCCTGGTTGAACAGCCGCGCACGGTGCAGGCGCTCGATGAGGTCGTCGGGGATCACGGCGCCGGTCTGCCAATGGCGTGCAAAGCGCTTGAGCACCTGCGGCTCGGTGGCCCAGTTTTCATAGATCTGCGAAGGCAGCTCGACAAAGTCGCGCAGCACCTGGGTGCCTGACAAACGTTCGTAGGTGACGTTGGACAGCAGCCCGTGCAGGCCATGGCCGAACTCGTGGAAGAGGGTGCGCACATCGTCCATCGACAGCAGCGTCGGCGCGCCGGGTGCCCCCTTGGCAAAATTGTTGTTGTTCAGGATCAGCGGCACCTCGGCCGCGCCGGATGGCGTATTGCGGCTCTGCCATTGCAGGCTGCTCATCCAGGCCCCACTGCGTTTGCTCGCCCGGGCAAAGTTGTCCTGCAAAAAGACGCCGACCAGTGCACCCGCAGCGTCATGCACTTCGTAGGCCAAGACGTCAGGGTGGTAGACCGGCAGATCGGCACGCGCGCTGAAGCGCAGGCCAAACAGGCGCTGGGCACAGTCGAAGGCCGCCTCGACCATGTTTTCGAGACGGAAATAGGGCTTCACCTCGGCGTCGTCGACGGCGTAACGCGCGACGCGCACCTTCTCGGCCCAGTAGCGCCAGTCCCAGCTTTCGATGGTCTCGGCCCCTGAACCTGCAAAAGCCCCGGCATCCACCATCGCAGCGCGCAGCATCTGCTGCTCGCGCTCGACGGCTACCAACGCACGCGGCCAGACCTCGTCGAGCAGGCCAGCCACCGCTCCTTGAGTGCCGGCCATCGTATCGGCCAGCGCGTAGTCGGCATAACTCGTGTAGCCGTGCATCCGCGCTTGCTGCTGCCGAAGGCGAAGGATCTGGCGCGCGACCTCGCGGTTGTCGTTGTCGCCGGCATGTTCACCGCGCCCGACCCAGGCGCGCCAAACCTGTTCGCGCAAATCGCGGCGCTGTGAAAAGGTCAGGAAAGGCACGATCAGCGAGCGGCTCAGGGTGATCACATGCACGTCGTCGCCATCCAGGCCGCGCTCGGCCGCCGCCTGGCGCGCCGATGCGCGCACGAAGTCCGGCAGCCCGACCAGGTCGGCGTCTCCCCGCAGCACCAGCCGGAAGTGCGATTCGTCGTGCAAGACGTTCTGCCCGAAGCGCGTGGTCTCGCGGGCCAGCGCCTGCATCAGCTCGCCGTACTGCACCTGCTGGGCTGGCGCAAAACGCGCGCCGGCACGCACAAACTCCAGATGCAGGCGTTCGAGCAGGCGCAGCGCTTCGGCGTCCAGGCCAAGTCGGGCGCGCTGCTCGTACAGGCTGTCGATGCGCGCGAAGAGGGTGCGGTTCGAATAGACATCGTTTTCGTGCGCCGCCAAGGGCCCGGCCAGATCGCGCTGCACCGCTTGCAGCGCGTCGCTGGTGGCCGACGCGGCGAGGTTGTAGAAGACCGAGCCGATGCGCGACAGCAGCCGGCCGCTGCGGTCGAACGCAGCGATCGTGTTGTCAAAACTAGGCGCTGCCTCGGTGTTGGCGATCGCCGCCAGCTCGGCGCGGTGTTCGGCCATCGCAGCGTCAAATGCGGGCTTGAAATGCGCCGGCTCGATCGCTGCAAACGGTGGCATGCCGTGCGGGGCGGCCCAGGCTTGCAGCAGCGGGTTGGATGCTGTGGTGGGCGTCGTCGTGGTCGTCTTGGTCATCGGTTGGCCTCGAAAATGAAGCTCGCGCTCAGGGGCCGCGGCGGATCGCGATTTCGTCGTCTTCGCGGTAGCGCCGGTCGCCACACTCTGACTTCCACAGCGATTGGGTGTCGGTCAGTTTTTCTGCATCGGCGACCAGTTTGCGCTGGCGGGTGTTGTAGGCATCAACCGCCTCGTCGCGATTTTTCGCGCGCAGGTTGTAGGCGTCGACGGCGTCGCCGCTGCTGCGGTCGAGCGCGCCCAGTTCGGCCTTCAGCGCTTCGCCGGCGCTGAGCAAATCCGTACGTTCAGCTTCGTTTCTTTTTTGCTCGGCGTCGATCTGCACGCGGCGCGCAGCAAGTTCGTCGCGCTCCTTGAAACAGGCCCGCAGTTCGTCGCGCGTGAGCAGCTTGCCCGAACCAGCGGCATTGCCAAACGACGACAGTTTTTCGGCCGGTGCCGCTGGCGCCGATTTGGCCGCGGCCTTCGCCGGCGCCTTGGTGGCGGTCTTGGCGGGCGCGGTCTGCGCCAGCAGCGGGCCGGCGATGCAGAGCGCGGCGGCTGCGGCGACCAGAGCGGCACAAGGGCTGAGATGGTTCATGGCAGATCCTGGGCGGGCGCGCAGACGCGGAAAAAGTGAACCAGCGAAACGAACCAGCGACGCGACGCAGCGAGAAGATTCAGCGACAGGGCGCCGATGATGCCACCGTCCTCGCCGCTGCCCGCCGGCAGGCGTCAAAGGCGTTCACAATCCCCGGCGCGGGCCGGTCAACCACGAGGAGGTCTCCCATGCGCATCGTCAAATGGCTGCTTGGCATCGTGCTCGCACTGGCGCTGGTGTTGTGGCTCGGCGGCATGATGCTGTCGCCGCAATTCAAGGTCAGCCGCAGTGTCGGCATCAACGCCCCGGCGGACAAGATCTACCCGCTGGTGGCCAGCCCCAGAGAATGGAAACGCTGGAGCGTCTGGAATCAGCGCGACGCAGCGATGAAGATCGACTATTCCGGCCCCGAAGCCGGCGCCGGCGCGGCCTGGGCCTGGACGAGTGCCAGCGAAGGCGACGGCAAGATGACCTTCACGGCGGCTGAAGCCGGCAAGCGCGTCGCCTACGACCTCTACTTTCCCGACTTCGGCACCACATCGTCGGGCGAGTTTTTGTTCGCGCCTGAAGGCGCCGGCGGCAGCACCCGCGTGACCTGGGTCATGAACGGCAACATGGGCAACAACCCACTCTTTCGCTGGATGGCGCTGATGGCCGACAGCATGGTCGGCAAGGACTTTGAAGGCGGCCTGGCGAATCTGAAAGCCGTCGTCGAGAAGGCGCCCTGATGGCCCTGGTGGAGCCCCTGCCGAGCGACCACGACGCGCAAGTCGCCGAGCTCGCGCGTTTTTTCAACACCACGCTGGGCTTCCCGCCGAACAGCGTGTTGACGATGATGCGCCGGCCGGCGATCGCAAGCGCCTTTACCGAACTCAACCGCGCGGTGATGGCCAACGAAGGCCGGGTGACGAGCGAGCTCAAGCGCCTGGTTGGCCATATCGCCAGCCGCATCGCCGGCTGCCGTTATTGCGAAGCGCACACGATCCGCGCGGCGCAGCGGTTTGGTGAAAGTGACGGCGCCGACGCGGCGCGCCTGGATGCGGTCTGGGCGTTTCGCAACAGCGCGCTGTTCACCGCCGCCGAACGCGCGGCACTCGAATTTGCCGCCGCCGCGGCCAGCGTGCCCGGCGCGGTGACGCCGGAGATCGGGCTTGAGTTGCGCCGACATTGGGACGACGGCGAGATCGTCGAGATCACCGGTGTGGTCGCGCTGTTCGGCTACCTGAACCGCTGGAACGACGCGATGGCGACCGAGCTCGAAGCGCCGGCTGCCGCCGATGGCCGGCGCTGGCTGGCCGGCCAGGGCTGGTCGGCCGGCAAACATCAAGCCAACGAAGCTTGACTAACTTTTCACCGAAGGCTGAACCCTTGGCACTCAAAGCCACGATCTACAAAGCGCAATTGCAGATTGCCGATATGGACCGGCAGCTCTACGCCGACCATGCCATCACGTTGGCCCTTCACCCTTCAGAAACCGAAGAGCGAATGCTCGTGCGCCTGCTCGCTTTTGCGCTGCATGTGCCCAGCGACAACCATCGCGGCGCACTGCAGTTTGCGCGCGGGCTGGCCGACAGCGACGAGCCCGACCTGTGGCAGCACGACCTCACCGGCGTGCTCAAACACTGGATCGAAGTTGGCCAGCCCGACGACCGACGTTTGCTCAAAGCCTGCGGCCGCGCCGACCGCGTCACGCTCTACACCTACGGCAGCGCGGCAGCGGTCTGGTGGGCCGGCATCGTGAACAAGCTCACCCGGCTGAACAACCTGGACGTCTGGCAGATCCCCGCCGAGCAGGCACAGGCGCTGGCCACGATGGCGCAGCGCTCGATGCAGTGGCAGATCTCGGTGCAGGACGGCCAGGTCTATATCAACGGCGACCGCGAGAGCGTCGAGATCACGCCGCACCGATTGTTCGGCGCTGCCCTGTGAACTTTGCGATCACGCTTTGAAGACCGCCATGAAACCCACTTTGCTGCGCTGCCTCGGCGCGCTCTTGCTGATGACCACGATGCACAACCCGGCCGCGCTGGCCGCCGACGCCGAAGCCACCGACCCCTATCTCTGGCTCGAAGAGGTGCAGGGCGAAAAGCCGCTGGCGTGGGCGCGCGAGCGCAACGCGCAGGCGCGGCAGCGCCTTGAAGCCTGGCCGGAGTTTGGCGCGACCAAGGACAAACTGCGCGAGATCCTCGACTCGCGCGACCGCATCCCGATGGTCGCGCGGCGCGGTGGGCATCTGTTCAATTTCTGGCGCGACGCGGCCAACCCGCGTGGCCTGTGGCGGCGCACGACGATGGCCGAATACCACAAGCCGCAGCCGGCCTGGGAAACGCTGCTCGACCTGGATGCGCTGGCCAAATCAGAAAACGAAAACTGGGTCTGGGGCGGCTCGACCTGCCTCGGCCCCGCCTACGAGCGCTGCTTGCTCAAACTCTCTCGCGGTGGCGCCGATGCTGGCGTCGTGCGCGAATTTGATACGCGCGAAAAACGTTTCGTCGAAGGTGCGGCCTTCAACGTCGCCGAGGCCAAGACCAGCGTCGACTGGATCGACCGCGACACGCTCTATGTCGGCAGCGATTTTGGCGCCGGCTCGTTGACCAAGTCCGGTTATCCGCGTGTCATCAAACGCTGGCAGCGCGGGCAGGCGCTGTCAAATGCAGTCACGGTATTTGAAGCCCGCGAGTCGGACGTGTCGGCATCGGTGTCGGTCGACCGCACGCCGGGCCACGAGCGCACCGTCTTCGGCCGCTCGCCGGATTTCTGGACCAGCGAGGAATCGCTGCTGCTGCGCAGCGGCAAGCTCCTTGCGCTGCAAAAACCCGCCGATGCACACTTGAGTTTCTGGTACGGGCAGGCGCTGTTGTCGTTGCGCAGCGACTGGGTGCAAGGTGTTGGCAAGGCCAAGATCACCTGGCCCAAGGGTTCGCTGCTGGCTGCCGATGCAGAGGCCTTCATCGCCGGCAAGCCGCGTTTCACGGCGCTCTTCACACCCACCGCAACACGCTCGCTGGCCGGCTATGTCACGACCCGCAGTACCGTGCTGCTGACCGTGCTCGACAACGTCGCTGGCCGTTTGCAGGAGCAGCGTTTTGATGGCCGCAAGTTCACACTGCGCGAGGTGCAGGCGCCTTTCCCCGGCACGCTCAGCGCGCAGAGCTTGCACGACCGGTTGCTCGAGACTGCTGACCCGCTGGCCGAGACTTATCTGCTCAGCTACGCCGACTTCCTGACGCCGGATTCCCTGCAGCTCGCGCGCACCGGCAGCGATGCACGCCAGCCGCTCAAATCCCGCCCGGCGTTTTTTGATGCGGCAGGGCTGAAGGTCGAGCAGCGCTTTGCAACGTCCAAAGACGGCACCCGCGTGCCCTACTTCGTGGTCTGGCCCAAAGGTGCGGTCGCCGATGGCAACAACCCGACCCCGCTCTACGGTTATGGCGGCTTCGAGCAGAGCATGCAGCCCTGGTACTCGGCGAATTTTGGCAGCGCCTGGTACGGCCGCGGCGGCGTGCTCGTGGTGGCCAATATCCGCGGCGGTGGTGAGTACGGCCCAGCCTGGCACCAGGCCGCGCTCAAGGCCAATCGGCAAAAGAGTTTTGACGACTTCGCGGCCGTGGCCGAAGACTTGATCAAGCAGCGCATCACCAGCCCGCGGCATCTCGGCATCGAGGGCGGCAGCAATGGAGGCCTGCTCGTCGGCGCGGTGATGTTGCAGCGGCCAGAGCTGTTTGGCGCGGTCGTCTGCGCGGTGCCGCTGCTCGACATGCGGCGCTATCACAAGCTGCTTGCCGGCGCGAGCTGGATGGGTGAATACGGCGACCCCGACAAGCCCGATGAATGGGCCTACATCGGCAAGTACAGCCCCTACCAGAACGTCAAGGCCGGCATGAAACTGCCGACCGTGATGTTCACCACCAGCACCCGCGACGACCGTGTCCACCCCGGCCACGCGCGCAAGATGGCCGCGCGCATGATCGAGCAGCGCCACGAGGTCGTGTACTACGAAAACATCGAAGGCGGCCATGGCGGCGCCGCCGACAACCAGCAGCGTGCCGATTTGCAGACGCTGGAATACGCCTTCTTGTGGCAACAACTCGGCCGGCGCGCGACGATTCCCGCGCCGCCAGCGCGCGGTGAGGCCACCAAATGAACACCGCCTTGACGAGCGCGACCTTGCCAGGTGCCGACGCGGTGCTGCAATTCTGGTTCGGCAGCGAATCCGGCGAAAAAACGCGCCCTGAGTGGTTCCGCAAGGACCCGGCTTTCGACCTCGAAATCAGCACTCGCTTCGGTGGGCTGATCGAGCAGGCCCTGGCCGGCGGCATCGACGCCTGGGCCGATGCGCCCCTGCCGGCGCTGGCGCGCGTGATCGTGCTCGACCAGTTCACGCGCAATACCTTCCGCGACACCGCACGTGCATTTGCTGGTGACAGCCAAGCGCTGGCTGCGGCGCAGCACATCGTGCAGTTGGGGTGGAACCTTGGCTACTCCGGCGTGCAGCGCCAGTTCTGCTACCTGCCGTTTGAACACGCCGAAGATCGCGGCATGCAGCAACGTGCCTTGAAGCTTTTTGCTCAGCTGGGCCAAGACCACCCCGAGCTTGCCGACTTGCTGAAATGGGCGCAGGCCCACCACGATATCGTCGCGCGGTTTGGCCGGTTCCCGCACCGCAATGCCGTGCTCGGGCGCACCAGCAGCGCCGAAGAAATGCAGTTTCTGAGCCAGCCTGGCTCAAGTTTCTGAGCGCGACTTTCACCGTTCTGAAAGAGGCCACCGCATGACCCTCAGTCGCCGCACCGTCCTGTCCAGCGCCGCGATCGCCGGCAGCGGCATCAGCCTGCCGATGCGCTCGTCGGCCCAGTCCAACTGGCCGCGGCAAGCGATCCGCTTCGTGGTGCCTTTCGCGCCCGGCGGCACCTCGGAAATCGTCGCGCGCACGGTGGCCAACGAACTCACCAAACAGCTCGGTCAGACGGTGTTTGTCGACAACAAGGGCGGCGGTAGCGGCATCCCGGCGATGCAGGATGTGGCCAAGGCGGCGCCCGATGGCCACACCATCATCCTCGGCCATGTCGGCTCGCTGGCGGTGAACCCGATCATCTTTCCGAATCAGCCCTTCGACGTGAACAAGGATTTCATCCCGGTCACCTTGCTGGCCAAGGTGCCGAACCTGTTTGTGATCCACCCCGATGTGCCGGCGAAGGACTTTCGCGAGTTCGTGGCCTACGTGAAAAAGAACCCCGGTAAGCTCAACTACGGCAGCGCCGGCAATGCCAGCGCCGGGCATCTGGCGATGGAATATCTGAAGCTCGTCACCGGCATGTTCTTCACCCACATCCCGTACCGCGGCACCGGCCCGATGCTGACCGACCTGCTCGCCGGCCGCACCCACACCACGTCGACCGGGCTGCCGGCGCTGATCTCGCATGTCCGCACTGGCAAGCTGCGTGCGCTGGCGATCGGCACCGCGCAGCGACTGCCGGTGTTGCCCGATGTGCCGACCGTTGCCGAGATGGGGTTCCCCAACTTCGAGACCTCGCAGTGGTACGGCATCCTGGCGCCGGCCGGTACGCCGCCGGAGATCGTCAGGCGCTTGCAGGAAGAGTCGTTGAAGGCGCTCAAATCGAACTCCGTCACCGAGCGTTTTGCCAGCGACAGCGCGGTCGGCGGTGGTGGCCCGCCAGCCGAGTTCGCGGCCTATATCGGGCAGCAGCAAAAGGTCTGGAAAGAAATCGTGCTGCGTGCGGGGATCAAGCCCGACTGATACGGCTGGCGTTCAACCGCGCAAGCACGCGCGGTTGGCCATAGCCCCACTCGGCCCCGCTGCAGCGCTCGTCAAGATCGCTACCGCGCGAGGCAGGCGGCCCGGGCACGCGTTCTCCGGCCCACGCTCGCGGGGAACCCGTGTGGCGCACCCAGATCACCGCCTCAACGCCGCCTTGGGCCTCCATGCCGTGTGGCGACCGCGAATGGGGCCTGCGCCCGCATACCCGAACCGCCTGCCCGGATCGATCGCGGTGGTCGGGCACGGGAACCACAATCGTTGCCGCAGGGTGGTGGCGGTGTCTGCGGGCGCAGGCCCCATTCGCGGTCGCCACTCCCGGCGGATCACTGACGCTGGTGTTGACGGCACGGCGTACCAGCGCCAAAGACATGTCCCCGCGAGCGTGGGCCGGAGAACGCGGGCGCCGCCGCCGCCCTGCCGCAGCGGCTTGCCCGAGGGGGTCCGCAACTCGACCGTCGTGCGGTCTATTGCGAAGAATCGCGGCTTGCGACTCGCGACCCGTGAGCCGGTCTGCCGCCGCCCGCGCCTATTGGGTCACCGGATGGATGCTGATGTCGCGGCGGCCCGCCGCGGCCGGCGTCGGTACCGATGACAGCGACCGCGACCGCAACTGCCCGCAGCCGGCATCGACATCCTGGCCAGCCGACTGGCGCAGCCGCGTCAAGATGCCGCGCTGGTTGAGCGCGCTTGCCATTGCCGCTGCGCGCTCGGGTGCCGGGCGACGAAAGTCCAGGCCATCGACCGCGTTGTACGGGATCAGATTCATCATCGCGTAGCGGCCCTTGAGCAGCTTGGCGATGCCTTCGATTTCGTCGTCACCGTCGTTGATGCCGGCCAGCAGCGTCCACTGGTACTGGATCGGATAGCCCACCTGGCGCGCATACACCTCGCCCGCTTCGACCAACTCGGCCGGGCTGATGCGCGGCGCGCGGGGCAAGAGCTGCGCCCGCAATTTGGCGTCGGTGGTGTGCAGCGACAGGGCCAGCGCGGGTTTGACGCGGCCCTGCGGCAAGCGCTCGAAAACTCGGCTGTCGCCGACGGTGGAGAAGACCAGGTTCTTGTGCCCGATCGCGCCGGCAGTGCCGAGCAGGTCGATCGCCTCGAGCACCGCGTCGAGGTTGTGCGCGGGCTCGCCCATGCCCATGAAGACGACCTTGTTGACGGCGCGGCCTTGCGGCCCACTGCGAGCCAGCGCCACTTGGGCGACGATCTCGGCGCTGCCCAACTGGCGCAAAAGCCCATTGCGCCCGGTCATGCAAAAAACACAGCCGACGGCACAGCCGGCCTGCGTCGAGACACACAGGCCGCCGCGCGGCAGGCGCACCGTCTCGACCGCTTGGCCATCGTGCAGATCAAGGAGCAGGCGTGCCGAGCCGTCGGCGCCAGGATGCTCGCTGCGCAGCGATGCCAAACTTGTCAGTTCAGCGGCGATGCCGGGCCAGGCGCCGCGCACCGCGGCGGGAAGGAAGTTTTCCGGCAGCCGGCGTGCGCGCGACAGCGGCAACGCCTGCACCCAGGTGCGCAGCAGGTGCTGCAAGTGGCGCTCGTTGGCGCCCAGGGCCTTCAGCCTGGACTTCAGATCGTCGATGTGCATGCTGCCGCTATTGGAACAGGATGCAGCCGGTCGAGCGCCGGGCTTCGGCTCCACGGGCGATCGGCCGCGACCCGTCGACCGCGAGGCCCCAACGAGGCCATCGCGGCCACCGGCCGCGAATCCGTTCACATCGGCTTGAAGCGCCAGGCATACGCCTGGCTCACCGAGATCTTCTCGGCGTGGTGTTTCAGATGCAGCGTGATGCGGCCCATCTCGTCGCGCTGGGCGCGGCTGATCTCGGTCGCGCGCACCACCACGCCGCGGTGGACCTGCCAGAACAAATCTGGGTCCAGCCCTTCGGCGATCTCCTTCAGAGGCTTGCGAACATGGGCTTCGTCGCCGGCAGTGACGACCCGCGTGTACTTTTCGTCGCTCTGGAAAAACAGGATCTCGTCGATGCCGAACATCTTGATCGTGTCGCCCACGCTGGCGCTGACCCAGCGCAGCCGCGGCGTGCTGCCGGCGCCCCCCGCGGCGCGTTCGGCCAGTTGGGCGGACAGGCGTTCGACCAGACCGTCGAGCTCGGGCGCGGCGCGGTGGGCATCGAGCCGCTCACGCAGCCTGGCCACCGTCTGCGCCAGGCGGTCGCTGGCGATCGGCTTGAGCAGATAGTCCACTGCACCGGCGTTGAAGGCGTCGATGGCGTGGCTGTCGTAGGCGGTGGTGAAAACCGTGTGGCAGCGGCCGCTGGCGGCACGTGCCACGTCCAGGCCGCTCATGCCCGGCATGCGGATGTCGAGAAAGGCGATGTCGGGGCCGTGTTCGTCGATCGCCTCCACGGCGGCGGGGCCATGTTCACATTCGGCGACGATGCGTAACTCGGGCCAGGCCGCGCCGAGCATGCGTTTGAGTTCGGCGCGTGGCAGGTCTTCGTCGTCGGCGATCAGGGCGCTTGGCATCGTCGTTGTCCTACTCCATCGGCAGTGTCAGGGTGGCCGCGATACCACCTTGCGGCCGAGCCGTCAGCGCCAGTCTGGCGCGGCCGGCGTACATCTGGGCCAGCCTTTCGCGGATGTTCACCAGCCCCAGGCCGCTGCCACCCGACGAGTGGCCAAAACCGGCGCCGTCGTCGGCGACCGTGACTTCGAGCTCACCGTGGGCATTGCGCAGCGCGCTCAATTCGATCTGCACCGGGCCGATCTTCGGCTCGGCGCCATGTTTGACCGCATTTTCGGCCAGCGAGATCAACATCAACGGTGGGCACGGGGCGTCACGCAGATCCGCCGGAATGTGCACGCTGGTTTTCAACCGCGGCATGCGGCTGCTCATCAGGCCCAGGTAGGCCTGCACGATTTCGGCCTGCGCCCCCAGCGTGGCCTGCACCGCACCGTCGCTGCGCAGGCGCGGGATCGACGCCCGCAGGTACTCGACCAGGCGGTCGATCATGTCGCTGGCCCGCGCCGGGTCGGTGCTGATCGCACTTCGCACGCCGGCCAGGGTGTTGAACAGGAAGTGCGGCTCGACCTGCGCCGCCAGCACCGACAGGCGCATCTCGGCTTCATGGCGCTGCGCCTGCGCGTGCTGCAAGGCCTGCTCGGCGGCCAGCGCCGCCAGGCCCCGGCGCTCGCGCCGCCAGGCCCACAGGCCGGCACCGCCGGCCAGCCAGAAGGTGATCAGGCCGCTGCCGAGATGGTTGACCAGGTTTGGCTGGCCCGGTGCGCCCGGGCGGGTGTTGGTGGTGGCGGTGGCCGACGCGGCCTCGTCAGGGTTGTTGATCGATACCCCAAGCGACACCGACACGCGCTTGCGTTTGCCGTCGGCGTCGACCTCGCCCAGGCTTTGTGCGACCGACTGCTTCAGCGGCTCGGCAGCCCACTGGTTGAAGGCGCCCAGGGCCAGCACCATCGCCACGATCACCGCGACCAGGCCCCACCACTCTTGCTGTGCATCACCTTGTCGGCGGCGCACCAGCGACGCCAGCCACGGCCCGGCGAAGACCGGCACCAGCAGATTCGCCGCCAACTGGATCAGCCCGCCCAAAAGGCCGGCCGACGGCGTGTTGACGCCGGTGCCGACCAGGCTGAGGGCGACAAGCAGCGTGACCGCAACGCCCACCGAGCGGGCGCGGCCACGCACCCACGGTGCACTGAAAACCGGGTAGCGCCGATAGCGGCCGAACCAGCCGTGGTCGCGCCCGACCAGCGCCGCCGGCAGCGGGGCGTCCAGGGCCGAAGTGCGGCCGTTGGTGGGGCCATTGGTGCGGCCATCGGTGTCGCCGTTCGTGTCGCCGTTCGTGCCGCCATTGGTGCCGCCATTCGTGCCGTCGCTGGCGCCGTCTTTGGCACCGATGCTGGTTTCCATGCCGCGCAGCTTATCGCTGCGCGGAACGGCAGCGTCGCGGCGTGACGGACGCCACGGGCATGGCGACGAAACGCCTTGTCGGCGCGACGAAGCCCGCTTGCACGGGGCTGTGGAAAAGATCGCGCAACGTGGCTGACCTCAAAATTGGCCATGACTGCTCAATGCTCTCGCCGCCGGTTGCTGCAGGCCGGCACCGCCTTTGGGTTTCTGGCCGCCGCGCGGCGGTCGCTGGCTGCCGGCCGCGTGGTCGACGAAACCTGGCGCGATGACGCTCGGCGGCGCGACTTGCCGGTGCGTATCCGCTGGCCGGCCGCTGCCGGTGCACGGCCGGTGGTCATCTATTCGCACGGCCTCGGCGGCAGCCGCGAAGGGGGTGACGTCTGGGGCCGGGCCTGGTGCGATGCCGGTTTTGTGGTCGTGCACCTGCAGCATCCCGGCAGCGACACCCCGGTGCTGCGTGCCGGGCTGCCGGCGCTGCGCGCGGCGGGCAACGCCGAGCAACTCATCGCGCGCGCCGCCGACGTGCGATTTGCGCTGGACGAGATCGAACGCCGACGCCTCGCCGATGCCGGCGTCGCCGGGGATGCTGCCAACGCGCGCACCTGGCGCGATGTGCGCAGCGATACCATCGGCCTGGCCGGCCATTCATTTGGTGCGCAGACCAGCCAGGCCGTGGCCGGGCAACGGTTCCCGGTGCCGGCTGATTTGGCCGACCCACGCCCCAAGGCCTTCATCGCGCTGAGCCCTTCGACACACCGCGCCGCGATGCCGGTGCAGGACCAGTTCGGCACCATCCGCCGGCCTTTCCTGGCGATCACCGGCTCGCTCGACGGCGACCCGTTCGGCGCCTACAAGGGCGGTGAACCGCGCGCGCGCATTTTCGAAGGCCTGCCCCCCGGCCAGCGTGCCCTGCTGTGGCTCGAAGGCGCCGACCACAGTACCTTTGGTGGCAACGGCGAGCGGCGCATCAACGGCCGCGGGCCGTTTGCGCGCGAGCCGGCGGTGTTTGCGCGGGAGCCGGCGCATCACGCGGTCGTCGCCAGCATCAGCACCTTGTGGTGGCGATCGCATCTGCTCGGGGACGCCGATGCGAAGGGGGCGCTGCAACGCCCCGACGGCCTGGAGAGCGGCGACCGCTGGCAGATCGGTTGAGACGCCGGCCGGCCGGGCTGCGGTAACCTCGCCGCCCGATGTCGATCTCGACATCGAGACCGACATCCATCCCGAGAGCCCCCATGTTCAACACCGCCATCGCCGGCAGCCTGCCCAAACCCGCCTGGCTCGCCGAAACCCAAAAACTCTGGCCAGAATGGAAAAGCGAAGGTCAGGATCTCGCACAAGCCAAGCTCGACGCGACGCTGCTGTGGATCAAGGCGCAAGAGGATGCCGGCCTGACGGTGATCGGCGACGGCGAGCAGTCGCGCCAGCACTTCGTGCATGGTTTTCTCGAGCAGGTCGAAGGCATCGACTTCGAGCACAAAGTCGAGATGGGCATCCGCGCCGACCGCTACAAGGCGATGGTGCCGCAGGTCGTTTCGGCGCTCAAGCTCAAAGGCCGGGTGCATGCCGCCGAAGCGCAGTTCCTGCGTGCCCATACCCGGCACAAGATCAAGTTCACCTTGCCCGGGCCGATGACCATCGTCGATACCGTGGCCGACCGTTTTTACGGCGACCGGGTGAAGATGGCCTTCGCTTTTGCCGAGCTGCTGAACCAGGAAGCGCTCGCGCTGCAGGCCGACGGCGTCGACATCGTGCAGTTCGACGAACCGGCCTTCAATGTCTATATGGACGAGGCCGCCGACTGGGGCGTGCAGGCGCTCGAACGTGCCGCGCAAGGACTGACCTGTACCACCGCGGTGCACATCTGCTACGGCTACGGCATCAAGGCCAATACCGACTGGAAAAAGACCCTCGGCGACGAGTGGCGCCAGTACGAGAAGATCTTTCCTGCGCTCAGCCGCAGTTCGATCGACCAGGTCAGCGTTGAATGCCTGCACTCGCATGTGCCGGCCGAGCTGATGGCGCTGCTCAAGGGCAAGGACGTGATGGTCGGCGTCATCGATGTCGCCAGTGATGTCATCGAGAGCGCCGAAGAAGTTGCCGCCGAAATCGGCCGCGCCCTGCAGTTTGTGCCGCACGACCGCCTCATCGCCTGCACCAACTGCGGCCTGGCGCCAATGAGCCGCGAAGTCGCGATGGCCAAGCTGCAAGCGCTGGCCGACGGTGCGGCGCTGGCCAGCCAACGTTTCACCGCAGCGGTAGCGGGCGCAGCGGGCTCCGCGGATTCAGCGGGCGCATCGGGCGCATGAAGTGGCGGCGCCTGTGGCAGCCGGGCAAGCTGCTGTTTTGGCAGATGGTGGTTTTTAACCTGCTGTCGTCGGTCTGCACCTGGGCGCTGCGTGCCTTGCCGCTGAGCACGCTGGGCATGGTGCTGCTGGCCAGCGTGGCGTTGCTCAACGTCGCGTTCGGCCTGCTGGCGGCATGGAAGTTGATGCAGGATTCTTAGGGCCGCTGGCGACCCGGCGCCCAGATCGGGCCGTTGCAGCGGTCAGCGCGTAACGCTCAGGGCGCGACCAGCGGTACCGCTTGTGCCCAGGCTGCCCGCAGCCGCTGCGCAGCGGCCCGCAGCGACACGTTCGACGACAAGTCGGCGCGCGCCAGGCACTCGGCGGCATAAACCGCGTCGCGCTGCAAGCGCTCGACATGGATGCGGTGGCCCTCGTGGGTCATCAGCCATTTGAAGTCGATGATGTCGACCAGCTGAACAGCTTGCACTTCGGCGCTCGAAACGGAGTTCATTGGCGGGTGGGTATTGGCAGTGCTGGCACATTAACGCCTCTGTCCCAACCCCCGCTGACAAGCGACTAGAGCGGTCTCCTCAGACGGACGAATTTCGCCGTAGCGTGGTCAGTTCTGCCTGGCAGCGACCAGAACGCTCTACCCGCGCCCTCAACATTGAGCCCGAGCATGACCCCGCCACCCCCGATCACCCGCCTGGCCGAACTGCGCCAGCACCTTGCCGCTGCCGGGTACGCCGTGCTCGACGCCGCCGGCACCGCGGCGCTGGCCGGCGTGACACCTGATGACCTGGCCCGGCTCGCGCCCTATTGGGACGGTTTGCTGCCCGACCAACATTTGCGTGACGGCGGCCACTACCGGCGTCGGCGCCACAGCTGTTTTGTTGTCGATCGGCAGGCCGTCACGGCGACGCCGCACCGCGCGCACTGGCAGCCGGTGGAATACAACGCGCTGCACGGTGGCATCGAACGCTGGTTCGAGCCCATCGACGCGGGCATGCAGCAGGCGCCGGCGTTTTTGGCGCTGCTGCGGGGCATGGCAGGCTTGGCTGACCACCTGCGCCCGGGTGTCGATCGCTGGTTTGTCGAAGCCCACCCGTTCCGCATCGACTGCACTGGCGGCATCGGCCGGCCAACGCCAGAAGGCGCGCATCGCGACGGCGTCGATCTGGTCGTGGTCTTGCTCGTGGCGCGGCAACACATCAAAGGCGGCGAGACGCGGGTCTTCGACACGGCAGGGCCGCAGGGCATGCGCTTCACACTCGAGCAGCCGTGGAGCGCACTGCTGCTCGACGACGCCCGCGTGATCCACGAAAGCACGCCGATCCAGCCGTTGTACGCCGGCGCCAGCGCGCACCGCGATACCTTTGTCATCACCTTCAGGCAAGAAGCTTTCCAGGGGCCTAGCGCATGACTCTCGCCATCTCGTTCGCCGACATCCAGGCCGCCGCGGCGCGGCTGCAAGGCCACGCCCACCACACGCCGGTGCTCAGCTCGCGCACGGCGAATGAGCGCACCGGCGCCGAGGTATTTTTCAAGGCCGAAAATTTTCAGCGCATGGGCGCTTTCAAATTTCGCGGCGCCTTCAACGCGCTGTCGAAATTCACGCCGGATCAACGCCAGCGCGGCGTGATCGCGTTTTCTTCTGGCAACCATGCACAGGCGATTGCGTTGTCGGCGCGCCTGCTCGGCATGCCCAGCGTGATCGTGATGCCGCACGACGCACCGGCGGCCAAACTCGCCGCGACGCGAGGCTACCAAGACGGCCAGCCCGGCAGCGAGGTCGTGAGCTTCAACCGCTACACCGAAGACCGCGAAGCCATCGGCAAGCGCCTCGCGGATGAACGTGGCATGACCCTGATCCCGCCCTACGACCACGCCGATGTGATGGCGGGCCAAGGCACCGCGGCGCTGGAGCTGGTCGAGCAAACCGCCGCCATGGGCGGCGCGCTCGACGCGCTGCTGGTCTGCGTTGGCGGCGGCGGCCTGATTTCAGGCTGCGCCGTGGCGGCGACACATCTGTTGCCTGAGATCGAGGTCTGGGGCGTCGAGCCCGAAGCCGGCAACGACACCCAACAATCGTTGGCGCGTGGCGAGATCGTTCACATCGAGACGCCACAAACGATCGCCGACGGCGCGCAGACACAACACAGCGGCGAGCTCACCTTCCCGGTCATCCAGCAGCTCGTGCGCGGCATCGTCAGCGTCAGCGATGCCCAACTGGTCAACGCGATGCGCTTTTTTGCCGAACGCATGAAAATCGTCGTCGAGCCCACTGGCTGCCTGGCTGCGGCCGCGTTGTTCGAGCGCGCCGCCGGTCTGCCCGACCTGCGTGGCAAGCGGGTCGGCGTGATGCTGTCGGGCGGCAATGTCGACGTGCGGCGCTGGGCCGAGTTGCTCGCCGGCTGACATCGGGCGAATGCCATCGGGCGATTGCCCATACCCGCGCCGGCAGCGGTCGGCTACCGTGTCCTGACCCGCGACTGATGACGAGACCCCGATGAGCGAAACCACACCCACCCCGACCCCGCCGAGCAATGACGCCGAAGCCGTCAAGCGCCAGCGCGACGCGGTCGACAAACTGCTCGCCCGCGACGCCGCTGTCAGC
>JANPDN010000121.1:0-2843 GCA_031431555.1 Rubrivivax sp.
GTGCGCAAGTCGAGCTGATCACACCGTCGCATACACGGGAGGCGGATGCTGCAATCCATCATCGACCGCAGGCTGGCCGGCAAGAACAAGTCGATCGGCAACCGCGAGCGTTTTTTGCGTCGCTACAAGGAGCAGGTCAAGGAAGCGGTCAAGCGCGCGATCGACGGCCGCGGCATCCGCGACATCGAGCGCGGCGAGGACATCCACATCCCCAAGCGCGACATCAACGAACCGGTCTTCGGCCATGGCCAGGGTGGCGTTCGGGAAACCGTGCACCCCGGCAACAAGGACTATGTGCGCGGCGACCGCATCGAGCGGCCCAAAGGTGGCGGCGGCCAGGGCAGCGGGCAGGGCCAGGCGAGTGACACCGGTGAAGGCGAAGACGACTTTGTCTTTTCGCTGTCGAAAGAAGAATTCATGCAGGTCTTTTTTGAAGACCTCGCGCTGCCCCACCTGATCCGCACCCAGCTGGCCGAAACGCCTGAATGGAAAACCCACCGCGCCGGCTACAGCAGCGACGGCACGCCAAACAACCTGCATGTCGTGCGATCGATGCGTGGGGCGATCGGCCGGCGCATCGCCATCGGGGCCAGTGGGCGCAGCACGCTGCGCGAGCTCGAAGCGCAGCTTGAGGCACTGCTGGTGCGCGCGGGCGAAGCGGTTCCCGGCACGGTCGCGAGAGCCGCGATCGATGAAGAAGTCGCCGCGCTTCAACAGCAGATCGACGCGCTGCGCGCGAAGCTGGCGCGCATCCCCTACCTCGACCCGATCGACCTGCGCTTTCGCAACCGGGTGCGGGTGCCGGTGCCGACGTCACGCGCGGTGATGTTCTGCCTGATGGATGTCTCGGGTTCGATGGACGAAGGCCGCAAGGAGCTGAGCAAGCGATTTTTCATCCTGCTCTACATGTTCCTGACGCGGCACTACGACAAGATCGACATCGTCTTCATCCGCCACCATACGCAGGCCCAAGAAGTCGACGAAGAAAACTTCTTCCACGCCCGCGAAACGGGGGGCACGGTGGTCTCCAGCGCCCTGGTCTTGATGGAAGAGATCATCCGCGCGCGCTACAACCCGGCGGAATGGAATATCTACGGCGCACAGGCCAGCGACGGCGACACCTGGCACCACGACAGCGGCCGCTGCCGCGAGCTGCTGGCCGACAAGATCCTGCCGCTGTGTCGCTACTACGCCTATGTGCAGGTCGCCGACGAAGAGCAAAACCTGTGGCAAGAGTATGCCCAGCTGCTCGAAAGCCAGCCGACATTTGCGATGCGCAAAGCCACCCAGCCGAGCCAGATCTACCCGGTATTTCGCGACCTGTTCAAGAAGGAAGGGGCAAAGGCCGCATGAACGCAAGTTTGGTCCAGCCGCGGCCGCCCGGCGAGCGCCCGGCGCAGCCCTTGCCGGGCCCAAGCGACTGGTCGTTTGACCTCGTCGACACCTACCACCGCGTGATCCAGCAGACCGCGCAGCGCTTCGGCCTGGACACCTACCCGAACCAGCTCGAGGTCATCACCGCCGAGCAGATGATGGACGCCTACGCCAGCGTCGGCATGCCGGTGAACTACCGGCATTGGAGCTACGGCAAGGAGTTCATCGCCACCGAGAAAAACTACAAACGTGGCCACATGGGCCTGGCCTACGAGATCGTCATCAACAGCAACCCGTGCATCAGCTATCTGATGGAGGAAAACACGATGGCGATGCAGGCCCTGGTGATCGCCCACGCGGCTTACGGCCACAACAGTTTTTTCAAAGGCAACTACCTCTTTCGGATGTGGACCGATGCAGCGTCGATCATCGACTACCTGGTCTACGCGAAGAACTACGTCGCCCAGTGCGAAGAAAAACACGGCCTCGATACGGTCGAGGCGTTCATCGACTCGTGTCACGCGCTGGCCAACCACGGCGTCGACCGCTACCGCCGGCCGACACGCAAATCGCTGGCGCAGGAGCTCGCCGATCGCAAGGACCGCGAGGCCTATGCACAGCGCCAGGTCAACGACCTCTGGCGCACGCTACCCAAAAAAGCCGAGAAGGCCGAAGGCGGCGCCGAGACGCGACGCTTCCCCGACGAGCCGCAGGAAAACCTGCTCTATTTCATCGAAAAAAATGCGCCGCTGCTCGAGCCTTGGCAGCGCGAGGTCGTGCGCATCGTGCGCAAGGTGGCGCAGTATTTTTATCCGCAGCGCCAGACCCAGGTCATGAACGAAGGCTGGGCGACCTTCTGGCACCACAAGCTGCTCAATACGATGTACGACGACGGCTACCTGACCGACGGCGTGATGATCGAGTGGCTGAAGTCGCACACGAATGTGGTCTACCAGCCGCCGGTCGGCCACAAGGCCTATTCGGGCATCAACCCCTACGCGCTGGGGTTTGCGATGTACACCGACATCAAGCGCATCTGCGACAAGCCCACCGACGAAGACCGCGCCTGGTTCCCGCAGATCGCCGGCACGCCCTGGCTGCCGGCCTTGCACGAGGCGATGCACAACTACAAGGACGAGAGTTTTGTCGGCCAGTTCCTGAGCCCGAAACTGATGCGCGACCTGCGCCTGTTTGCGATCGTCGACGACGAAAAAGAAAACGAGCTCGAGGTCGGCGCGATCCACGACGATGCCGGCTACAAGCGGGTGCGCGAATCGCTGTCGCGCCAGTACGACCTGGGTTCGCGCGAGCCGAATATCCAGGTCTGGAACGTCAACCTGCGCGGCGACCGCTCGCTGACGCTGCGCCACTTTCAGCACAACGACCGGCCGCTGCACGACAGCGGGCAGGAAGTCCTCAAACATGTCGCCCGGCTGTGGGGCTTTGGGGTGCAGTTGGAGAGTGCCAAC
>JANPDN010000122.1:0-10325 GCA_031431555.1 Rubrivivax sp.
GGGGAAAAACTCAACCGGCAGGCCGATGCGCAGGCCGGCCAGCGGCTGCGTCGCGCTCGCGCCTTCGCGGGGCTTGAGCATCTGGGCGTGAAAGTCCTGCGCCGGGCGCTGCGCACTGGTCGCGTCGCGCTCATCGAACCCGCTCATCGCGCCGAGCAGCAGCGCGCAGTCTTCGGCCGAACGTGCGATCGGGCCGGCCTGGTCGAGGCTCGATGCAAAGGCGACCATGCCGTAACGCGAGCACACACCGTAGGTCGGCTTGATGCCGGTGACGCCGCAAAAGGCCGCCGGCTGGCGGATCGAGCCGCCGGTGTCGGTGCCGGTGGCGGCCGGGATCAGCCGCGCGGCCACGGCGGCTGCCGAGCCGCCCGACGAGCCGCCGGGCACACGGCCGATGTCCCAGGGGTTGTGGACGATACCGAAGGCCGAGTTTTCGTTCGACGAGCCCATCGCAAACTCGTCGCAGTTGAGCTTGCCCAAGGTGACCATGCCGGCACCCGGCGGCTCACCCGGCAGCCCGGCGCCCAGGCGCGCGACGACGGTGGCGTCAAACGGGCTGCGGTAACCGGCAAGCATCTTCGAGCCGGCGGTCGAGGCGGAGCTGCCGGCTTCGGTATCGGTGACAAAGATGTCCTTGTGCGCGATCGGTACGCCGGTCAGCGCTGGCACATCGCCTCGCGCGCGGGCCGCATCCGCGCGCGCCGCCTGCGCCAAGGCGGCGTCGGCATCGCTGGCCAGGAAGGCGCCGAGCGCGCTGTGTTCGGCAATGCGCAAGAGCAGCTCGGTGGTCGCCTCGACACTCGACAAACGTCGCGCCGCCAATGCCGCGGCTAGCTCGGCGACGCCCATTTCGTGGATCTTCATTGGTGCACCCTACGGCCTTCGGCCGGCCTGGCCCTCAGAGGGGCCAGGCGTGCGCCAGGCGCGGCCCGCCCGCAGGGGCGGTCCGTGTCCGGGCGCACTCCCGCCGAGCGGGAGCATTCGCCCTTGGGGCGGCCCGGCGGGCTCATTCGATCACCCTGGGCACGAGATAGAGGCCAGCTTCGACCGCCGGGGCGCTGCGTTGGTTGACTTGCCGGCGGTCGGTTTCGGTGACGACGTCGTCGCGCAGGCGCAGCTCGACCTGCTGCACCGCCGACAGCGGCGTGTGCAGCGGCTCGACACCGGCGGTGTCGACCGCGCTCATTTTCTCGACGACGGCAAAAAAGCCGTTCAACGAGCCGAGCATCGCCAGCTGTTCGGCGGCAGAGAGTTCAAGCCGCGCAAGGTGCGCAATGCGCTGCACGTCCTGGGGGGTGAGGGCCATCAATGAAAGCGCTTGAATCAGGTGCATCAGCACCTGTCCGGAAGCCAGAATTGCACAGGGGGTGGAGTATTATCACGGGTTAGCCCAAAGTGCTTGTGGCACCCGTTTCGCGGGCGCTGCGAGCCGGCCCGGCCCCGATCAACTGACACCGCTGTGCGGCCGCCGGCCCCACTGTTTTGCGTGCCTCGACGCACCCCTCCCGGACCATGTTCGCATCCCTGCGCAGTTATTTTTCCACCGACCTGGCGATCGACCTGGGCACGGCCAACACGCTGATCTATGTGCGTGGCAAAGGCATCGTGCTCGACGAGCCCTCGGTGGTCTCGATCCGCCACGAAGGCGGCCCCAATGGCAAGAAGACGATCCAGGCCGTCGGCCGCGAAGCCAAGGCGATGCTCGGCAAGGTGCCGGGCAATATCGAGGCCATCCGCCCGATGAAAGACGGGGTCATTGCCGACTTCACCGTCACCGAGCAGATGCTCAAGCAGTTCATCAAGATGGTGCACCCGCGCTCGATGTTCAAGCCGAGCCCGCGCATCATCATCTGCGTGCCCTGCGGCTCGACCCAGGTCGAGCGTCGCGCGATCCGCGAAAGTGCGCTCAACGCCGGGGCCAGCGAGGTTTACCTGATCGAAGAGCCGATGGCCGCGGCCATCGGTGCCGGGCTGCCGGTGTCCGAAGCCTCGGGCTCGATGGTCGTCGACATCGGCGGCGGCACCACCGAAGTCGGCGTGATCTCGCTCGGCGGCATGGTCTACAAAGGCAGCGTGCGGGTTGGTGGCGACAAGTTCGACGAAGCCATCATCAACTACATCCGCCGCAACTACGGCATGTTGATCGGCGACCCCACCGCCGAGGCGATCAAGAAGAATATCGGCAGCGCCTTCCCCGGCAGCGAAGTCAAGGAAATGGAAGTCAAGGGCCGCAACCTGTCAGAAGGTGTGCCACGCAGCTTCACGATCAGCTCCAACGAAATTCTCGAAGCGCTGACCGACCCGCTGAACCAGATCGTCTCCAGCGTCAAAAACGCGCTTGAGCAAACGCCGCCAGAACTCGGCGCCGATATCGCCGAGCGCGGCATGATGCTCACCGGCGGCGGCGCGCTGCTGCGCGACCTCGACCGCCTGCTGGCCGAAGAAACCGGCCTGCCGGTGCTCGTTGCCGAAGACCCGCTGACCTGCGTCGTACGGGGCTGTGGCATGGCACTCGAACGCATGGAACGCCAGGGCAGCATCTTCACTACCGAGTGAAGCCAGGCAAGCCCGGGGCCCCATCCGCCAGGCGCTGAAGCGATGCCGCTGGGGACGTTCGACCGCACCCCGCCGCCGTTTTTCCGCCAGGGCCCGTCGGCACTGACGAAGCTCGTCTTTTTTTCCGCGCTGGCGCTGTTCCTGATGGTCGCCGATTCGCGTTTTCGTTTTGTCGACCCGCTGCGCGCCGGTCTGGCCACCGCGCTGTTGCCGGCGCAGCGCATCCTGCAATGGCCGGTGCAGGCCTGGGGCGGTGCCGGTGACTACCTGGGGGGCGTGCAGGACGCTCGTGCGGCTGAGGCCGCGGCGCACGCCGAGCTCGCGCGCCAGGCCGAACGCGGCGCACGCGCCGATCGCCTGGACAGCGAAAACCGCAGCCTGCGCGCCCTGCTCGACCTGCGCGCCAGCCTGCTCGTGCGCTCGCGCGCGGCCGAGGTGATGTACGAAGCCAGCGACCCGTATTCACGCAAGGTCTTCATCGACGGCGGCCAGACGCGGGGCATCACAACCGGCTCGCCGGTGATCAACCAGGCAGGTGTGATCGGGCAGGTCACGCGTGTCTACCCTTTGACCTCAGAGGTCACGCTGCTCACCGACCGCGACGCCGCCATTCCGGTGCTCAACACCCGCACCCAGCAGCGCGGCGCGGCTTTTGGCGGCGCTGCCGAGCCCGGGCTCGAGCTGCGTTTTGTCGCCGCCAATGCCGATGTGCAGGTCGGCGACCTGCTACACACCAGCGGCATCGACGGCGTTTATCCGCCGGGTCTGGCGGTGGCCAAGGTGGCCGCGGTCGAGCGGCGCGTCGAGTCGGGTTTTGCGCGCATCCTGTTGGCGCCAGTGGCGTCGCCCGACGGTGTGCGCCATGTGCTGGTGCTCGAACCGGTCTCGATGCAATTGCCGCCGCGTGCCGACGCTGCGCCCAGCACCGTGAGCGGCGCAGCGGCGGCGGGCAAAGCTGTGGCTGCCGCCAAGGGCGCCAGCCGATGAAAGCGGGCGCGCCATGATCATGCCGCGTGGCTCGTCGCAGCTGCTGCTGCCGGCCAACCCGCTGTTCATCGGCCTGACGCTGCTCGTCGCGCTGGCGCTGAACATGCTGCCGGCCGGCCGCCACCCGGCGCAGCCCGATCTGCTGGCCCTGGCGCTGGTGTTCTGGAACGTGCATCAGCCACGCAGGGTGGGTGTTGGTGCGGCCTTCCTCTTTGGCTTGATGATGGACGTGCACGACGGCGCGCTGCTTGGCCAGCATGCGCTGGCCTACACGCTGCTGAGCTACGTGGCGATCACCGTGCACCGGCGCCTGTTGTGGTTCAGCGTGCCTGAGCAGGCCTTGCATGTCTTGCCGCTGTTTGTGGTTGCCAGCGTGGTCTCGCTGGCGGTACGCATGGCCGTCGGTGGCATGTTCCCCGGCTGGTCTCTGTTTTTGGCGCCGGTCTTCGAAGCGCTGCTGTGGCCACTGGCCAGCATCGTGCTGCTCGCGCCGCAGCGGCGCGCGCCCGACCGCGACGAAAATCGCCCGCTGTGACCGAAATCCGCAATCTCGAGCAGGAGCTGCACCACTTTCGCGGTCGTGTGCTGGCGGCGGCGGTGTTTGTGCTTTTGTGCTTCTCGCTGCTGGGTGCGCGGCTGGTCTATTTGCAGGTCTGGCGCCACGACGACCTGGCCACCCAGGCCGAGGCCAACCGCATCGCGGTGGTGCCGATCGTGCCGAACCGCGGCCTCATCGTCGACCGCAACGGCGTCGTGCTCGCCACCAACTACTCGGCCTATACGTTGGAGGTCGCACCCGCACGTGGCAAGTCCGGCGGCGCCGATCTCGACGCGCTGATCGACGAGCTGGCCACGGTGATCGAGATCGGCCCGCGCGATCGCCGTCGTTTCAAGCGCCTGCAAGAGGAATTGAAAGGTGCTGACTCGCTGCCGATCCGCACCAAGCTCAGCGACGAAGAGGTTGCGCGCTTCACCGCGCAGCGCTTTCGTTTCCCCGGTGTCGAGGTCAAGGCGCGGCTGTTCCGCCACTATCCGCTGGGCGAAACCGGGGCCCATCTGCTCGGGTATATCGGGCGCGTCAACCAGGCCGAAAAGAAGGCCATGGAAGACTGGCCCGACGAGCGCCAGGCCAACTACAAGGGAAGCGAATACATCGGCAAGCTTGGGCTGGAGCAGGCCTACGAAGAGGTGCTGCACGGCACGACCGGCTTCGAGCAGGTCGAGACCAGCGCCGGCGGACGCGCGGTGCGCCGGCTGCGCAGCCAGCCGCCGACGCCGGGCAACAAGCTGGTGTTGTCGATCGATATCCGCTTGCAGGCGATGGTCGAAGAAATGTTCGGCGATCGGCGCGGCGCGCTGGTCGCGATCGACCCGCGCAGCGGCGAGGTGCTGGCCTTTGTCAGCAAGCCGACCTTCGACCCCAACCTGTTTGTCGACGGCATCGACTCGGAGAGCTGGCGCGAGCTCAACGAGTCGATCGACAAGCCGCTGCTCAACCGCGCGCTGCGCGGCACCTACCCGCCGGGGTCGACCTTCAAACCCTTCATGGCGATCGCCGCCTTGAACAGCGGCAAACGCGCGCCGACCACGGTGATCAACGACGGCGGCACCTTTCAGTTTGGCAACCACACTTTTCGCAGCCACGGCGACAAGGGCCTGGGCCCGGTGGACATGACACGCTCGATCGTCAAATCGAGCAACGTCTACTACTACTCGCTGGCCAACGAGATGGGTGTCGACCTGATGCACGAGCAGCTCTCGCCGCTGGGTTTTGGTCTGAAGACCGGGATCGACCTCGAAGGCGAAGTCACCGGCGTGCTGCCTTCGACGGAGTGGAAAAAACGCTACTACCGCAAACCCGAACAGCAACGCTGGTATGCCGGCGAGACGATCTCGCTGGGCATCGGCCAGGGTTACAACAATTTCACCGCGCTGCAGCTGGCCAATGCCACCGCGACCCTGGTTTCCGGCGGCCTGCGCTTCAAGCCGCGCCTGGTGCGCGAGACCGAAGATGTGGTCACCCGCGAGCGAACGCGAATCGCCAGCGACGCGCTGCCGGCGCTGCCATTCAAAACCGAACATGTTGACCTGATCCGGCGCGCGCTGCATGGCGTCACCCAAGAAGGCACCTCGACCCGGGTCTTCATGGGTGCGACCTATGCCAGCGGCGGCAAGACCGGCACCGCGCAAGCCGTGGGCATCAAGCAGAACGAAAAGTACGTCGCCTCCAAGCTCGAAGAACACAAACGCGACCACTCGCTGTATATCGCGATGGCGCCGGTGGACGAGCCGACCGTGGCGCTGGCGGTGATCGTCGAAAACTCCGGCTTCGGCTCCGAGGCCGCAGCGCCGATCGCGCGCCGCGTCTTCGACTACCTGTTGCTCGGCAACTGGCCGAGCGTCGAGGACATGGCTGCCACCCGCGAGGGCAAATCCAGCGCGCCGATCGGCACGCCGCGGCGCGCGGCCGAGATCGCGCTGCCGGGGCAGCCGGCATCTGCGCCGCCGGCCGCGGCAGCGATTGCGGGCCCGACCGCAAGCGCGCCACAGCGGGTTGCTGCGGCGGCGGTGACGGCCGCGGCACGCAAGCCATGAACAACAGCTTCGCGCAGATCGCGCCCTGGCAGCGGCTGCGGCCCATCTTCAGCGGCTACGACGGCCCGCTGCTGCTGGCCACCGCGTGGCTGGCGCTGATCGGGCTGGTGACGATGTATTCGGCCGGCTTCGACCATGGCACGCGCTTTGTCGACCATGCGCGCAACATGGGCCTGGCGCTGATCGTGATGCTCGTCGTCGCGCAGGTGCCGCCGCAAAAGCTGATGGCGCTGGCGGTGCCGCTGTACGCCGTTGGCGTGGCGCTGCTGGTGGCCACGGCGCTGTTTGGCATCACCAAAAAGGGCGCCACCCGCTGGCTCAACGTCGGCATCGTGATCCAGCCCAGCGAGATCTTGAAGATCGCCGCGCCGATGGTGCTGGCCTGGTGGTTCCAGCGCCAGGAAGGCCGGCGACGGGTGCTCGACTTCGTGATCGCCGCGCTGATCCTGCTGGTGCCCGTCGGGCTGGTCATCAAGCAGCCCGATCTGGGCACGGCGCTGTTGATCCTGTCGGCGGGCTTTTACGTGATCTTCTTTGCCGGCCTGACCTGGCGGCTGATCTTGCCGGCGATGCTGGTGCTGGCCGTCGGCATCGTCGCGCTGGTGGTTTTCGAGCCGACGATCTGCCAGCCGGATGTGAAATGGCCGTTCCTGCGTGACTACCAGCAGCACCGGGTCTGCACCCTGCTCGACCCGTCGAAGGACCCGCTCGGCAAAGGTTTCCACATCCTGCAAGGGATGATCGCGATCGGCTCCGGTGGCCTGTCCGGCAAGGGATTCATGAAGGGCACGCAGACCCACCTGGAGTTCATCCCCGAGCGCACCACCGACTTCATCTTCGCCGCGGTGGCCGAAGAGTTCGGCCTCGTCGGCGTGGTGCTGCTGGTGCTCGGTTTTTGTTTCCTGATCCTGCGCGGCTTGATGATCGCGGCCGAAGCGCCGAGTGTCTTTTCGCGCCTGCTCGCCGGCGGCATTTCGCTGAGCTTTTTCACCTACGCTTTTGTGAACATGGGCATGGTCAGCGGCATCCTGCCGGTGGTCGGTGTGCCGCTGCCGTTTATCAGCTACGGCGGCACCGCGATGGTCACGCTCGGCCTCGGCCTTGGCATCCTGATGTCGGTGGCGCGCGGGCGGCGATTGATGCAGAGCTGAGCGGCGGCTTCGGCGCCCGACTTCGAAGGAGCAGGGTCATGGTCAAGCGCATCGGCATTGTCGGCATCGGCAATATGGGCATGGCGATGGCGCAGCGGCTCTGCGCCGCCGGCTGGGCCGTGGCGGTGCGCGATCTCGACACGCAGCGCGAACGTGATGCAGCGGCCCTCGGCGCACTGGTTTGCGCGAGCCCCGCCGCGCTGGCCGCATGCAGCGATGTGCTGCTGGTCGTCGTTGTCGATGCCGTGCAGGTCGACGACGTGCTGTTCGGCATTGACGGCGCGGCTGCTGCATTGGCCCCTGGCAGCACGGTGCTGCTCTGCCCGACGGTCGCGCCAGCCGATGTCGAGCGGGCGGCGGCGCGGCTTGCGGCATTGCGGCTCGGGTGCCTCGATGCGCCGATGTCTGGCGGCCCAGCGCGTGCGCGAAACGGCTCGATGAGCCTGATGGTGGCCGGCGACGATGCCGTCTTCGCGCGCTGCAGCGACCTGATCGACGCGCTGTCGTCGCAGGTCTTTCGCGTCAGTCAGCGGCCCGGTGACGGCGCCCGCACGAAGCTCGTCAACAACCTCGCCGCGGCGATCAACCTGGTCGGCATGGCCGAGGTGCTGGGGCTGGCCGCGGCGGCTGGGCTCGACCCGGCGCAAACACTGGCGGTGATCGAGGCCTCGAGCGGGCAGAGCTGGATCGGCAGCCACCGCGGCCAGCGGCTTTTTGCTGGCGACCAAACCCCGAGCGCGCAACTCGCGCTGCTCGCCAAGGACAGCAAGCTGGCGATGTCGATGGCGGATGAAACCCAGACCGAGCTGCCGCTGGGCCGCGCCGCGCAAGCGATTTACGCGCAGGCGCTGCTGGCCGGCCTGGGCCCAGAAGAAGATTCGGTCTTGCTGCGCAGGGCGTTGGCCGCTGCTGACGGTGCCGCGCGTCGGACCGGGAAGAACACCTAACGTTTGACCGCAGCGGGCAGCCCAAAGCGCACCGTAAACAGCGCACCCGAGCGTGGTTCGCTGGCAGCCCCCGACGCGCCAGCCGCCCCCGCCGCCCCCGCCGCCCCGGCAGCACGCGGCAGCGCGTAGCCGATCGTGACCTCGGCGCCGTGCCGCTTGGCGATCTCCTGCACGATCGCCAGGCCCAGGCCGGTGCCATCGACGCCAGTGCCCAGGGTTCGGTAAAAGGGCTGGAAGACCAGCGCCCGTTCGGCCGGCGCAATGCCGGGGCCTGAGTCCTCGACTTGCAGCACGATTGCCGGGCCTTGGGGGTCGATGCTGACCCGCGCGGTGACGGTGCCGCCGAGCGGGGTGTACTGCAAGGCGTTGTCGAGCAGGTTGCGCACCAGCTCGCTCAGCAGCACCGGCTGGCCGTGCAGCAACGCTGCGCCGCCGGGGTCGAGACCTTCGTAGCCGAGGTCGATGCGCTTGTCCATCGCCTTGGGCACGAAGTCGCGCACCGCCTCCTGTGTCACCGCGGCCAGGTCCACCGGCGAGCGGCGCAGCGCCTGCTCTTCGTCCTCGGCGCGCGCCATCGACAACAGCTGGTTGACCGAATGCGCAGCGCGGTCGCTGGACAGCGCGATCTGCTGCAGCGAGGCCTTCAGGGCCAGTGGATCCTTTTGGCCGGCGTCGATTTCGCGTGCGGCCAACTCGGCCTGCATGCGCAGGCCAGCGAGCGGCGTTTTCAGCTGGTGCGCGGCGTCGGCGAGAAAGTGTTTTTGCGCCGCGATCGACTGGTCCAGGCGCTGCAGCAGGTCGTTGATCGACGCCACCAGCGGGGCCACCTCTTCGGGCGCGTCGTGGCCGTCGATCGGGCTCAGGTCGCCGGCCTCACGGCGGCGGATGCGCTCTTGCAGTTCATTCAGCGGCCGGATGCCACGCGCCAGCGCGAACCAGACCAACATCACCGCGATCGGCAGGATCACAAACTGCGGCAGGATCACGCCCTTGATGATTTCGGCTGCCAGCGCCGAACGTTTGCCCAGGGTTTCGGCAAGTTGCACCAGCACCACGCGGCCCTGCGGGTCGCCGTCCAGCGGCAGCCGGATATGCGCCACGCGCACCGGGTCGTCCTGCATCTGCTCGTCGCGGAAACGCGGGTCGCGGCTCGGCGCGTCACCATCATCGGGCACCGGCAGGTCGCGGTCGCCGGCGACAAACTCACCGTTGGTGCCGAGCACCTGGTAGTAGATGCGGTCGACGTCGTCGGTGCGCAGCAACTCCACCGCGCCGGCGGTGGCCAGGCGTACCTGCGCCGGCTGGCCGGCGCTGGCCGGCGCACTGATGACCAACTGGCGCGCCAGCAGGCGGGTCATCTCGCCGAGCTCGCGGTCGTAGGGCCGGTTGGCGATTTCCTGCGCAACGATGCCGGTCAGCCCCAGGCTCATCGGCCACTGCAGCAGCAGCGGCGCGAGCTTCCAGTCGAGGATCTCGCCGAAGAGCGAGCGTTGTTCGCGCACGCGGTTCAACGCGGCGCCAGCGGGCGACCGGCGGCGGCCGTGATCATCCGGGGATTTTTTCCAGGCAGTAGCCCAGGCCGCGCACGGTCGCGATGCGCACCGGCCCCTGCTCGATCTTCTTGCGCAGGCGGTGGATGTAGACCTCGATCGCGTTCGTCGAGACCTCTTCGCCCCACTCGCACAGGCGCTCGACGAGCTGGTCCTTGCTGACCAGGCGGCCGGCGCGCTGCAGCAGCACTTCGAGCAGGCTGAGCTCGCGCGCCGACAACTCGATCATCTGCTCGTCCATGTAGGCCACCCGCCCGGTGGCATCAAACGACAAGGGGCCGTGTTTGATGATCGTCGATGCCGTGCCCAGGCCGCGCCGCGTCAATGCGCGCACGCGTGCTTCGAGCTCCTGCAGCGAAAACGGCTTGGCCATGTAGTCGTCGGCGCCGAGGTCCAGGCCCTTGACGCGCTGGTCGACGCTGTCGGCGGCGGTGAGGATCAGCACCGGCACGCTCGAGCCGCGCGCGCGCAATTTGCGCAGCACTTCCAGGCCATGCAGCTTGGGCAGGCCGAGGTCCAGGATCAGCAGGTCAAATTCG
>JANPDN010000123.1:0-24861 GCA_031431555.1 Rubrivivax sp.
CATGAACTTGAACACCGGCGAGTCCATCGCATCGCTGCCCTGGCCTGGCGCACGGGTCATGAAGTCCTCGATATCGTTGCCCGAGGTGAAGATGCCGGGCTGGCCGGCGATCAGCACCGCACGCACCGCGTTGTCGTCGCGGGCAGCGTTCAGCGCATCGGCCATGGCCTGGTACATGGCCACCGTGAGCGCATTCTTTTTCTCGGCGCGGGCGATCTCGATCGTGGCGACGCCGTTGACGGTGGCGGTCTTGATATGCATGTCTTGAACTCCTTGAATCAGACTCGATTAGGTGCGGACAACTTCGGTCCAGTGGTGGGCCCATAGTTTCGGATGTATCGGGTGCTCCGGTACAAGGTGTGGGCTTCGTTTTCAGCCGGCCGCCGGCAGCAACGCCCGGTCTCGCAGCCGCGGCCACAGCGCCCGGTTCTGTGACCGGAAGGCGCCGAAGTGGCCGATGCGGGCAACGCCGATCGACGCCGGCGTCCAGACATCCAGGGTCGGCGCCGTGCCCGTGAACAGCGCCTGCACCCGCCTTAGCGCATCGACAGTGGCAAAACTGTCGTCGCTCGGCGCCAGCAGGTGCACCGCTGGCAGTTCGCGCGCCAGGCCGCGGCGGCATTGCGGCGTGTCAAACGGGTCGCGCCAGGGTCGCGCTGCCCATTGCAAGGCCGCCGCGCGCGGCAGGTCTTCACCCAGGCGCAGCGCACGCGCTGGAAAGTAACCCACGGCGCGCGTCAGGAGTGGCATCAGGCCGTGCCAGAGCAGCGCCATCGGCAGGCGCTGCGACCAACGCCAATCGCGCCAGTACGCTGTCTGTGCGCCGACCAGAGCCAGGCCTTGCAGGCTCACCGCGTGGTCTCCCAACGCACCGAGCAGGCCGCCCATGCTGTGGCCCACCAGACCGACCTGCCGATGGGTTGCCAGCGCATGCCCGACGACGGCGTCGATGTCCAGGATCCAGTCCTCGAAGCAGGCCTCGAAGCCGCGCAGCCGCTGTGGGCGCGAGCGCCCGATGCCGCGGTAATCCAGCGTGTAGGCCGTGACCCCGCTGCTGGCCAGCCCCTTTGCAAAGGCGCGGTAAAACCCTTGCGCGACACCGGTGGCCGCCGCGATGACGATGGCACCGCGCACCTGCGCGCCAACCGCACCGCCCGCGTCGCCCGGGTCGAACACGGTGGCGTTGATCGACTGCCCATCGGCAGCTTGCAGCGTGAACGGGCGGCCGCGGTCATCAGGCATTGGGTGCTCGCGGCTGGGCCAGGCGCTCGGCTCACACGCTTTTCAAATCGGATCAGACCCGCTCGATGATGCCGGCGGCGCCCTGGCCCATGCCGACACACATCGTGACCATGCCGTATTTGAGCTGGTGCCGATGCAAGGCGTGCACCACCGTCGCAGCGCGGATCGCGCCGGTGGCGCCGAGCGGGTGGCCGAGGGCGATCGCGCCGCCAATCGGGTTGACCTTCGCCGGGTCGAGACCAAGCGTGCTGATCACTGCCAGCGCCTGCGCCGCAAACGCTTCGTTCAACTCGATCCAGCCGATATCGTCGAGCGTCAGCCCGGCATATCGCAGCGCCGCGGGGATGGCCTCGATCGGGCCGATGCCCATGACTTCAGGCGCCACGCCACGCGCGGCGAAGCTGACAAAACGCGCCAGCGGCTTCAGGTCGAATCGCTTGATCGCGGCTTCGCTTGCCAGGATCAAGGCGCCGGCGCCGTCGCTGGTCTGCGAGCTGTTGCCGGCCGTCACGCTGCCAAAACCGGTGGGCTTGCCCGCCGGGTCAAGCCGTGCGGCAAACACCGGCCGCAACCTGGCCAGCCCTTCGAGCGAGGTGTCGGGCCGTGCGCCCTCGTCGAGGCTGACCGTGCGCGTGCGGGTGCCGATTTCGCCGGTCACCAGGTTCGGGAAACGGTCGACGATGTCGATCGGCGTCATCTCGGCGGCAAAGTCGCCGGCGGCCATCGCCTTCAGCGCCTTTTGGTGCGAGGCCAGCGCAAAAGCGTCCTGCGCTTCGCGGCTGACCTTCCATTGCGTGGCCACCTTTTCGGCGGTGAGCCCCATGCCGTAAGCGATGCCGACGTTTTCGTCGCGCGCAAACACCTCCGGGTTGAAGGATGGCTTGTTGCCGCCCATCGGCACCATGCTCATGCTCTCGGCGCCGCCGGCGATCATCACGTCGGCTTCGCCGATGCGGATGCGGTCGGCGGCCATCTGCAGCGCGGTCAGCCCCGACGCACAAAAGCGGTTCACCGTGACCCCGCCCACCGAATGTGGCAGGCCGGCGAGCACCATCGCAACGCGCGCCATATTCATGCCCTGTTCACCCTCGGGGAAAGAGCAGCCGATGATCGCGTCTTCGATCGCTTTCGGGTCCAGCGTGGGCACCTGCGCCAGCGCGCTGCGCACTGCGGCGACGAGCAGGTCGTCGGGCCGCGTATTGCGGAAATAACCGCGCCCCGATTTGCCGATCGGCGTGCGGGTTGCGGCGACGATGTAGGCGTCTTGAACTTGGCGTTGGCTCATCATCAATTCCTCACCGGTTTGCCGGTCGACAGCATGCCCATGATCCGTTCCTGGCTCTTGGGGTGTTCGAGCAGCGCGCAGAAATGTTTGCGCTCGAGGTTCATCAAATACTCCTCGCTGACCAGCGAGCCGGCATCGACTTCGCCACCACAAACCACATCGGCGATCAGCGCCGAGATATGGAAGTCGTGCGCACTGATGAAGCCGCCGTCGCGCATATTGGCGAGTTGGCCCTTGATGGTCGCGATCCCGCTGCGCCCGGCTACCGGGAACAAGCGCTTGGGCGGCGCGCGGTAACCCGAGGCGAACATCAACTTGGCCTGCTGCATGGCAACAAACAAAAGCTCGTCCTTGTGCGCCACGATGACGTCGCTGTCGAGCAAAAACCCAAGCTTCTTGGACTCGATCGCGCTGGTGCCGACCTTGGCCATCGCGGCGTTCGTGAAGCCGTCTTTGACAAAGGCAAAGACATCGGCGTTGGCATTGCCAGCAGCCGCCATCTCGGCGGCCCGGCGCGCGATATAGGCCAGCCCGCCGGCACCCGGCACGAGGCCGACGCCGACTTCGACAAAGCCCATATAACTTTCCATCGCCGCCACTCGCCGCGACGAATGGATCGCCAGCTCGCAGCCACCACCGAGCGCAATGCCGCGGATCGCGCTGACCACCGGCACCTGCGCGTAACGCAGACGCAGCATGAAGTCCTGAAACTTCTTCAATTCCGGCGCGATGCCCTTGGCGCCCGACTTCATGAAGATCGGCATCAGCGACTCGAGGTTGGCACCTGCCGAAAAGACATCGTCGGGTGACCAGATGACCAGGCCCTGGTAGCCGGCTTCGGCGATCTCGAGCGCTCTTTGCAGCCCTTCGACCACCGTCGGGCTCATGAGATGCAGCTTGGCGGTGATGCTCGCAATGAGCACTTCGCCGTCGAGTGTCCAGACCCGCACTTCGGCGTTCTTGAAAACCTCGGTGCCGCTTTTCAACGGATCAGCAGCACCGGCGCCGAGCACCGACTCGCGGAAATGCTGGCGCTGGTAGACGGCTAAGTTGCTCGCGGGCACATACGCCATCGTCGCCGGCGACCACGAACCTTCGGACGTGTGCACTCCACCATTTTTCGCCACTGGGCCGTCGAAGACCCAGTCGGGCAGCGGCGCCTTGCTCAAGCCTTTGCCAGCGTCGATATCGTCTTTGACCCACTGTGCCACCTGCAGCCAGCCGGCGTCTTGCCAGAGCTCGAACGGGCCTTGCTTGGTGCCAAAGCCCCAGCGCATCGCAAAGTCGACATCACGCGCCGATTCGGCGATATCACCCAGGTGCACGGCCGCATAGTGGAAAGCGTTGCGCAGGATCGCCCAGACAAATTGCGCCTGCGGGTGGCTCGATTCGCGCAGCAGTTTCAGCCGCTCTGCGGCCGGCTTCTTGAGGATGCGGTCGATCAGCGGATCGGCTTTGCCGCCGGCCGGCACGTAGTCCTGTTTTGCCGGGTCCAGGCGCAGGATGTCGCGGCCGACCTTCTTGTAAATACCGGCGCCGGTTTTCTGGCCCAGCGCGCCGGCTTTGATCAAAGCTTCGAGCACCGGCGGGGTGGCGTAGCTCGGGAAAAACGGGTCGCCGGCGAGGTTGTCCTGCAAGGTCTTGATGACATGCGCCATCGTGTCCAGACCCACCACGTCGGCGGTGCGGAAAGTGCCGCTGCTGGCGCGGCCCATCTTCTTGCCGGTGAGGTCGTCGACGACGTCGTAGCCGAGGCCAAAATTTTCAGCCTCCTTGATCGTCGCCAGCATGCCGGCGATGCCGACCCGGTTGGCGATGAAGTTAGGCGTGTCCTTGGCGCGCACGACACTCTTGCCGAGCGTGCTGGTGACGAAGGTTTCGAGCTGGTCGAGCACCTCGGGTTGTGTTGCCGGCGTGTTGATCAACTCGACCAGCGCCATGTAGCGCGGCGGGTTGAAAAAGTGGATGCCACAAAAGCGCGGCTGGATGCTGTCGGGCAGCGCAGCGGTGAGTTTGGTGATCGAAAGCCCGGACGTATTGCTGGCCACTATCGCATGGGGCTTTAGCGCCGGCGCGATGCGGGTGTACAGCGCGAGCTTCCAGTCCATGCGCTCGGCGATGGCCTCGATCACGAGGTCACATTCGGCCAGCCGCGCGAGGTCGTCGTCGTAGTTGGCTTGCTCGATCAGCGCCGCGTCCTCGGGCACACCGAGCGGCGCCGGTTTGAGTTTTTTCAAACCCTCGATGGCTTTGCTGACGATGCCGTTTTTTGACCCCTCCTTTGCGGCCAGGTCGAACAACAACACCGGCACATTGACATTCACCAGATGGGCGGCGATCTGCGCGCCCATCACGCCGGCACCGAGCACGGCGACTTTGCGGACTTGAAAACGGTTCACATCAGCTCCTGAATCAAAAGCCCGCGTCACTCGACGCGGACCCAGGTTTGGGTGCGGCCGAGCAAGGGCGCCCCGACATAGCCGCGCACCTCAAGCTTCTTGCCGCCATCGGCGAGTTGCATCCTGACCTTGTAGACCTTGCCTTCGCCGGCGTCGAGGATCGTGCCGCCGTCCCAGGTGTTGTCGGATTCGCTCTTCTTCACACCGCGCACGATCTCCAAGCCGATCATCGGCTTGTCCTTGCGGTCGTCGGCGCACTTGTCGCAGGTCGCGTCCTGCTTGGCATCGGCAGCGAGCAGTTTTTCGATCTTGCCGGTGAAGACACCGCTCGCTTCGGCGATGCGCACCTGCGCGCGCTCGGACTTGGTCTTGTCGTCGATGGTCTTCCAGACCCCGATCGGGCTGGTCTGGGCGCTGGCCAGGCCAGAGGCGGCGAAGAGGGTGACAGCGAGCAAATGTTTCATTCGGGTCTCCGTAGGTTTTGGGTTGCGGGATCGATTGCGGCGGCGGCTAGAACAGCGCCTCGTCCATCGCCATCAAGGGCGCCAGGCCAGATCGCGCGGTGCGGATCAGGCCGGCGGTTTCGGGCAACAGCTTGGCGAAATAAAAACGCGCAGTGTGCAGCTTCGCGGCGTAAAACGGGTCACCGCCGCCCTGTTTTTCGAGCGCGATCTTGGCCATGCGCGCCCACAGGAATGCGAATACGAGGTGGCCGCAGATGCGCAAGTAGTCCACCGCCGCGGCGCCAACTTCGTCGGCATTGCCGAAGGCCTTCATGCCGAGTTCGGTGCTCAGCTTGGTGACCTTGTCGCCGAGGTCGGCGAGCGGGTTGATGAACTCCTGCATCGATTCATTGACACCTTCGTCTTCGACAAACTGCTGCACCAGGTGGCCGAACTTCTTGAGCTTGGCGCCGTTGTCTCCGAGCACCTTGCGCCCGAGCAGGTCCAGCGCCTGGATCGTATTCGTGCCCTCGTAGATCATGTTGATGCGGGAATCGCGCACGTACTGCTCCATGCCCCATTCCTGGATATAGCCGTGGCCGCCAAAAACCTGCATGCAGTGCGAGGTGGCGATCCAGGCGTTGTCGCTGACAAAGGCTTTCATGATCGGCGTCAGCAGGGACACCATGTCCAGGCATTCGCGGCGTTCTTCTTCGTCGTCGCTGGCGATTTCCTTGTCGATCAACAGCGCGCACCAGACCGCCAGCGCGCGCCCACCTTCGGCGTAGGCACGCGCCGTGAGCAGCATCTTGCGCACGTCGGGGTGCACGATGATCGGGTCGGCGGGTTTGTCAGGCGCCTTCGGGCCCGACAGGCTGCGCATCTGGATGCGGTCCTTGGCGTAGACCACCGCGTTCTGGTAGGCGACTTCAGTCAGCCCCAGCGACTGGTTGCCGACACCCAGGCGCGCCGCATTCATCATCACGAACATCGCCGCCAGACCCTTGTGCGGCTGCCCGACCAAGGTGCCGAATGCGCCGTCGAGATTGATCTGGCAGGTGGCGCTGCCGTTGATGCCCATCTTGTGTTCGATCGCGCCGCAGTGCAGACCGTTGCGCGCGCCCAGCGTGCCGTCGGCGTTCACCAGGAACTTGGGCACCACAAACAACGAGATGCCCTTGCTGCCGGGTGGCGAATCGGGCAGGCGGGCGAGCACCAGGTGCACGATATTCCGCGTCAGGTCATGTTCGCCGGCGGAGATGAAGATCTTCTGCCCGGTGATGCGGTAGGTGCCTTCGGGCCCGCCCGCCACCGGCACGGCCTTAGCACGCAGCAGGCCGAGGTCGGTGCCGCAATGCGGCTCGGTCAGGCACATCGTGCCCATCCACTCGCCGCTGGCCAGGCGCGGCAGGTAGGTCTGGTGCTGCTCTGAGTTGCCGTTGGCCTTGATGCACTCATAGGCGCCGCGCGACAAGCCCGGGTACATCGTCCAGGCCTGGTTCGCCGAGTTCATCATCTCGAACAGGCATTGGTTGAGCACCACCGGCAGGCCCTGGCCGCCATACGCCGCGTCGCTGGTCAAAGCCGGCCAACCGCCTTCAACATACTTGGCGTAAGCGTCCTTGAAGCCTTTGGGCGTGTGCACTTCGTGCGTCGACTTGTCCAGCGTGCAGCCTTCCTGGTCGCCGCTGCGGTTGAGCGGGAACAGCACTTCGGCGGCAAATTTGCCGCCTTCTTCAAGCACCGCGTTGATCGTCTCGGCGTCGATGTCGGCATGGCGCGGCAGCAGCTTGAGCTCGTCGGTGACCTTGAGCAGTTCGTGCATCACAAACTGCATGTCGCGCAGCGGCGGGGTGTAGGTGGGCATATCGTGAACTCCAGAAAATGGATCGGATTCGGATTCGGATTCGGTTTCGGCGGCGGTTGCGGTGGCAGCCGGCGCGTCAACGCGGTGCCGCTTTTTTGGCCGTAGCGCGACGCGAAGGCGGCGCGGCGTCTAGCGCGCCCGTGTGGTTGGTGGGGCCGCCGGAAGGGGCGGTCGTGTAGTGCGCGACGATTCTTTCGAAGCCGGCGCGCGCGCGGTCGAGCACGCCAGGCAAGCGCAGAAACCTTGCGTCATGGTGCAGCGCCAGGATCAGGCCGTGGATCTCGAAGAGCATCTGCAGCGCATCGGTGTCGCGGCGCAATTGGCCTTCGGCCACCGCAATCGCAATCGCGCGCTCCAGCGCCTGGTGCCAGCTGACGACCATCGCCGCCAGCGCGTCGCGCACGGGGCCTGGCCGGTCGTCGAACTCGACCGCGCCGCTGATGTAGATGCAGCCCGAATCAAGCTCCATCGACACACGTTTGATCCAGCGCTCGAACAGAGAGCGCAGGCGCGGCAAGCCACGCGCCTGCGCCATCGCCGGGAAAAAGACCTCGTCCTCGAAACGCGTGTGGTACTCGCGGATGACCGAGATCTGCAACTCTTCGCGCGAGCCGAAATGCGCAAACACACCCGACTTGCTCATCCGCATCAGATCGGCCAAGGCGCCGATCGACAGGCCCTCGAGCCCCATGTGCGAAGCCAGTCCAAGTGCGGCGTCGAGGATCGCGGCGCGTGTCTGCTGCCCTTTGTGCTGCCGTTCCGGCTGGCCTTTTGGCGACGACTTCACCGCCGCGGCTTCAGCCCGTGCCGCGGTCGTCGTCCTGCTCGCCGCTGTGGTCGCGTTCGTGTTGGTTGTCGTCAAGGTCACCCGCTTTTGCCTCCAGGCCAGACCAGTCGAAGAAATCGAACGGTCGTGCTATTTTGTACACGATCGATCTCGACAAGGTGAAACCAAGGGCATTTTTTCTAGGGCTCAGCGCCTAGAACCGCACGCCCGGGCGCGACTCGGGTCCGAAGCAAGGGGTTAACCCGTGGCACCGGACTTGCTATCCTTCAAGCAGGAAGGTGTTTTTCTTCATGGACGCGCTTCAACTCGACATCTCCGGCCGCCCGCAAGCCTGGATCTCGGCCAAGGAGGCCGCGACGCTGTACGCCAGCGACGCGGTCGCGTGGACGCTGGGCGATACCTTCCGCGTCCTGCGTGGCGGCATCCAGCGCACCACGGGCAAACAGTCGCGCATCGAAGTCCATCCGATCATCGCCGTGCGCGGCGCGGTGCCCAGCCGCGCCTGGCGGCACGAGCCCGCCCTGAGCAACCCCAAGCTGTTTGCGCGCGACCGCCATGTCTGCGCCTATTGCGGCGGCCGCTTCCACTTCGACGAGTTGACTTGCGAACATATCCAGCCGGTTTCGCGCGGCGGGCGCGACAGCTGGATGAACTGCATCACCGCTTGCCGCGGCTGCAACGGCCACAAAGGCAACCGCCTGCCCGAAGAAGCCGGCATGAGCCTGCTCTTTTTGCCTTACGTGCCGAGCCTGCACGAAGACATGATCCTGCGCGGCCGGCGCATCCTGAGCGACCAGATGGACTTTCTGCTCGCCAGCGTGCCACGCAGCTCACGCCTGCACGGCTGAGGCCGGGTTCGCGACGGGCACGCGGATTCGTGCTGCGCGCAACGAATCTTTACCCTTCCTGACCTGCGGTCGGGCCCCGGCAGATGCCCAAAGCGGCACACTGCGCTGACGTCATCGCGGGCCAACTCGGGCCAACTCGGGTCAACGCTGGCCCTGCCGCTGGCGTTGAATCTGGATATTTGGAGAACCCCATGAAGCGTTTCCTTGCCTCGATTGCCGTCATCGGCGTGCTCGCCGGCTGCACCACCACCAGCCCCGACGTCATCAGCAAACACGACGCCAACCGCATGGCCACCGTGCTCGACGGCGTTGTGCTGTCGCTGCGCCCGGTGGTCGTTGAAGGCAATCAAAGCGGCATCGGCGCCACCGCTGGCGGCGTCGTCGGCGGCCTGGCCGGCTCGTCGGTCGGCGGCCGGCGCGAAAGTGTCGCTGTCGGCGTTGTCGGCGCGATCGTCGGCGGCGTGGTTGGCAATGCCGTCGAACGCATGTCCACCCGCGAAGAAGCGGTTGAAATCCTGGTGCAACTGAAAAACGGCGAGCGCCGCGCGATCGTGCAGGCCAAGGCCGGCGAAGTGCTCGCCGCCGGCGATGCGGTCGTGATCGTCACCACCGCCGGCAAGGTGCGGGTGACCAAGGCTCCGGCGATCCAGGCCACGCAGGGCGCACCGCGTACCTGACCGCAGCCCAGAGCGCAACCAAGGCGCCGCGGCTGCGCTGAGCCGCTGAGCCCGCAGCGCGACCGGCGAACCAGGGCCGCGCTCGCTTCTGGCCTCGCAACCGGCATGTCAGCTATGCGGTGATTCGCACGGGTACCCGGCCCGGTGCGCGCCGGCGCGCCCTCAGAATCTCGGGCTCGGCCGATCCGGCCAGCGTTTCTACCGGCTCGCGCACCGGCCTGGCCATGCGACATTCGCCGGCCATCACCAGACCACCGACTTGGACCCCGCATGACCCCACAAGCTTTTGCCCGCTCTACCTTCGTCGCGGCCGTGGCCGCCCTGGGCGCCGCCGCCGCGCTGGCGCAGCCGATCAAGATCTCCGGCATCTATGAGCTGTCCGGTGCGGGCGCCAGCGCCGGCACCAACTTCAAGAACGGCGTCGACCTGGCGGTGAAGGAAATCAATGCCGCCGGCGGCATCCTGGGCAAGAAGATCGAACATTCGATCGCCGATACGCAGACCAACCCCGGCGTGGCCAAGGGCCTGGCCACCAAGGCCATCGACGATGGCGCTTTCGCGGTTTTTGGCCCGGTCTTCTCGGGCTCGATCATGGTCAGCATGGCCGAGACCCGGCGCGCCGAGGTGCCCAATTTCACTGGCGGCGAAGCGTCGGCGATCACGAAGCAGGGCAACCCGTACATCTTTCGCACCAGCTTCACGCAAGACACCGCGATGCCCAAGGTCGCGCGCTACATCACCAACGGCCTGAAGGCCAAAAGCGTGGCCGTGATCTACGTCAACAACGACTTCGGCAAGGGCGGGCGAGACGCCATCACCAAGGCGCTCGTCGATGCCGGCGCGAAGGTCGTCGCCGATATCTCCACCGACAGCGGCCAGATCGACTTTTCGGCGCCGGTGCTCAAGGCCAAGCAGAGCAATGCCGATGTCCTGTTCGTCTATACCAACGAAGAAGAATCGGCGCGCGCGCTGCGTGAATTGCGCAAGCAGGGCTACAACAAACCGATCGTCGGCGAGACCACGCTCACCGGCCAGAAGGTCATCGAGTTGGCGGGTGAGGCCGCGAATGGCGCCGTCGCGCATGTCGGCCTGACCGTCGACGCGCCGAACCCGCTGATGCTCAAGTTCAAGGCCAAGTTCTACCAGTCGTACAACTATATCTCCGACCACAACGGCATCAAGGGCTACACAGGGGTCTACCTGATGAAAGCTGCGATCGAAAAAGCCGGCAAGGTCGACCGCAAGGCGGTGGTCGCCGCATTGCACGGCTTGCACGTCAAGGCGGCCAAGGAACCCGGCGTGCTGATGGACGTGTCGATCGACGACAAAGGTGATGTCGACCGCGAAAGTTTCCTCGTCGAGGTCAAGGGCGGCAAGCAAGAAGTCAAAGAGGTCCTGCCGCCGCTGAGCAAGAAATAAATCGGCGAGCGTCCGGCGCGTGACGGACTTCATCCAGCTCGTTTTTTCGGGCTTCGCCACCGGCAGCATCTACGCGCTGGCAGCGCTCGGGTTCACGCTGCTGTGGCAGGCCTCGGGCACGATCAATTTTGCCCAGGGCGAATTTGTGATGCTGCCGGCGTTTGTGATGCTGGCCTTCGGCTACCTCGGCGCACCGCTGCCGGTGGCTTTTGTCTTCACCTGCGTCGTCGCCGTCGGCGTGCTCGGCTGGGCCTTCAAGCGTGGCATCGCCGACCCGCTGCTGAAGTTCGGTCTGATGCCGATCGTCGTCGCCACCATCGGCCTGGCGATCGCTGCGCGCAACGGCGTGCGCGCCGGGTACAGCGCCGAGGCCCACCCCTTCCCGGCGCTGTTTGCCGACAAGCTGTTCAATATCGCCGGCGTCACGGTCACGCTGGCCGATATCGGCACGCTGGCGCTGGCCCTCGCGCTCGTGCTCGGCACCCAGGCGTTCTTGGCCAAGACGGTCACCGGCCGTGCGATGCAGGCGGTGGCGCAGAACACCGAGAGCGCGACCGTGCTCGGCATCGACGTGCCGCGCATGATCTTCTACACCTTCGCGATCAATGCGGTGCTGGCCTGCGCCGCGGCGCTGCTGGTGACGCCGACCTACCTGGCCAAGTTCGACATGGGCGAGTCGCTGGGCACCAAGGCCTTTTTCGCCGCGATCATCGGCGGCTTCAACAATAGCCGCGGCGCGCTGCTCGGCGGCGTCATCGTCGGGGTCTGCGAAAACCTCGCCGCGGCCTACATCTCGCCGGCCTACAAAGACGCGGTGGCGCTGGTGATCTTCATGGCCGTGATCCTGTTCAAGCCGCAGGGCTTGCTGGGCAAAAAGGTCGAGCGCAAGGTATGAAGCAGCGCCTGCCCCTGCTCATCGGCCTGGTGGTGCTGGGCGTGTTGATCTTCGTGCCGCCGCTGCTCAAGAACTACGGCGTCTACCTGTTCAGCAAGTGGCTGGTCTTTGTGATCGCCACGATGGGCCTGAACCTGACGATCGGCTACGCCGGTCAGAAGAGCCTGGGCCATGCGGCCTTCTTCGGCATCGGCGCCTACACCGCGGCGATCCTGCTCAAGGCCGGTTTCAGTTTCTGGCTCGGGCTGCCGCTGGCGATGCTCGGCTGCTTCGTGATCGGCCTGGGGCTGGGCTTCCCGGCGCTGCGTGTGCAGACGATCTACCTGGCCTTTGCCACGCTCGGCTTCAACACCGCGCTCTGGCTAGTGATGCGCAATGAAGAGTGGCTCACCGGCGGCACGTTCGGCATCAACGATATCCCGCGGCCCGGCTTGCTCGGCATCAGCCTGGACGGCAACCTCGCCTACTACTACTTCATCCTCGGGGTCACGGTCGTGCTCGGCCTGCTGTTGTGGAAGCTGCTGCATTCGCCCTGGGGCAAAGCGTTCACCGCGCTGCGCGACAACCCGATCCGCGCCGAGAGCCTGGGCGTCAATATCCAGGCCTACACCTTGCTGTCGTTTGCGATCGGCGCGGTCTATGCCGGCGTCGCCGGTGCGCTGTATGCGTCGCTGGTGCAGTTCATCGACCCGGCGAGTTTCACCGTCGGTGAGTCGATCATGATGTACCTGATGGTCGTTGTCGGTGGCGCCGGCAGCTTCTTCGGTCCGCTGCTTGGCGCTGCCGTCGGGGTGCTGTTGCCGGAGTGGCTGCGTGGCCTGCAGGACTGGTATCTGTTCTGCTTCGGCATCTTCGTCGTGCTGCTGATGCGCTGGCTGCCCGACGGCTTGCTGAGCATCCCCGAGCGGCTGCGTGCCAGACGTCAAGCGCGTGAAGCGCGTGAAGCGTCCGTAGCGCGCGCTGCGGCGGCAGCGTCGGCCACGCTGCTGGGGCCGCGATGACCACAACGTCATTGCCACTGCTGTCAGTGCGTGGCCTGAAAAAAGCCTACGGCGCAATCCAGGCGGTGGATGGCGTGAGCTTCGACGTCCTGCCGGGCGAAATCTTCGGCGTCATCGGCCCCAACGGTTCTGGCAAGACGACGATGTTCAACAGCGTGCTCGGCCAGATCCGGCCTGACGCCGGGCAGATCGAGCTCAAGGGCCGCGACATCACCGGGCTGAACCCGGCGCAGCTCAACCAGCGTGGGGTCGGCCGCACCTTCCAGACCCTGCAGGTGTTTGGCAAGATGACCGTGCGCGACAACCTGCTCGTCGCGGCGCAAGAGCATCACGGCTCGATGTGGAGCCGCATGTTTGCGCCGGGTGATTCCGGCCTCGGTGCGCAGGCCGATGCGCTGATCGCGCAGTTTCGCATCGGCCATGTCGCTGACAAAAAAGCCGGCGAGTTGAGTTACGGCCAGCAGAAGCTGGTCGATATCGCGATGGCCTTCATGAGCGCGCCCGACCTGGTGCTGCTCGACGAGCCCTGCGCCGGTGTCAACCCGAGCCTGGTCGGCGGCATCAGCAGCCTGCTCAAGGACCTGAACCAGCGCCCGGGGCCGGCTGGCAAGGCGAGCAGCTTCGTCGTCATCGAACACAATATGGACTTCGTGATGGACCTGTGCCACCGCATCATGGTCATGGTCGAAGGGCGGGTGATGGCCATCGGCACACCGGCACAAATCCGCGCCAACCGGCAGGTGCTCGACGCCTATCTCGGGAATTGAAGTGAGCGCATCGGCATCGGCATTGACGTCCACGACCCCCGCGATCGAGTTCGACGATGTCGTCGCCGGTTATGGCGAGTTCATGATCCTGAACAACCTGCGCTTCAAGGCCGCTGCGGGCAAGATCACCTTGCTGCTTGGCCCCAACGGCGCGGGCAAGAGCACGGTCCTGAAGACGCTCTTCGGCATGCTCAAGGTGCAGCAAGGTCGCGTGCGCTTGAACGGCGAAGACATCACCGGCATATCGTCGAAAGACCTGCTCACCCAACGTGGCATTGCCTTTGTGCCGCAGGGCCGCAACCTCTTTGGCCAGTTGAGCGTGTGGGAAAACTTGGAGCTTGGCGGCATCACGCTCGGCACCAAGGTCACGCACGAGCGCATCCCAGAAGTGCTGGCGCTGTTCCCGCGTGTCAAGGAGCGCATCCACAACGCCGCGTCGACGTTGTCGGGTGGCGAACAGAAGCAACTCGAAATCGGCCGCGCGCTGCTGCTGCGGCCCAAAGTGCTGCTCATCGACGAGCCGTCGATTGGCTTGAGCCCGCTCGTGGTGCAAGACGTTTTCAAGCTGCTGCGTCGCCTGGCATCGGAGGGCACGACGATTCTGATGGTTGAGCAGAACGTGAAGAGCGCGCTGAAGCTGGCCGACGAAGCGATCGCGCTCGAATCGGGCCGCCTGGTGCTGCACAAACGGGCTGACGAATTGCTTGCCGACCCGGATATCGAACGCCTGTTTCTCGGCGGCGCGGCGAGCATGGCAAGCCCTGCAGCAACCAACACCACAACCACCACCGCGGCCAGCGCCGCAGCCCCATGAGCGCCGTGCCGGACGCCGGCCCCGCTATGCGCGTGCTCAGCGTCATCCCGCCGATGACGCAGTTGAATACGCCGTATCCGTCGACGGCCTATCTCACCGGCTTTTTGCGCTCGCGCGGCGTGCAGGCAGCACAGGCCGATCTGGCGTTGGCGTTGATCCTGGAGCTGCTGTCGCCGGCCGGGCTGGATGCCTTGCGCGAGGTCATCAATGCAGCGCCGGCAGCCGCTGGTCAAGCCGGCAGCGATGCCCGCCGCGAAACCCAGCGCACCGCCAGCGTTCAAGCCTTCGTCGACCGGTTCGACGACTACCGGGCGACGATCGCACCGACGATCCGCTTCTTGCAGGGCCGCGACACGACGCTCGCACACCGCATCTGCACCCGCCACTTCCTGCCCGAAGGTGGGCGCTTTCAATCGCTCGATGTGTATGTCGGCGAAGACGGCGCCGACCCGATGGCCTGGGCCTTTGGCGCGCTGGGTCAGCAAGACCGCGCGCGACACCTGGCGACGCTGTACCTCAACGATATCGCCGACGTGCTTCGTGACGCTGCCGACCCGCGTTTCGAATTTGTGCGTTATGCCGAGTCCCTCGCCGCCAGCCAGCCGACCTTCGACGCACTGGCTGCTGCGCTGGCCGCACCGCTGAACCTGGTCGACCAGACGCTGCAACGCCTAACGTTGCAAATGATCAAACAACACCGGCCGACCCTGGTGCTGATCTCGGTGCCCTTCCCCGGTGCGGTGTACGCCGCCTTTCGCATCGCGCAGACGATCAAGGCACACGACCCCAACATCGTCACCGCGCTCGGCGGCGGGTTTGTCAACACCGAGCTGCGCGGGTTAAGCGATGAACGGGTCTTCGACCATTTCGACTACGTCACGCTCGATGCCGGCGAGCGCCCGCTGCTCGCGCTGATCGAACACCTCCAGGGCCAGCGCTCGGCAAGCCGGCTGGTGCGCACGTTTGTCAGGGCCCGTGGCGCCGAGGGCGTGCGCTACATCAACTTCGGCGGCGAACCCGATGTGCCCTTTGCCGATGTCGGCACTCCGACCTGGGACGGCCTGCCACTCGCCGACTACCTGTCGCTGCTGGACATGCTCAACCCGATGCACCGGCTGTGGTCCGACGGGCGCTGGAACAAGCTCACCGTCGCCCATGGCTGTTACTGGAAGAAGTGCAGCTTCTGTGATGTCAGCCTGGACTACATCTCGCGTTACGAAGCAGCCACCGCACAAACACTCGTCGACCGCATCGCGGCCATCGTCGCCGAGACCGGGCAGACGGGGTTTCATTTTGTCGACGAAGCCGCGCCGCCAAAGTCGTTGAAAGCGCTGGCGCAGGAACTCAAGCTCAGAGACCTCCGCGTCAGCTGGTGGGGCAATATCCGCTTCGAAAAAACCTTCACGCCGCAGCTCTGCCAACAACTCGCCGACAGCGGCTGCATCGCGATATCGGGCGGCCTCGAAGTCGCCTCCGACCGCCTGCTCGCGCTGATGAAAAAAGGCGTCTCAGTGGACCAGGTCGCGCGGGTCACGCGCGGCTTTTCCGACGCCGGCATTCTTGTCCACGCTTACCTGATGTACGGCTTCCCGACGCAGACGGTGCAAGACACCGTCGATGCACTCGAACTCGTGCGCCAGCTCTTTGCCGCCGGCTGCATCCAGTCGGGATTTTTCCACCGCTTCACCTGCACCGTGCACTCGCCGGTGGGGCGCGACCCGCAGGACTATGGCGTCACGTTGCTGCCGCTGCCGCCGGTGACGTTTGCCAAAAACGATGTCGGCTTCCTCGACCCGACGGGCGTCGACCACGACCGTCTGGGCGTCGCATTGAAAAAGGCGCTCTACAACTACATGCACGGCATCGGGCTCGAAGAAGACGTGCGCAGCTGGTTTGACTTTTCGGTGCCGAAGACCAAGGTTGCACGCCGGCGCATCGAGAGGGCATTGGAAACCACGGGCTGACAAGACCGCGGTCGGTGCTGGCGTTCGCGGTGCGCCCGACATGGGGCCAGCCCCAATGCGCAAGGCCACGCAGCGGCGTAGCCTGCACGCACTCAACCAGGAGATGTGTCATGTTGAAGCGCAGAACATTCATCGGCTCGGCGGCGGCCGCAGCCACGATCACGGCGCCCTTCATCGCCGGTATTCACACGGCGGCACAGGCCCAGGCGATCACGCTGCACGGCGCGGTGCAGTTCAACGACGACCACGCCTTCAACCGGGCGCTGCTGAAGTTCGAGGAGCTGGTCAAGCAGTACTACGGCAAGCCGATCAATTTTGTCCTCCACCGCAACAGCGAGCTGGGCCTGGAGAAGCAGTATTTCGAGTACATGGCGCAGGGCAAGGCAGTCGACTACGGCATCGTCTCGCCGGCCCACATGTCGACCTTCTCGAAGGCCGCGCCCTTCATCGACGCACCCTTCTTGTTCCGCGACTTGGGCCACTGGAACAAGGTGCTCGACGCCGATTTGTTGAAGCCGATCGCCGACGAAGTCGCCAAGAACGCCGAGGTCATGCTGATCGGTTATGCCGGTGGCGGCACGCGCAATATCTTCGTCAACAAGCCGGTGCGCAACCTGGCTGAGATGAAGGGCCTCAAAGTGCGCGTGCAGGGTGCGCCGATCTGGAGCCGCACCTTCAGCGCCGCGGGCATGAGCCCGACCGTGATCGCCTACAACGAGGTCTACAACGCGATCCAGAACAACGTCATCTCGGCCGGCGAAAACGAAGCCGCAGGCGTCGAGACGATGAAGTTCTTCGAGGTCGCTCCACATCTGGCGATGACCGAGCACGCGATCACGATCAGGCCGATCTGCTTCTCGGGCAAGACCTTCGCCAAGCTGCCGCCCGATCTGCAGGCCGCGATCTTGCGTGCCGGCAAAGAGGCCGGCACCTATGGCCGCCAGATCGAATCGTCGGAAGACACCGCCAAGCTGGTGGCGCTGGAGAAAGCCAACAAGTTGAAGCGCGTGCCCTTCATGGAGCGCGACGCGATGAAGAAACTGGTCGACCCGGTGATGGACGCCTACGCCAAAGAAGTCGGCGCCGAAGCCATCTTCGCCAAGATCAAGGCCCTTTGAATACCCGCTGAATCAAGCAACCCGGAGATGAACGGCGACGTACACCACGTCGCCGTTCTTTTTGCATGAACACTTTTCTTCAAGTTCTGCGGCGTTTCAGCGCCGCCTACAGCCGCCTGCTGTCGGGGCTGCTGGTGGCCGCGGTGGCGATCCTGATCATCCCGGTCAGCCTGCAGATCTTCTCGCGCTACACCGCCTTGATCCCAAGCTACATCTGGACCGAAGAGATGGCGCGCTTTCTCTTCATCTGGATGATCATGATCGGCGCGATGGTCGGCATCCGCGAGAGCACGCACTTCGATGTTGATGTCTGGCCGCGCCTTGGGGCCCGCGGCACGGCGTTGTTGAAGATCGTCTCCAGCATCTTTGTGCTGACCTTCGCGCTGGTCTTCATCTGGTGGGGCTGGCAGTTCACGCGATTCGCCTGGAACCGCACTTCGGAGTTGGCCGACCTGCCGCTGTGGCTGATCCACATGGCCTGGCCGCTGGCCGGTGTGACCTGGGTGCTGTTCCAGGGCGAGCAGTTGATCGATGCGGTCCGGGTGTTGACGAGCGATGACGAGGTGCAGGCATGACCGGCGCCACGCTCGACCCCAGCACCGCGGCGACGATCCTGTTCGGGATCTTCTTCGGCCTGATGTTCCTGCGTGTGCCGATCGCCTTTGCGCTCGGCCTGGCCTGCCTGCCGATCTTCATCATCGAAGACCGACTCTCCCCGCAAAACCTGATCCAGGAAACCTTCAACGCCTACAACTCCTTCATCCTGCTGGCGGTGCCGTTTTTCCTGCTCACCGACAACCTGATGGGGGTCTGCGGCATCACCGACCGGCTGGTGCGTTTTTCGCGCGCGCTGGTCGGGCACTTTCCGGGCGGGCTGGCGCAGGTCAACGTCGTGCTGTCGATCTTCTTCGCCGGGGTCTCGGGCTCGTCGACCGCCGACGCCGCAAGCCAGAGCAAGATCTTCATCGAAGCCCAGGTCAAGGAAGGTTACGACGTCAGCTTCTCGGTGGCCATCACCGCGGTCTCGGCAGTGCTGGCGGTGATCATCCCGCCGTCGATCCTGATGATCGTCTGGGGGGGGGTGCTCACGGTGTCGATCGGCGCGTTGATGCTTGCCGGCATCATCCCCGGCCTCCTGATCGGGCTGGCGCAAATGGCCACCGTGCACGCCTACGCCAAGCGCCGCGGCTACCCGACGTACACCCGCGCCGCGTTCAAAGAAGTGCTGGTCTCGGCGATGGTCTCGCTGCCGGCGCTGTTCACGCCATTCATCATCATCGGCGGCAAGATCTTCGGCTGGTTCACAGCCACCGAGTCGGCCTGCATCGCCGTGCTGTACGCCGGGGCACTCTCGCTCTGGGTCTATCGCGAGATGAACCTGAAGGGCCTGTACACCGCCTTTCTCGACACCGGCAAGCTGTCGGCGGTGGCGCTGTTTTGTGTCGGCACGGCGAGCGCCTTCGGCTGGCTGCTGGCCTACTACCAGATCCCGAAGGCGCTGCTCGCTGGCGTCTCGACCTGGGGCATGGGCGTCACCGCGACCGGATTTTTTATCGCTGCCGTCTTCCTCGTCGTCGGCTGCTTTCTCGACGCCATTCCGGCGATCATCATCGTCGGCACGATCTTGCAGCCGCTGGCACAAAACGCCGGCATGGACCCGGTGCACTTTGCGATCGTCGGCATCGTCGCACTCGCCTTCGGCCTGGTCACGCCGCCCTACGGCCTGTGCCTGATGATCGCCTGCGCGGTGGCCAAGATCCGCATCGTCGATGCGCTCAAGGACACCCTGATCATGCTCGTGCCGATGTTTCTGGTGCTCGCTGCGCTCATCGTCTGGCCCAGCGTGGCGCTGTTCCTGCCGCGGCTGTTCCCGCCCGGCACGCTGTAGGCCCAGCGCCGGGAAACGAGCGGGCCGATGATCGGATTCACGCCGCTGTCGCCGCTGTTCGGCGTCGAGACGCGCGACGTCGACCTCTCGTTGCCCTTGTCGGATGAGGTGTTCGGTCAACTCGAACGGGCGTTCTACGCGCACCAGGTGCTGGTGCTGCGGTCGCAATCCATCACCGCGACGCAGTTCCTCGAATTTGCGCGCCGCATCGGCCCGCCGCAGCCGCATGTGATCGACCAGTTCCACCACCCCGAAGATCCGAACATCCTGATCCTGTCCAACGTCAAGATAAACGGCCGGCCGACGGGCTTGCAGGACGCCGGCTCCTATTTCCACACCGACTATTCCTACTTGCAAGTGCCAGCACGGGCGACGACCCTGTACTCGCGTGTGGTGCCGCGGATCGGTGGCGACACGCTCTTCGCCAACCAGATCGCCGCCTACGACGACCTCAGCGCGGCGATGAAAAAACGCATCGAGCCGCTGTTCGCGGTGCATCACTACGGCAACCGCAACGACGTCGATGCGGCGAGCCGCACCGCGGCATCGGCCCTGAGTGCCGAGCAGAAGGCACGCATGCCGCTGATCACGCATCGCATCGCGCGCGCCCACCCGGTCACCGGCGCCAAGGCCTTGTACGCGGTGTCGGGCAGCGCCTTCGGCATCGTCGGCATGCCCGACGCGGAAGCGCGCGACTTGCTCGATGAACTGGCCGCGCATTCGACGCAGGCCAAATACCAGCTGCGCCTGCGTTATGGGGTCGGCGATATCGTCATCTGGGACAACGCGGCGCTGCTGCACTCTGCCACGCTCATCGACCCCGACGACGCCCGCACGCTGTGGCGCGTCACGCTGCTCGAAGTGGTGGCCGACGCGGCAGCGCCCGCCGTGTTGGCGCCGACTTTCAGCTAGCGCGGTACGATCTTCGCGCCGGTGAGTTTTTCCTGCGCCTCGACCAGCGAGGGCACGAACTTCTCGCCGTAACCCAGCGCGCAGGCCAGCGTCAGCGACTGGTGCACCGCCTCGCCGACCACCGTCGGCACGCCCAGGTTCTCGGCCAGGTGGGTGTAGTAGCGGATGTCCTTGCGGGCGTTGTTCATCTCGAAGCGCAGGCCCGCCAGGTCGCCGTCGAGCGTCTTGCTCATGAGCTGGAACAGGCCAGAGTTGACACCGCCGGCCGAGACCAGCGCCACCAGTTGCTTGAGATCAACGCCCGCCCGCTGGCCGACCGCAAAAGCTTCGGCCGTCGCGGTGCAGATCGCCTGCGCAATGAAGTTGTTGAGCAGCTTGATGACATGCCCGGCACCGGCCTGGCCGACGTGGAAGACGTTCTCAGCAAAGGCCTGCAACACCGGTTTGAGCAACGCAAATTGCGCGTCGGTGGCGCCGACCATCACGTTCAAGCGCCCGGCCTCGGCTTCGAGCGGCGTGCGCGCCAGCGGTGCGTCGATGTACTGCACCCCCTGGGCTTCGCACAGCGCGCGCAATCGGTTGGTCGAGTCAGGCTCGGCAGTCGACGTATCCACAATCAGCAGCCCGCTTGCGGCGCCGGTGAGCAGGCCTTCGGGCCCGCTGACCACGGCTTCGACCTGCGGCGAGCCGGTGACACACACAAAAACGATGTCGCTCGTGCGTGCCAGCGCGGCGGGCGTTGCCGCCAGCGTCGCGCCGGCGTCGAGCAGGTCGGCGACACGCTCGCGGTTCTTGTGCACCGTGAGTGCCAAGGGGTAGCCCTTGGCGCGCAGGTGTTTGGCCATCCCGTGGCCCATCAATCCCGAAGCGCCGATGAATCCAATGCGTTGCATGAGCAGGTCTCCTGTGAGCGGCAGCGTTAGAGTGCGCGAGTGCCGGGCAGTGTGCATCATGCGGCGATCGTGGCCAGCCGGCGGTGGCTGGCCGGCTGGCCGGCCGGCCTGCAGCTGCGTGCCGCTGCAGCGACTCAGGTCGAACGGTAGAGGTGGCTGCCGTCGGCAAACGGCCGGTCGTCGTAGACATGGCGCAGCGCGCCCTGGCGCATCAGTTGCACGGCCCACTGCGCGGCTTCGTCGCGCGATACCGCATGGCCCTGCACCAGCCAGTCGACGATCTGGCGGCCGGTGCTGCAGCGGCGATGCAGCAGCAGGCCGCGCCGGTGGTCGGCAAACGCCGGGCCGGCGTCGACGCTGCGCAGCGCCTGGCGCAACGCCTGCACCGGCGGCGCGATCGCCGGGCCGAGTTCGCTGTCGGCAACGCTGAAAAACAAGTCGGCATCCTCGAAGTCATGTTCGTCGACGACATGCCGCGCCAAACCCAAAGCCACCAGCCGGCGCCCGATACGCACCGCTTCTTCGCGGCTGACACGCTGGTGCCGCACCAGCCAGTCGACGGCCTCGCGGCCGACAAAACAACGCCGGTAGCTGCGCAGCCGGTGCATGCGGTCGTGGATATCGAGCCCGCCGGTGGAGCGCATGCGTTGCCACAGTGCCTGCAACAAAGGGTCGCCCGGCGCCGAAGGCGCGCGCGCGCTGGCTTCGCCAGCGGCGGCAACCGCCGCGCCTTGTTCGCCGAACCAGCGCACAAAGGTGTCCAGTGGCATCGGCTTGGCAATCAGGTAACCCTGCACACTGCTGACGCCGCGGCTGGCCAGGTAGTCCCACTGCGCCGTCGTCTCGACACCCTCAGCGATGAGGCGGATGCCGAGCTGGTGCGCCAGGCCGATGATCGCGTCGAGCACCGGGCGGCTGGCGGTCTGCTCACCGATCGTCGACACAAACGAGCGGTCGATCTTGATGCGGTCGATGGGCAGGCTCTCCAACATGGCCAAGCTGCTCTGGCCGGTGCCGAAGTCGTCGATCGCGATGCGCCAGCCGATATCGTGCAGACCGGTCAATGCGCTCTTGGCAATCGGATCGACAAAATCGCGCTCGGTCAACTCCAGCAGCACCTGGCCGCGTGGCAAGGTCTCGGGCGAAAAGATCTCGGCCAGGCGCTGGCCGAATGCCGGCGCAACGAGCTGTTCCGGGGTGACGTTGAACGAGAAGTACAAATCAGGATGGGCCTGTGCCAGCGGCGCCAGCCGGTGTGCCGCGCGGCCCATCACCAGCTCGGACATGCCGGCGATGAGGCCGGTGCGCTCGGCGACCTCGATGAAGTCACCCGGCGCCAGGATGCCGCGCTGCGGGTGGGCCCAACGCATCAAGACCTCGCCGCCGATGCAGCGCCCGCTGGCGAGGTCGACGATGGGCTGCACAAATGGCTCGAACTGGCGCTTGCGCAGCGCGCGCTCCAGGCGGTACACCAGCCGCGCGCGCAGCATCGTGCGCCGCCAGACCGCTGCGGCCACGAGCAGGCTGGTGACTACTGCCAGCAGCAGCGCCAGCGGCACCTGCTGCAGCAGGTCGGCGATAAAGCGATCACGTTCGAGCTCAACGCTGACCGCGATCCGGTGCTGCGCCGACTGGCGCACCACATGCAAAGACTCCACAAGGTCTGCGGCAGGCCCCTGTTGGCCCCAGACACGCAGCGTGCGCCCGTCGGCCGATTGCAGGCTGATGCGGTCGGCCATGCCGGCGGCATTGGCCCACGGCCCCTGCGTCGGCAAGGCCAGTGCGCGGGGGTCGAGCAGCGCCACCGCACTGTGCTGTGCATCGATCCGGCGCACCGCCATCAACTGGGTTGCGATGGAGCGCTGCGAGACCAGCGCCAGGTCCGCGCCCGGTTCGACGGGCAAGTCGGGCGCTGCCAGCGCGCCGGCCGGGCCGCAGGCTCGCGCGCCGGCAGCGTCACGAACGATCAAGCGCTGGATCAGCAATGAACTCAGGCTCTCGTGCAGCAGCCGCGCGGTCAGCGTCGGGCTGCAATCGAGCGCCGCCGATTGCAGCTCGTCGGCACCTTGCAGGCGGCGCATCGGCTCATCGATTTCGGCCAGGCGCGCTTCGATGAACGCCAGCGCAGAATCGGCCGAGGCACGCGCGGTTTGCAAGTGGCTCCACCAGGCTTGGGCCCCAACCCAGCCCAGGCTCAGTGCCATCAGCGCCAACGTCATCAGGCACCAGCGCCAGGCGTCCAGCACCACCGGCCGCGCCCGGTGGCTCGACGCCGGCAGCCACCAGCGGCGCACCGAATGCCAAAGCTGGCGCGGCCACGCCCGGGCTGGCTCGGGCACGGCGTCGGCAAAAGCGCTGGGCGTGATTGCGGAGTCCACCTCGGCTTATCGGCCGGCGCGGCGCCCGACTTGAAGGGCCGCCGAACGGCAGCGCGGCGGCGCTTCGCTCGTGCTGCCGTGGCCACTTGGGCGGCTTCAGCCTTCGAGCAGCCGCACCTTGACGCTGCGCCCCTTGACCTTGCCGGCATTCAACCGACGCAGCACCTGCGGTGCGACGTCGCGCACCACCGCGACATAGGTCGAAAACTCGTTGACGTTGATCTTGCCGATTTGGCTGCCGGCAAAACCCATGTCCTTGGTCAGCGCGCCGAGCACATCGCCGGCGCGGATCTTTTCCTTGCGCCCGCCCAGGATCTGCAGGGTCTGCATCGGCGGGCGCAGCGGCTCGCTGCCGCTGTCCTTGAGATCAGCCAGTGGCAGCCATTCGGACTGGAAGCCGCCGGCTTTTTCGATCTGCCCGACACGGCCCATTTCGTCCAGGCTGGCCAGGCTGAAAGCCCAGCCTTCGGCGTCGACACGGCCGGTGCGGCCGATGCGGTGGGTGTGGGTGTCGATCTCGGGCGTGATGTCGACATTGATCACCGCTTCGAGCTGATCGATATCGAGGCCGCGCGCGGCGATGTCGGTGGCCACGAGCACGCTGGCACTGCGGTTGGCAAACTGCACCAGCACCTGGTCGCGGTCGCGTTGCTCCAGGTCGCCATGCAACTCGAGCGCGGCAAAACCCTGCGCGCGCAGCACTTCGGTGAGGTCGCGGCACTGCTGCTTGGTGTTGCAGAAAGCGAGTGTGCTCACGGGTCGGTAATGGTCGAGCAGCAGGCCCACGGCATGCAGGCGCTGGTCTTCGCGGACTTCAAAAAAACGCTGGCGGATCTTGCTCGGCCGGTGCGCTTCGAGCAGCTTGACCTCTTTGGGCTCGCGCATGAACGCCGCGCTCAGCTTAGGTATGCCTTCGGGGTAGGTGGCCGAGAAGAGCAGGGTCTGGCGCTGCTTCGGGCATTGTTTGGCAACGACACTGATGTCGTCGAAAAAACCCATGTCGAGCATGCGGTCGGCCTCGTCGAGCACCAGCGTATTCAGCGCATCGAGCTTCAGGCTGCCGCGCTCGAGGTGGTCCATGATCCGGCCCGGTGTGCCGATGACGATATGCGCGCCATGCTCCAGGCTCGCCAGCTGTGGCCGCAGCGTCGTGCCACCACACAGCGTGAGGACCTTGATGTGGTCTTCGGCACGCGCCAGGCGGCGCACCTCCTGCGTCACCTGGTCGGCCAGTTCGCGGGTCGGGCACAGCACCAGCGACTGC
>JANPDN010000124.1:0-7170 GCA_031431555.1 Rubrivivax sp.
CCACGTCGAGGGCCGCAGCAGCGCCGCCGGCAGGGGCAGGCCCGGCGTCTTGTCCATGCCGGTCGGCGTGGCGTGGATGAGCCCGGTCACCGCGCCCTCGCCTTGCAGCGCCACGGCAATATCGGCCTGCGCGCTGACGCGGCCGGCGCCAAAACGCGCGTTCAAGTCAGCCGCCATTTGCTGCGCGCGCACCGGCTCGCGGTCGACGATGCACAGCGCTGTGGCACCCAGGCCGAGCAACGCATGCGCGATCGCCGCACCGGCGCCACCGGCACCGAGCAGCACCACATGCGACAGGTCGGCAGCGGGCAATGCGCGGCAAAAACCCCAGGCCCAGCCCGAGCCGTCGGTGTTGTGGCCGATCAGGCGCTTGCCGCTGCGCACCACCGTATTCACCGCGCCCATCGCCTGCGCTTCGTCCGACAAGCCATCGAGCAGCGGGATGACTGCCTGCTTGCACGGGTAGGTGATATTCAGCCCGGCAAAACCCATCAGGCGCGCCGCGCTGATCAGCGTCGGCAGCGCGGTCACGTCGGCCCCGCCGAGGTCGAGGTCGATCAGTTGGTAGTGCAGGCGCAGGCCGTGGTGACGCGCCTCTTCTTCCTGCATCGCCGGTGTCAGCGAGCGCTGGATGCCGGCGCCGATGAGGCCGACCAACAGCTTCTTCTGCTCGCTGCTCATCGTGCTGTTGCGGGCCGCAAAGTCCGGCGCAGATTCACTGGCAGACTCGCTGGCAGATTCACTTGCGCAACTTGGCCAACTCGGCGGTCATTTCATTCACCGTCGCATCACCCACGCTGGCGCTGAACTGCGCGATCACCGGCTTCATCTTCTCGCGCAGCTTGGCAACTTCGGCAGGCGGAAAGACGGTCACCGTCATGCCGTTTTTCTTCAGCAGCTCAAGATTCGCGGCGACCGCGGCGCGCGACTGCTCGCGCTGGTGTTTGGCGGACTCGTCGGCCGCGTCGTCGATGATCTTCTTCTCGGCGGCGCTGAGGGTGTCCCAGACCTTCTTGCTGAAGATCACCGACTGCGGGTTGTACTGGTGATTGGTCAGCGCGATGAATTTCTGCACTTCCCAGAACTTGTTGGCGGCGATCACCGAGATCGGGTTCTCCTGGCCGTCGATGGCCTTGCTCTCGAGGCCGCCGTAGACCTCGGGGAAAGGCATCGGCGTCGGGTTCGCGCCCAGCGCCTTGTCCCAGGCGACATTGATCGGGTTCGGGATCACACGCAGCTTCAGGCCGTCGATATCCTCGACCTTGTTCAGCGCACGCTTGCTGTTCGTCATCTGGCGATAGCCCAGCTCCCAGAACGACAAGCCGATAACGCCCTTCTCTTCGAGCAGCTGGTGCATCCGCTTGCCGACCGGGCCGTCGACGATCGCATCGGATTCCTTTTCGTTGGCGAAGAGGAAGGGGAAGTCGAAGATCGCCAGCTCTTTGGCCAGGCTGGCCAGGATGCCGGAATTCATGACCGACATCTCGACGGTGCCGCCCTGGATCGACGCGGTGATCGCCTGGTCACTGCCGAGCGTGGCACCGAAGAACAGGTTGACCTTGATCTTGCCGCCGGACTTGGCCGTGACGAGCTCGGCAAACTTCTTCATGCCGGCGGCTGCCGGGTGCGTCTCGGGGCCGTTGAGGCCGAACTTGATCGTGCGCTCTTTGACGTCCTGCGCCATCGCGCTGGTGAGGCCACCCAGCGCCAGCAAGGTGACGGCGGCCGAGACCGCGCTGCGGCGGGTGAAAAGTTTGAACATGTCTATATCTCCAAATAAGCGGCAGAAAACGTGAGTGAATCGCGGCACCCGGCTCAGCCGGTGAACCACTTCGCGGGAACGGTGACGAGTTGCGGGAACAGGACCATCAGGAACAGGATCACGAACTCGGCCAGCATGAACGGCAACACCCCCTTGGTGACCTCGTCCATCTTCATGCGGCCGACGCCGGCCACCGTATTGAGCACCGTGCCCACCGGCGGCGTGATCAGGCCGATCGAGTTGTTGATGATGAAGAGCACGCCAAAGTAGACCGGGTCGATGCCGGCCTGCTTGATGATCGGCATCAACACCGGCGTCAGGATCAGGATCGTCGGCGTCATGTCCATCGCCGTGCCGACGAGCATGCACAGCACCATGATCGCGATCAACAGCAGCGTCGGGCTGTCCATCAGCGGCTGCAGCAGCACGATCATCTGGGTCGGGATCTGCGCCACCGTGATCAGCCAGGCCGAGACCAGTGCCGCGGCGACCAGGAACATGATGATCGCGGTGGTCTTGGCCGCCGCAGTGAACACCGCCACCAGCTGCATGAATTTCAGTTCGCGATAGACCACCGCCGCGACGAAAAACGCATACACCGCAGCGACCACCGCCGCTTCAGTCGGCGTGAAGATGCCCAAGCGCAGGCCGAACAGGATGATCAGCGGCAGCATCAATGCCCAGGTCGCCTGGCGCAGCGCGGCAAAAACTTCAGCCCGTGATTTGCGCGGCGGCGGCTTGATCTGCTCCTTGCGCACCAGGATCGCCCAGGTCACCCACAGCGCCGCGCCAATCAGGATGCCCGGGAAGATGCCGGCCAAAAAGAGCTTGGAAATCGACACGTTCGCAGCGACCCCGAAGATCACGAAGCCGATGCTCGGCGGGATCACCGGCCCAATGACACCGCAGGCCGCAATCAGGCCGCCGGAGCGCGCCTTGTCGTGGCCGGCCTTGACCATCATCGGCAGCAGCAAAGCGGTCAGGGCCGCGGCATCTGCCACCGCCGAGCCAGAAAGTGCGGACAGCAAAATCGCCGCAATGATGGTCACGTAGCCGAGGCCGCCCTTGATGTGGCCGACCAGGGCGAGCGCAAAGTCGACGATGCGCCTGGACAGGCCGCCGACATTCATGATCTCGCCGGCGAGCATGAAAAACGGCACTGCCAGCAGCGGGAAGCTGTTCGCACCTTCGATCAGGTTCTGCGCCAGGATCTGCGCATCGAACATGTCCAGGTGCCACATCAGTGCGACGCCGCTGGCCAACAGCGCGTAGGCGATCGGGATGCCCAGCGCCATCGCCGCGAGGAGCGAGCCGATGAATACCGCGATCGTCATCGCGCGCTCCCCGGCGGCTTCGGTGCGCCGCCATGTTCATGCTGCGCTTCTCGCGTCAGCTCGGCTTGCAAGGCTTGCAGCTCGCCGGCTTCTTCGGATTCCTTGACCATCACCAATTCGACCTCGCTGAGCTGGCCGCTGAGTGCGCGCCACATCTCGCGCAGCAGCAGCACTGCGGCCGAAACCGCGAAGACCAGTTCAGCACCGTGGAAAAACGCCATCGACCAGCCGGTCACCGGCGCTTCGACATCCCAGCTGATGCGAGCCAGCGCCATGGCGCCGGAAAACATCAGCCAAGTGATGTAGAGCATCAACAACTGGCCGATGACGAGGCAAGCTTTTTTGCCGATGATCGGCAGGCGCGACACGAGCATGTCGCTGCCGAGATGGCCATGTTCTTTGAGCGCGACGATGGCGCCGAGAAAGGTCAACCACACAAAGGCCCAGCGCGAGACTTCTTCCGACACCGTGATGCCGGAGTTGAAGCCGTAGCGCAGCACGACGTTGCCAAAGACGAGCACGACCATCAGCGCGAGCAGCAGCGCGATCGTGTATTCGAGCATCCGGCAGTAACGGTCGATCCAGCGTTGCATGGGGTCTCCAGCGGCAGAGCCAGCAGGGCGGCACGGCGGCTGGCCGTGCAGCTTGCAAAGCAATAATGTACGAACTAGTTAGTTTTCCTCTAGGTGCAAACCCGGATCAGGCTTGACACGATCGCGACGTTGTCGCGGCATCGTCCCGGTGGCCGGGAACTCGCTGCGCGCCGGTGGCAGGCCCGCCAGCGGCGGACTACTTGCGAACGAAGCGCACGACCATCTCGATGATGCTGTCGCGGCGCGCGATCATGGCCGCCGGCGCGTCGAGGTCACGCTTGAAGATCAGCGCGAAGGTGTGTTTGTTGGCGACGTTGAAGACTGCCAGCGCACTGATCGACATGTGCAGGTCCAGTGGGTCGATGCCAGCGCGAAAGGTGCCCGCTGCGCGGCCGCGGTCGAGCACCTTGCGCAGACCCTCGATAGCCGGCACGTTGAGCGTCTGGATCGCCTTGCTGCGCGCCAGGTGGACACCGCGGTGGATGTTCTCGGTCATCACCAGGCGCGTGAAATCAGGGTTTGCGAGCTGGTAGTCGACGGTCAGGCCGACGAGCCGGCGCAGCGCGTCTTCGGGCGCCAGGTCTTCGATGTGCAACTCGGCCTCGGTCGCGCGGATGCCGCGGTAGGCCTCTTCGAGCACCGCGATGTACAAGGCTTCCTTGCTGCCAAAGTAGTAGTAGATCATCCGCTTGCTCGTCTTCATCGCTTCGGCGATGACGTCGATGCGGGCACCGGCCAGGCCCTTCTCGCTGAACTCGTGCGTCGCCACCGCCAGGATGTCGGCCATCGTGCGTTCGGGGTCGTTGGTGCGCGGCTCGGCCTTTGCCGGCCGGCCCGGCGCGATTGCCTTGCCCGGCCTCTTTGCGGCGGCCGGCTTGGCGCGTGCCACAGCGAGCGGCTTCTTGACAGCGGGGCCCTTCTTGGGTGCAGAATGTACTGGCCGGTTCATTTCTCCAGTGTAGAAGAATTCAATCCAGCATGGGCCCCGAACTGGCACCGTCCCGGACCCGGCATGCCCATCACCGCACCGAAAGCCCGCACATGATTCGACGCAACCTGTTCGCCAAGCTGGGCACGACCCTCGCCACCACGATCGCCGCCACGGCGGCCCTCATCGCTGCCCCGGCCCAGGCCCAGGCGCAAGACCACTGGCCAAGCAAGCCGGTCAGGCTCATCGTGCCCTTCCCGGCCGGCGGCACCAGCGACATCATGGGCCGCATGGCCGCCGATGCCTTGAGCAAAGAGTTGGGCCAGCAGTTCATCGTCGAAAATATCGGCGGCGCCGGCGGCACGATAGGCATCGCGCGGGCGGCCAAGATGCCCGCCGACGGCTACACGGTCGTGCTCACCGGCGTCGGCTCCAACGCCGTCGCGCATGGGCTCGATGCCAAACTGGCCTACGACTCGATGCGCGACCTCGTGCACATCAACCAGATCCACTCCGGCCCCAACGTGCTGGTGGTGCATCCGTCAACACCGTTTCGCAGCTTCAAAGAACTGGTTGAGTACGTGCGCAAGAATCCCGCGCGTTTGAACTACGGCTTCACGCATGCAGCGTCGGGCCATATGGCGATGGAGTTGCTCAAGCTCGAAGCCAGCCGCTGCCCCGCCGGCGTCAAGGACTGCAACGGCTTTTTCATGGTCGGCATCCCGTACCGCGGCGGCGGGCCGATGATGCAAGACCTGCTCGGCGGCCAGATCCCGCTGATGTTCATCAACCAGGATGTCGCCCTGCCCCATGTCAAGGCCGGCAAACTCTTCGCGCTGGCCGTGACCAGTGCGCAGCGCAACCCGCTCTACCCCGGCGTACCGACGGTCGCCGAGAGTGGCTTCGCAGGTTTCCAGGCGCTGTCGTGGTCGGGGCTGTCGGCGATCAGGGGCACGCCGCAGCCGATCGTCGACAAGCTCGAGGCAGCGATGAAAAAGATCATGGCATCGCAGGAAATCAAAACGCGCATGGAGTCGGTGGGCTTCGTCGTGCCGCCGGTCGGCGCCAAGGCGTATACCGATTTTGTGAAGAGCGAGATCGACCTCTGGACCCGCGTCATCAAGACCGCGGGCATCAAACCGGAATGAACCACCCGAGCATGTCAAACATCGCCGTCAATCCGCAGGCCGCCGGCCTTGCCGCTGGCGTGGCCAGCACCGACCGCATCGAATGGATCAAGCTGAGCCTGGTCTTCCTGCCGCTGGCCACGCCGATCAGCGACGCCAAGGTGCTCACCGGGCGCCAAAAACCGCTCACCGAGATCGCTTTTTTGTTCGCTGAAATAGCGACCACCCAAGGCCACCAAGGCATCGGCTTCAGCTACAGCAAACGGGCCGGCGGGCCGGGGCAGTTCGAGCATGCCAAAGAGATCGCGCCCAACCTGATCGGCGAGGATCCGAACGATATCGCGCGGCTGTGGGACAAACTCTGCTGGGCCGGTGCATCGGTCGGCCGCAGCGGGCTGGCGACGCAGGCCATCGCGGCGTTCGACATCGCGCTCTGGGACTGCAAGGCCAAACGCTCGGGCCTGCCGCTGGCCAAGTTGCTCGGCGCGCACCGCGACAGCGTGCAGTGCTACAACACCTCGGGCGGATTCCTGTCGTCACCGCTGCCCGAGGTTCTGCACAACGTCGAAGCGTGCCTGGCGCGTGGCATCGGCGGCGTCAAGATCAAGGTCGGCCAGCCCGACCCGATGATCGACCTCGAGCGGGTGCGCGCGGTGCACAAGCTGATCGACGGCCGCGCGCATCTGATGGTCGACGCCAACCAGCAATGGGACCGGGTCACCGCGCAGCGCTTCGGCAAGTTGGTCGAGCCGCTGAACCTGACCTGGATCGAAGAGCCGCTGGACGCCTACGACGCCGAAGGCCACGCCGCACTCGCCGCGATGCTCGACACGCCCATCGCCACCGGCGAGATGCTGACCAGCGTGGCCGAACATTGGGAGCTGATCCGCCACCGCAGCGTCGATTTCATCCAGCCCGATGCACCGCGTGTCGGCGGCATCACGCCTTTCCTGAAAATCATGGCCCTGGCCGACCACGCCCGCATTCGAATGGCGCCGCACTTCGCGATGGAGATTCATCTGCACTTAAGCGCCGCTTACCCGCACGAGCCCTGGGTCGAACACTTCGAGTGGCTAGAGCCGATGTTCAATGAACGGCTGGTCATTGACGGCGGGCGCATGCAGGTGCCCAACCGGCCGGGCCTGGGTTTTTCGTTGAGCGAGCAAGCGGTTCGCTGGACGGCGAAGAGTGTGGAGTTCGGCAAGGCGCCTTGAACCAGCGCACCTAAAGCCAGCGCGTTGGGGTCCGACGAGACCAGGCGGTTGACAGCTTCTCGCGTGCCGTGATCGGCGCGCGCAGAGCCGGCGCAAGGCGCGGCCCGGCTAGGTTTATGGAATTCTTCACTACTGTCCGGTTAAATGCTTATGCCGGAGCCGCAAAGCCAATGCCCATGCGGCCTGGCACGCGATTTGGTTTGGTGCCGATT
>JANPDN010000125.1:0-28506 GCA_031431555.1 Rubrivivax sp.
CCCAATCGCGAGCTGCTCGTGAAGGGGCGCGCTGCCTACCAAATGATCCGCGACCGGCTGACCGGCGCATGACAACTGTCCGAGGAGAAAAACAAGTGGTCAAACTGGCCTTGATCGGCATCGGCAAGATGGGTTTGTCGCATCACGCGATCGTGAACTCGCACCCCGACGCAGAGCTGGTCGCCATCTGCGACACCTCGGGTTATGTGCTCGAGGTGATCCACAAATACGCCGGCACGCGCATCTATAGCGACTACAAAACCATGCTCGACACCGAGCAGCTCGATGGCGTGCTGATCGCCACGCCGTCCAAGGTGCACGGCTGGATGGTCGAGATGGCGCTCGACCGCGGCCTGCATGTCTTTTGCGAAAAACCTTTCGTGCTCGACACCGATGTCGGCCAGCGCCTGGTCGATATGGCCGAGGCGAAAAATCTGGTCACCCAGGTCGGGTATCACTACCGCTTTGTTGGCGCTTTTCGCGAGGCGCAGCGGGTCATTGCGTCAGGCGCGCTCGGACAGGTGCACCACATCACCGCCGAGGCTTATGGGCCGGTGGTGCTCAAGCCCAAGGGCGGCACCTGGCGGACCGAAAAGAATGAAGGCGGCGGTTGCCTCTACGACTACGCCAGCCATGCCATCGACCTGGTGAACTTCATGGTCGGCACGCCGGAATCGGTGTCCGGTGTGGTCATGAACCGCATCTACTCGGCCGATGTCGAAGATGAGGTCTATTGCTCGTTGCACTTCGGCAACGGCCTCAGCGGCCGGCTGTCGGCCAATTGGAGCGATGAGAGCTTTCGCAAGATGTCGACCAAGATCACGGTCTGGGGCACCAACGGGCGTGTCACCGCCGACCGCCAGGAATGCCAGATCTTCTTGCGCGAGGCGCATGCCAAGCTGCCCGATACCAAGCCGGGTTGGACAGTGCGTTTCACCACCGAGCTGACCGAAGAGGTCTGGTACTACCTGCGCGGTGAAGAGTATTCGGCGCAGATCGATCACTTCGTGAAGGCCGTCAAGGACCGCCGCCCTGGCGGCACCAACAATTTCCGCTCGGCGCTGGCCACCGACCGCGTCGCGCGAATGATCGCCGACGCCAATGCCGGCATCGTCGCGGCGCAGCCCGAGCGCGCCACCACGACCGCGATGGCCGGGGCCGGCAAGAGCAAGTCGTTCTGGCAGCGCCTGTTCGGTTAGGGCTGCGCGCAAGCCAGCACCCGAACATGCACATGCACATACAGACGCACGCGCACAAGACAACCAGGACCCAGCGATGACCCAATCCACTCCGCACCAGATGGACCGCGTGCTCTTCGGCGACAACCAGTTCTTCGGCGTCAACCACATGTCCGAGGACAAGGCGCGCGCGCAGGCGATGAAGTTCCAGGATCTGTCGGCGGTGATCGAGGTTCTCGACAACGCTTATGCCGAAGGCATCCGCACCTTCATGTGCACCACGCACGACCGCGTCGAGCAGATCTGCGACCACTTTCGGGCCCACCCGCAGAAGTACCCCGACTATCGCTTTTACCCCTGCATGCCCTACGCGCACAAATATGCCAATGCGGCGACCGAGCATGGCCTGATTGAGGCGCTGCGCCGATTCCTGCCGCAGGACGGTGCGCTGTCGGGCATGCTCAAGGCCGGCAAGTCACTGGCCACCAAGGATATCGAGGGGATCTTGCAACTGCTGGTCGATGCCGAGATGAAGATGTTCCACGGCTTGCAGACGCCGGTGATCTTCATGCAGAACGTGATCGTCGACCTGTTGCTGGGCATCGGCCTGCACGATGCTTTCAGGATGTTTGCCGACCATGTGAAGGCCAAGTACGGCGCCGAGCCGGGCTTCATCACGATGAATATGCCGCAGTTGTTGCAGGTGCTCGAAAAGGTCGGCGTCGACAACCCGATCGTTTGCGCCAATATCAACAAGATCGGCTTTCGGATGTGCGGCGGCTTGGGTGTCTACGAAGAGGCCTTGGCAAACAAGCGGTTCCGGCCGATCGCGATGTCTGTGCTGGCCTCGGGGGCACTGTCGCCGCGCGAGGCGATCCAGTATGTCTGCGCACAACCGAAAATCGAGTCGATTGTCTTTGGCGCTTCGAGTCGCGGCAATATCCGCCAGACCAAAGGCCTGATCGACGAACTGACGGTGGTGGCGTGATGGCAGGCTTGGAATTGAATGAGGTGAAGTCGTGAAAATTCTCGTCACCGGCGCCGCCGGTTTTATCGGCATGCATGTGTCGCAGTTGCTGCTGGCGCGTGGCGATAGCGTGGTCGGGCTGGACAACCTGAACGACTACTACGACCCGCAGCTCAAGGTCGACCGGCTGGCGCGGCTGACGCCGAAGCCGGACTTCCGATTTGTCAAGATGGATGTCGCGGATCGTGCGGGCATGGCCGAGCTCTTCGAGCGCGAGCGCTTCGACCGCGTGGTGCACCTCGCGGCACAGGCCGGCGTTCGTTATTCGCTGCAGAACCCGCACGCCTACATCGACAGCAATATCGTTGGCTTCACGAACATCCTCGAAGGCTGCCGCCATGCTGCGGTGAAGCACCTGGTCTACGCGTCGAGCTCGAGTGTGTATGGCGGCAATACCGCGATGCCGTTTTCAGAGCATCACAATATCGACCATCCGGTGAGCCTGTACGCGGCGACCAAGAAGGCCAACGAGTTGATGGCGCATACCTACAGCCACCTCTTCGGCCTGCCCACGACGGGCCTGCGCTTTTTCACCGTCTACGGCCCCTGGGGCCGGCCGGACATGGCGCTGTTTTTGTTCACCAAGGCGATTCTCGAAGGCCGCGCGATCGACGTCTTCAACCACGGCAAGATGATCCGTGACTTCACCTATGTCGACGATATTGCCGAAGGTGTGGTGCGCACGCTCGACCGCATCGCCACCGCCGGTGAGGGTTACGACCCCGCGGCTCCCGACCCGGCGCGCAGCAACGTGCCGTATCGGGTCTTCAATATCGGCAACCAGGCTCCGGTGCCGCTGATGAGTTTTATCGAAGCCATCGAGCAGGCGCTGGGCCGCACCGCGCAGAAGAATTTTCTGCCGCTGCAAGACGGCGATGTGCCGGCCACGCATGCCGATGTCTCCGAGCTAGAGCGTTGGACCGGCTTTGTCCCGGGCACGCCGGTGCCCGAAGGTGTGCGCCGCTTTGTCGCCTGGTACCGCGACTATTTCAAAGTTTGATTTCAGACTTCAGAGGACTTTCATCCATGACCACCATTGCAGTTGTTGGGCTGGGCTATGTCGGCCTGCCGCTGGCCGTTGAATTTGGCAAGCTCTACAAGACGATCGGCTTCGATCTGTCGGCCGCCAAGATCGAGTCCTACCGCAAACACATCGACCCGACCGGCGAGGTGTCGCCCGCCGACCTGAAGGCCTCGGTGCACTTCAGCTGCACCACCGACCCGAGCGCGCTGCGCGACGCCGACTTCATCATCGTCGCGGTGCCGACGCCGGTCGACGACGCCCACCAGCCCGACTTCACGCCGCTCGTGAAGTCGTCTGAAAGTGTCGGCAAAAATCTGAAGCGCGGCGCGATCGTGGTCTACGAATCGACCGTCTATCCCGGCGCGACTGAGGAGGTCTGCATCCCGATCCTCGAGAAGCAATCGGGCATGAAGTGGAAGACCGACTTCTTCGTCGGTTACAGCCCCGAGCGCATCAACCCCGGCGACAAGGAACGCACGGTGACCAAGATCACCAAGGTCGTCTCTGGTGACACGCCGGCGACGCTGGACAAGGTCGCCGAGATCTACGGCGCGGTGATCAAGGCCGGTGTTTACCGAGCCAGCAGCATCGCCGTGGCCGAGGCTGCCAAGGTCATCGAAAACACCCAGCGCGACCTGAACATCGCGTTGATGAACGAGCTGGCGGTGATCTTCCACCGCGTCGGCATCGACACGCTCGAAGTCCTCAAGGCGGCGGGCACGAAGTGGAATTTCCTGCCCTTCAGGCCGGGCCTGGTAGGTGGCCATTGCATCGGCGTCGACCCCTACTACCTGACGCACAAGGCCGAGATGCTGGGCTACACACCGCAGGTCATCCTGGCCGGGCGGCGCATCAACGACGGCATGGGCAAGTTCATCGCCGAGCAGACTGTCAAGCAGATGATCTCGGCCGGCAGTTCGATCAAGGGCGCCAAGGTCAACGTGCTCGGCCTGACCTTCAAGGAAAACTGCCCCGACCTGCGCAACAGCAAGGTCGTCGACATCATCGCGGAGCTCAAAACCTATGGCGTCGAAGTCTTCGTGCATGACCCCGAGGGCGACCCCGCCGAGGCGATGCATGAATACGGGGTTGCGCTGACGAAGTGGGACGACCTGCCGCGTGCCGACGCCATCGTCGCCGCGGTGGCGCACCAGCAGTACCAGGACAAGCCGATGGCCGAACTGGCCACCAAGGTCGTGCCCAAGGGCTGTTTTGTCGACGTCAAGTCGGCCTTCGATCCGGCCGCGGTGGCAGCGGCGGGCTTGCAGCTCTGGCGCCTGTAGCCGGCTGGTTTGTCGCCGGCTGGCACCGGATCGATCAGGCGCCGGCCTGGTCGAGCACCGACTGCACCGTTTCGCGCAGGCCGGTGTCGAATTCTTCGCGCGGCCGCCAGCCGAGTTCACGCTCGATCTTGCTGCATTCGACGGCATAGCGGAGGTCGTGACCCGGCCGGTCGGCGACAAAGCTGATCAGGCGGCGGTAGGGGCCGGCGGGGCTCGGCCGCAGGTCATCGAGCAGGGTGCAGATATGCTCGACGATCTCGCGGTTGGCGCGCTCGTTGCCGCCGCCGACGTTGTAGGTTTCACCAACCCGCCCCCGGCTCAGCACCATGCGCAGCGCACGGCAATGGTCGCGCACATGCAGCCAGTCGCGCACATTCTGGCCATCGCCGTAGATCGGCAGCGTTGCACCGGCCAGCGCCGTGTGGATCATCAGCGGGATGAGTTTTTCCGGAAACTGCCGCGGCCCATAACTGTTTGAAGCATGCACCGTGAGCACCGGCAAGCCGTAGGTCTGGTGCCAGGCGCGCACCAAATGGTCGGCGGCGGCCTTGCTCGCTGCATACGGGCTGTTGGGCCGGTGCGGGTGGTCCTCGGTGAACGCTGGCGCGCCCGGCGCCAGGCTGCCAAAAACCTCGTCGGTGCTGATGTGCAGGAAGCGAAAATCCGCCCGCGCGGCGTCGTCCAGCGTGGACCAATAGGCGCGTGCAGCTTCGAGCAGCGCATAGGTGCCGTCGACATTGGTCTGCATGAAGACCGCCGGCGCATGGATGCTGCGATCGACATGGCTTTCGGCGGCGAAATGCACCACTGCGCGGGGCCGTGATTGCTGCAGCATATCGTCGACCAGGTGGCGGTCGCGAATGTCGCCATGCACAAACCGGTGCCGCGCATCGCCGTCGAGCGCGCGCAGATTGTCGCGCTTGCCGGCGTAGGTGAGGGCGTCCAGCGTGATCACTGGTTCGCCGACTTCGGCGACCCAGTCGACGACAAAGTGGCTGCCGATGAAGCCAGCACCGCCGGTGACGAGGATCATCGTGGGCTTTTCATTGCGCAAGGCACGTGCCGCAGTGCAGCCTGCAGAGAACCGGATTCAGGCTTCGAAGCCGAGCGGGTTCATCGACTGCCAGCGCCAGCTGTCGGCACACATGCGGGCGAGATCAAATTGCGCTGCCCAGCCGAGCCGCGCGCGGGCCAGCGCCGGGTTAGCGTAACAGGCAGCCACATCGCCCGGCCGGCGCGGCACGATGCGGTAGGGCACCGGCCGGCCGCTGGCCAACTCGTAGGCCTTGATCACATCGAGCACGCTGTGGCCGCGGCCGGTGCCGAGGTTGAAGGTCAAGGTCTCGCCGCCATCGAGCAGATGGCGCAATGCCGCGACATGGCCTTGCGCCAGATCGACGACATGGATGTAGTCGCGCACGCCGGTGCCGTCAGGCGTGTTGTAGTCGCCGCCGAAGACTTGCAACTGCTCGCGACGGCCGACCGCGACCTGCGCCACAAAGGGCATCAGGTTGTTTGGCGTGCCGCGCGGGTCTTCGCCGATGGCGCCACTTTCGTGCGCGCCGACGGGGTTGAAATAACGCAGGCTGACATGTCGCCAGGCGGGGTCGGCGGCAGCCAGGTCGCGCAGAATTGTCTCGCCCATCAGTTTGGTCTGGCCGTAAGGGTTGGCCGCCGACAGGGCGGCGTTTTCATCGATCGGCAGACGTTCGGGCTGGCCATAAACCGTCGCGCTGGAGCTGAAGACAAATCGGTCGCAGCCGCTGGCGCGCATCGCTGCGCAAGTCGTCAACAAGCCGCCCAGGTTGTTGGCGTAGTACTCGACCGGTTTGGCCGCCGACTCGCCCACCGACTTGAGCGCGGCGAAGTGGACCACCGCGTCGATGGGGTGGCGGCTGAACAGGCCCGACATCGCTGCGGCGTCAGTGACGTCAATGCGCTCGAACGCGGGTGTTTGCCCACTCAGATGAGCCAGCCGCGGCAGCACCGCAGCAGCGCTGTTGACCAGATTGTCGACACCCACCACCCGATGGCCGGCCTGCAGCAAGGCCAGCCAGGTGTGCGAGCCGACATAGCCGGTGGCGCCGGTGAGCAGGATCGTCGTCATCGTGGCCAATCGCTCACCGTGACCAGCGCTACTGCAGGGTCACCTGCGCGCTGCAGCCGAAGGTGTCGGCAGAGTAGGGCGCGGTGAGCGCAAAGCCGGTGACGGTCAGGCCTGCGTCACTGACCGACCGCCGCCGGTGCGAGACGTCGCACGAAACGCTGACGCTGCGCAACGGCACCCAGCGCGCCCCGAAGGAAATCGAGTCGACGGTGTCGCGGCCGCGCACTGGCGCGAAGGGCGCGGTGACGCTATTCGGCGCGATATCGGCAAGCGAGCGGCGCGAACTTACGATGGCTGCACTGAGCGACGTCTTGCCGGTCAACGCATATTCGGCGTTCAGGCTGAGCGCCGTCGTGAGGCGATTGGATTCAGACTCGCCGATCACATTGCCGGTGGCCTGCTGCACCACCGACGCCAGGTTCTGCCCGGTATCACGCACCAGTCGCGCCGCCACCCGCAGCGGGCCGCCGGTTGACCAGTTCCAGGCGAGGGTGCCATTGGCGCCGCTGAAGTCGCCGATCGTCGAGCGCTGGTAGGTTTGTTTGCCCAAGCCCAGGCGGGCGCTGAGGCTGCTCGCGCCGGACACGCGCCATTCGGCGAAGAGGTCGAAATCACGGCGGTCGAACTTCGAATCGAGTGCGGTGTAGCGGCCGCTGCCGCTCTTGATGCCGGCGCCCAGGGTGAGCTCGCCGCCCATCGCGTAACGCAGGCCGACGCCGACAGTGGTGTTGCGATAGTCGAAGCGGTCGAATGCGCCGCTGTTGGCGCTGTAGTCCTGACGGTAGTGGTTGACCGAGGCCTCCGCGGTGAGGCGGGTCACGACCCCCAGCCGCACCGTGGCGCCGAGGTCGGTCGAGCGGACCAGCACCCGCTCGACGAGCAGCGGGTCCGCCACGTTCTGGTCGGAAACACGTGCCTGGTCGGTGTTCAGGGTGATCGTTCCCGACAGCCGCTCCAAGGTCGACCAGTCCAGCCGCGCGCGGCCGCCGTAGCTGAAATTGTTCTGGCTGTTGTTGTCGGCAAAGCGGTTGTCGCGCAGCGAGACGTTGGCGCTGGCACGCTGGCGACCAAACGGCTGGTCGATGCCGGCGAAGACGGTCGCGGTGGTGATCGTGTCGCTCTTGCTTTCGATTGCCCCGCTGGCCTCGCGCGCGGCGGCCGCTGCATCGCTCAAGCGAAAAATATTGCTGTCGCGGCTGAAAGCGATCGAAGCACCGGCGAAGTAGGGGCTGGACTGGGCCCAGGCCGCGGCGCCGCCGGTCAGGGCGGTCGCGGCGATCAGGGAACGAAGAAGAACGGGGCGAGCTTGCATGGCGGGCATTCCTGCTGGGCGGCGCAGCGGTGGCCGCCGGAGTCCAAAGACGTCAATAAGCGTTGCGATCGAAGAACACGAGCTTGATCGTGCGCGCGATGATCTGCAGATCGAGGCCGAGCGACCAGTTGCGCAGGTACTCGAGGTCGTATTCGACCCGCGCCTGCATCTTCTCGATGGTGTCGGTTTCACCGCGGTGGCCGTTGACCTGGGCCCAGCCGGTGATGCCGGGCCGGACCTTGTGGCGCACCATGTAGGCCTTGATCAGCTGGCGGTATTGCTCGTTGTGCGCGACCGCATGCGGGCGCGGGCCGACGATGCTCATGCGCCCCTGCAGCACGTTGATGAACTGGGGCAATTCGTCGAGCGACGTGCGCCTGATGAAAGCGCCAAAACGCGTGATGCGCGGGTCGGCCTTGGTCGCTTGTTTGACCACCGACCCGTTGTCCATCGCACGCATCGAGCGAAACTTGTAGACCACGATCTCGCCGCCGTCCAGGCCATTGCGCTTTTGCCTGAAGATCGCCGGCCCCGGCGAGCTCAGCTTGACGCCGGCGGCGATGGCCAGCAGCACCGGCGAGATCAGGATCAGGATGATGCTCGCCAGCACGATGTCGGAAACCCGCTTGACGAGATCGTTGGTGCCGGTGAACGGCGTCTCGCAGATGCCGACCACCGGCACGCCGTTGAGGTCTTGCAGGCGGCCCTGGATGATGCTGATGCCGAAGACATCGGGCACGAAGAAGATCGACGCCGTGGTGCCCTGCAATTGCTCGAGCAACTCGACGATGCGCGGCTGCGAGCCCAGCGGCAGCGTGATGTAGACCTCGCGGATGCTGTGCGCGCGGATGAAGGTGGCGGCGTCCTTGAGGCTGCCCACGCGCAGCGGCGTGGCTTCGGCGTGCAGGCGCTCGTCGGTGCGGTCGTCGAAGTAGCCGACAAAATCGACTCCCTGTTCATGCGCCTCGTGCAGCGCCTTGGCCACCTTGACGCCCAGCGGGCCGGCACCGATGACGACTGCCGTGTGGCGGTTCTGCGGCTCGGCCGCCAGACGGCGCAACGCCGACTGCCCGATCGCCACACCGACCCACTGCAAGACCGGCGTCAATACCGCCCACACGATTAGCGCCTCGGCGTTGAAGAAGCCGAAGCTCTGCGTTGCGTAGCCGAAGAGGACCAGAATGCTGATCAGGCCCAGCCACGACGTCGCAATGTCGACGGCTGCATTGAGCAACCGGTCCTTGAAGTGGTTGCGACCGGGGTAAGTGATCGCATAGACCAGCAGGCCCATCACGAGGTCGGCGCGCACGATCAGGCCGTCGTACGTGTAGGTGACCACGTAGTAAACCAGCAGCGTCACCCCGACCTCGAGTTGCGACGCAATCATTGAGGTCACCGACTGCGGTGGCCTGATAAAGGTTCGTTTGTGGCTGCGGTCTTCAAACATCGGGCGAGAGCGCGATCAATCAGGATCAGTTCTTGCGGGCCTACCGTGACGCTGACGGTCATCGGCGCGAAAAAGAAAGCGCTGAAGCCGCACCTGAACCAGGATGCGCCACGAACAAGGAAAGATTGTGACCGAAGTTCAGGCGCCCCCCATGTGCGCTGCTTCCGCTCTCTCGGGGGTGCCTGCCTACAATCCGTGAATGCTTCACGCCGTCACAGAACTGCTCGCACCGGCCGCGATGGACCGGCTGACGCTGGTCCTCAACCACGTGCTCAGGAGCGAGCCGCAGGCCACGGCGCGGCTGTCGGCACACGCCGGCGCCAGCGTGGCGCTCGTCGCCGAAGGCTGGCCTGCGTTGCTGCCGCCAGTGCCGCCGATGGCCTTTCGCATCACGCCTGCCGGCTTGCTCGAGTGGTGCGGCCTGGCTGGCGTCGACAAGCCCGATCTGCGCCTGCATCTGAACGCCGCCGACCCGGCACGCTTGGCGGTACAGATGCTGTCCGGCGAGACCCCGGCGGTGCGGGTCGAGGGCGACGCCCGGCTCGCCACGGATATCGGCTGGCTGCTCGACAACCTGCGCTGGGATGTCGAGGCCGACCTCGAGCGTCTCTTCGGGGCGGCTGCGGCCCCCTCGATCTACCGCCTTGGCGCCGGTGTGGCGGGCGGGCTGCGCGTTGCGTTGCGGGGTGTCGGCGCATTCGCGGCGCAGGTCTCGAAGGCCGCGCCGGCTGCGCCGAACGCAGGCTTCCCGCCGGGCCCGCGATGAGGCGCATTGCGCGGCTGATCTTCATCGTCTTCACCGTCCTGCGCTTCGGGCTGGACGAGGTTGCGCTGCGCAGCTTCAAGCAGCGCTGGGTGCGTGGCATCGCGCGTGTCGTCACCATCGGTCGGCGATTCGACGAACCCCGCGGGGTGCGTCTGCGGCGCGCGCTCGAACGCCTCGGCCCGATCTTCGTCAAATTTGGCCAGGTGCTGTCGACCCGGCGCGACCTGCTGCCGCTGGATGTCGCCGACGAACTCGCCAAGCTGCAAGACCGCGTGCCGCCGTTTGCCGCGCATCAGTCGGCTCAGCTGATCGAGAAGGCCTTGGGCCGCAGGCTCGATCAAATCTTCAGCCGTTTTGATGCCGAGCCGGTGGCCAGCGCGTCGATCGCGCAGGTCCACTTTGCGCAGCTCAAGGACAGCGCCAACAAAACCCGCGAAGTGGCGGTCAAGGTGTTGCGCCCGGGCATGCTCGACGTCATCGAAGACGATCTGACCCTGCTGCACACGCTGGCGCGCTGGGTCGAGTGGGCCAGTGCCGACGGCAAGCGGCTCAAACCCCGCGAGGTCGTGGCCGAGTTCGACAACTACCTGCACGACGAGCTCGACCTCGTCCGCGAAGCCGCCAACGCGACCCAGCTGCGGCGCAATATGCAGGGCCTGAACCTGGTGCTGATCCCCGAGATGGTCTGGGAGTTGTGCACGCCCACGGTCATCGTGATGGAGCGCATGTACGGCGTGCCGATCAGCCAGGGGCAGCGCCTGGCCGAGGCCGGCATCGACTTCGGCAAGCTCGCGCGCGACGGCGTGACGATCTTTTTCACGCAGGTTTTTCGCGACGGCTTTTTCCACGCCGACATGCACCCGGGCAACATCCAGGTCAGCATTGCGCCGGCGACTTTCGGGCGCTATGTCGCACTCGATTTCGGCATCATCGGCACGCTGACCGAAAGCGACAAACAGTACCTGGCGCAGAACTTCATCGCCTTTTTCAGGCGCGACTACAAACGGGTCGCCGAGCTGCATGTCGAAAGTGGTTGGGTGCCCGCGTCGACGCGGGTCGACGCGCTGGAAAGCGCCGTGCGCGCGGTCTGCGAGCCGCAGTTCGAGCGCCCGCTGAAGGACATCTCGCTCGGCCAGGTGCTGATGCGCCTGTTCCAGATCTCGCGCCGCTTCAATGTCGAGATCCAGCCGCAACTGGTGCTGCTGCAAAAGACGCTGCTCAATATCGAGGGCCTGGGCCGCCAGCTCGACCCCGAACTCGACCTCTGGTCGACGGCCAAACCGTTTCTCGAACGCTGGATGAACGAGCAGGTTGGCTGGCGCGCGCTCGTCGCCCGTTTGCAGGCCGAAGCGCCGCGTTATGCACACCTGCTGCCCGAGCTGCCGCGGTTGCTGCACCAGGCCTTGCAAAAGCCGGCGCGCGACGGCTCGCTGGTTGAGCAGGCTCTGCTCGCCGAAGTGCGCCGCACCAACCGCCTGCTTTCGGGCCTGATCTACGGCGTGATCGGGTTTGTCGCCGGCATCGTCATCGCCCGAATCTGGCTGCAAAGCTGAGCCAGCTGGCCTGAACCACCGCAACGCTGGCTACACTGCGCGCCGCGCCGCAAATGCCTGCGGCCCCTAGCCAAGGAGCCCATCGTGCTGATCACTTTTGTCGTCCTGTACATGGCGGTGACCATCGCCATAGGCTTGCTTGCTGCGCGTCGGGTGCATGGCTCGCGCGACTACCTGGTGGCCGGGCGCAGCCTGCCGCTGTACATGAACGTGGCAACGGTGTTTGCGACCTGGTTTGGCGCCGAGACGGTGTTGTCGGTGTCGGCCACCTTCGCCAAGGACGGCCTGCACGGCATCCCGGGCGACCCCTTCGGCGCATCGGTCTGCCTGGTCCTGGCGGCGCTGCTGTTTGCGCGCCTTTTTTACCGTATGAACCTGCTCACCATCGGCGACTTCTACAAAGAGCGCTACGGCAAGGCGGTCGAGGTCATGACGAGCGTGGCCATCGTGCTGTCGTACCTGGGCTGGACTTCGGCGCAGCTGACCGCGCTGGGCCTCGTGATCCACGTCCTCACCGGCGGCGCGGTCGACCTTTCCACCGCGATCATGCTCGGTGCTGCGGTGGTCGTGGTCTATACGATCTTCGGCGGCATGTGGTCGGTGGCTTTCACCGACCTCTTCCAGACCGTGATCATCCTCATCGGCCTGTCGGCGGTGGCGTACCTGGTGGGTGACCTGGCTGGCGGCCCGGTCAAGGTGATCTCGCAGGCCGCGGCCGACGGCAAGCTGGTGATGTTCCCGGCCGATATGGGCGCCGCCGGCTGGTGGACGATGGCCGGCGCGTTTTTTGCCTTTGCTTTTGGCTCGATCCCGCAGCAGGATGTCTTCCAGCGCATGACCAGCGCCAAGGACGAAAGCACCGCAGTTCGCGGCACGCTGATCGGCGCGCTGATTTATTTTTGCTTCGCGTTTGTGCCGATCTTCATCGCCTACGCGGCGCTGGCTGCCGACCCGACGATCGCCAAGCTCTTCGAGAGCGAAGACGCCCGCGAGATCCAGCGTGTGCTGCCCGACCTGGTGCTCGGCAAGATGCCCCTGTGGGCGCAGATCATGTTTTTCGGCGCGCTGCTGTCGGCGATTTTGTCGACCGCCAGCGGCGCCTTGCTCGCACCGACCGCGACCTTCACCGAAAACGTGCTGCGGCCGTTTGCGCCGAAGATGAGCGACCGGCAGTTCCTGCTCACGCTGCGCATCGTGCTCATCACCTTCACGGTTTGCGCGCTGCTCTTCGCGCTCAACAGCAAGAGCACGATGTACGAGATGGTGCAAAACGCCTACAACGTGACGCTGTGCGGGGCGTTCGTTCCGCTGGTCGCCGGCGCGTACTGGAAACGCGCCAACACCCAGGGCGCGATCTGCGCGGTGGTGTTCGGCATCGGTGTCTGGCTCAGTGCCAACACGGTCGCCGCCGATGCGCTGATCCCGCCGAATCTGGTCGGCTTCTTCGCCTCGGTCGTCGGCATGATGCTCGGCACGCTGGCGCCGACGGTGCTGGCCAACAAGGGCCGCTCGATCGAGCGTGTCCTGGCCGGCAAGGCGCACGACCACAAGGCAAGCTGAAGGCGCGTTGATGTCGCGATGATGTCGCGATGATGTCGCGTTTAGGCCGGCTTGGGGCCAGTCTCGTGTTGGACACAGGCCATCCCCGAGCGCACTTTATAATGCGCGGTTGCGCTCGCGGACCCCAAAAAGACATGCCGATCTACGCCTACAAGTGCACGTCCTGCGGGCACGCCCAGGATGTGCTGCAGAAAATCTCCGACCCGCTGCTCACGCAGTGCCCGGTCTGCGCTGCCGCGACCTTTGCCAAGCAGCTCACCGCGGCCGGCTTCCAACTCAAGGGCTCGGGCTGGTACGCCACCGACTTCCGCAACAACGGCAGCGCGCCGGCGGTTGCTGCTGAAGGCGACACCAAGCCCAAATCCGACGAACCCGCAGCCGGCGCGGCGGGCGAAAAAGCGGCTGACAAAGCCGGCGACAAGGGTGGCGACAAAGCCAGCGACAAGGGCGGCGACAAAACAAGCGCCGCGCCCGCCGCGGCCCCCGCATCCGCCCCGGCCGCGTCGGGCAGCGCCTCATCGCCCGCCGCCCCGCCCGCTGCCGCCTAGGCCGCAGGCGCCGGTTCTTGCCATGAAAAAATACCTCATCGCCGGCCTGCTCGCGTGGTTGCCGCTGGCGATCACGATCGCGGTGCTGGGCTGGCTGCTCGGTGCGATGGACGGCCTCTTCGGCTCGATCGTCGGCGCGGCGCAGGCGGTGCTGCCGGCGTCGGCGAACAGCTTCCTCGAATCGCTGCGCCACATGCCGGGCCTGAGCGTGATCGTGCTCTTGGCGCTGTTGCTGGTCACCGGCGTATTTGTGACCAACATCTTCGGCCAGTGGTTTGTTAACCAGTCCGATCTGATGCTCGGCCGGATCCCGATCGTCAAGTCGATCTACAACTCGGTCAAGCAGGTCTCGGACACGCTGTTTTCGAGCAACGGCAATGCCTTTCGCGAAGCGGTGCTGGTGCAGTACCCGCGCCATGGTTCGTGGACGATCGCTTTTGTCACCGGCAAGCCGAGCGGTGAAGTCGAGGCCCACCTCAACGGCGAGCATGTCAGCCTGTACGTGCCGACAACACCGAACCCGACCTCGGGCTTTTTCCTGATCATGCCGCGCGCAGAAATCCGCCCGCTGGCGATGAGTGTGGACCAGGCGCTCAAGTACGTCATCTCGATGGGCGTCGTCGTGCCACCCCCGCCGGCACCGCCGCCGGCCGATCGAAACCGCATCGGCTGAACGCGCGGCGAGCGTTCGGCCCTTTGTTCGCGGCACCTCGGTGCCGGCGCCGACACCGATCGATGGGGCCTTTGCCAGCTCGACTGCTTTTCGCCCCAACCCCTGCACCCCGTTTGAGAGAAAAGCCATGAGAACCACCTACTGCGGCCTGGTCAGCGAAAAGCTGATGGGCCAGACCGTCACGCTGATGGGCTGGGCGCATCGCCGCCGCGACCATGGCGGCGTGATCTTCATCGACCTGCGCGACCGCGAAGGCCTGGTCCAGATCGTCTGCGACCCCGACCGCGCCGAGATGTTTGCCACCGCCGAGAGCGTGCGCAACGAGTTCTGCCTGCAAGTCACCGGGCTCGTGCGCGCGCGCCCGGCCGGCACCGACAACGCGGTGCTGACCAGCGGCAAGATCGAGGTCCTGGCGCATACCCTCGAAGTCCTGAACCCGAGTGTCACGCCGCCGTTCCAGCTCGACGACGACAATCTGTCGGAGACGGTGCGCCTGACCCACCGCGTGCTCGACCTGCGTCGCCCGGCGATGCAGAAAAACATGATGCTGCGTTACCGCGTCGCGATCGAGGTGCGCAAGTTTCTTGACGAGCAGGGTTTTATCGATATCGAAACCCCGATGCTGACCAAGAGCACGCCCGAAGGCGCACGCGACTACCTCGTGCCCAGCCGGGTCCACGACGGCATGTTCTTCGCGCTGCCGCAGAGCCCGCAGCTCTTCAAGCAGTTGCTGATGGTCGCCGGCTTCGACCGCTACTACCAGATCGTCAAGTGTTTCCGCGACGAAGACCTGCGCGCCGACCGCCAGCCGGAATTTACGCAGATCGATATCGAGACCTCATTCCTCGGCGAAGAAGAGATCCGCGCCATCACCGAAGCGATGGTGCGCACGGTCTTCCGCAAGACGATGAATCTCGAGCTGCCGGTCTATCCGGTGATCACCTACGCCGAAGCGATGCAGCGCTGGGGATCCGACAAACCCGATCTGCGCGTGAAGCTGGAATTCACCGAGCTCACCGATGTCATGAAGGACGTCGACTTCAAGGTCTTTTCAGGCCCGGCACAAGCCAAGGACGGGCGCGTGGTGGCCTTGCGCGTGCCGGCTGGCGCCGAGATGAGCCGCGGCGAGATCGACGCCTATACCGAGTTCGTCAAGATCTACGGCGCCAAGGGCCTGGCCTGGATCAAGGTCAACGATGCCGGCAAGGGCCGTGAAGGCTTGCAGAGCCCGATCGTGAAGAACCTGCACGATGCGGCGATCGCTGAAATCATCGCGCGCACCGGCGCTTGCAATGGCGACCTGATCTTCTTCGGCGCCGACCGGGCCAAGGTCGTCAACGACGCCATCGGCGCCTTGCGCGTCAAGGTCGGCCACAGCGACTTCGGCCGCGCCCGCGGGCTCTTCGAAGACCGCTGGGCGCCACTCTGGGTGGTCGACTTCCCGATGTTCGAGTTCGACGAAGCGGCGCAGCGCTGGAACGCGGTGCACCACCCGTTCACGGCGCCGAAGGACGGCCATGAAAACCTGATGGACACCGACCCCGGCGCCTGTGTCGCCAAGGCCTACGACATGGTCCTCAACGGCTGGGAGATCGGCGGCGGCTCGGTGCGTATCCACCGCGCCGAAATCCAGAGCAAGGTCTTCCGCGCGTTGAACATTTCAGCCGAAGACGCCAAGGTCAAGTTTGGCTTCCTGCTCGACGCGCTGCAGTACGGCGCGCCGCCGCACGGCGGCCTGGCCTTCGGCCTGGACCGCATCGCCACGCTGATGTGCGGGGCAGACTCGATCCGCGATGTCATCGCCTTCCCGAAGACGCAGCGTGCGCAATGCCTGCTCACCGGCGCGCCGTCGGCGGTCGACGAAGCGCAGCTGCGCGAGCTGCACATCCGGCTGCGCAACGCCGCGATGGCGGTTTGACCTTGGGGCCGTCGGTGCCGCGCCCGGTCAAGATCCCGGAGTCGGTGCTGGTGGTGATCCACACCGCCGCGCTGTCGGTGCTGCTCATCGAGCGCGCCGACAAGCCCGGCTTCTGGCAGAGCGTGACGGGTTCCAAAGACCTGCCCGATGAAGCGCTCGTCGACACCGCAGTGCGCGAGGTCGGCGAAGAGACCGGCATCGTCATCGGCGCTGGTCAAGAAGTCGCGCCGCAGGCTGTGCCGCGAAGCAACCTGCGCGACTGGGCCTTGCAGAACGTCTACGAGATCTACCCGGTCTGGCGCCACCGTTACGCCGACGGCGTGACCCACAACACCGAACATGTCTTTGGCCTGCTGGTGCCGCAGGGCATCACGGTGCGCCTGAACCCGCGTGAACATTTGCGCCACCAGTGGCTGCCCTGGCGCGAAGCGGCAGACCGCTGTTTTTCGCCGAGCAATGCCGAGGCGATCCTGCAACTGCCGCGTTTCATCTGACTTCAAGTAGGCTTGCCCGCGATGTCGGCCACCCCTTCGCGTTTTGCCCACTCGACGCAGCTCGATACGTCGTTGCTGCGCGTGGCGACCTACAACATTCACAAAGGTGTGCGTGGCATGGGTCCGCGCAAGCGGCTGGAGATCCACAACCTCGGGCTGGCGATCGAAGCGCTCGACGCCGATATCGTCTGCCTGCAGGAAGTGCGCCTCTTCCATCGCCGTGAAGCACGCCGGTTTGACCGCACCTGGTACGGCTGGCCCGAGGGTGGCCAGGCCGACTTTCTGGCCCCCGAAGGTTATGAGGTCGCCTACCGCACGAATGCGGTCACGCGCCACGGCGAACATGGCAACGCGTTGCTCAGCCGCTGGCCGCTGGGCGACATCGGCCACCACGATGTCAGCGACCACCGCTTCGAGCAGCGCGGGCTGCTGCATGTGCCGGTGCACTGGTCAGGCCAGCTGGTGCATGTCGTCGTGGCCCACCTCGGCCTGGTGCATTCGAGCCGGGTGCGCCAGGTGCAGCGCCTGGCCGACGCGATCAACGCCGAAGTGCCGCCGGGCGACCTGTTGCTGGTCGCCGGCGACTTCAACGACTGGGGCGGAAAACTCGACGCGCCGATGCGCGATATCGGCCTCACACGCGCCGTCGCCGACGACGGCCAGCGTGCCCAACGTTTGACCTTCCCGGCAATCGTGCCGGTATTTGCGCTCGACCGCATCTACCTGCGCGGCCTGCGCTGCCGCTCGACGACGGTGCCACGGGGCCTGAGCTGGGCGCGCATGTCGGACCACCTGCCGCTGCTGGCCGAGTTGGAGCTGGTGTGAGCCCGCCGGGCCGCCCCAAGGGCGAACGCCGGCGTGCGCAGCACGAAGGTACCCCAGTGAGGGTCGAGGCGCCAGATGCCGAATTTGCAGGTGGCCATCGGGTGCAACTGCTGCGCGGCGGTGATGCACTCTTCCCGGCCATCATCGAGGCCTTGTTGCAGGCGCGCAAAGAAGTCTGGCTGGCGACCTACATCTTCCACACCGACGCGGCAGCGCGACTGATCGCCGACGCGCTGATCGCCACCGCGGCGCGCGGAGTGCAGGTGCGCGTGCTGATCGATGGCTTTGGCAGCAACGGCAGCATCGACAAGCTGCGCGGCTGGTTTGCCGGCAGCGGCGTCGAGCTCGAGATCTTTCGCCCGCTCGAGCGCTGGTGGGCCTGGCTGCAGCCGGGGCAGTTGCGCCGCCTGCACCAGAAGCTGTGTGCGGTCGACGGCGAGATCGCTTTTGTCGGCGGCATCAATGTCATCGACGACCGTCACGATCTCAACCACGGCTGGACGCCGGAGGCACGGCTGGACTTTGCGGTGCAGCTGCAGGGGCCGGTGGCCGCCGATGTGCAGCAGGCCGCGCAGGCGCTGTGGACGCGCGCCAAGCTCGGCCGCGGTTGGCGCGAAGAGGTCAGCCTGCTGGTCCGCAGCGCCGAGCCGGTGGCGCGCACGATGCAGTTGCTGCGTGACCTGCGTACGCGCACCAGCGGCGGCGGCGAACTCGATGGCCGCGACCTCGCTGCGGTGCCTGCGTTGTCGCCCGCCCTGGCCGCGCTGGTGGTGCGCGACAACCTGCGGCGCCGGCGCTCGATCGAACGGGCCTACGTCGAAGCCATCGCCCGCGCTCGGCAGCGCATCGATATCGCCTGCCCCTATTTTTATCCCGGCCGGCTCTTCCGCCGCGCGCTGCGGCGGGCGGCAGAACGCGGCGTGCGGGTGCGCCTGCTGATGCAGGGCAAAGTCGACTACCGCTTCGCCGGGCTCGCCGCGCGGGTGCTGTACGCCGAGATGCTGTCGCGCGGGATCCGCATCTTCGAATACACGCCGGCTTTCCTGCACGCCAAGGTGGCCATCGTCGACCAGGGCTGGGCGACGGTGGGCAGCTCGAACATCGACCCGCTGTCGCTGCTGCTCAACCTCGAAGCCAATGTCGTCGTCGCCGACCACCGTTTTGTGGCCGACCTCGCGCAGGAATTCGAAGTCGCCTTCGCGGCGTCCACCGAAATCACCGCGGCGCCGGTGCGCAAGGGCCTGCGCGGCTGGTTGTACCGCGGTTTTGTGGCTTGGATCGCCAACACTTACCTGCGCCTGGCGGGCATCACGGGCCGCTATTGATGACGACCCCAAGGCCGGCCGACACAGCCGATCACGACGACCTGATCGTGCTGCGCCCCGAAGGCCTGTACTGCCCACGCGGCGGTTTTTTTATCGACCCCTGGCGGCCGGTGGCCCGTGCAGTCATCACCCACGCCCATGCCGACCATGCCCGGCCCGGCCACGCGCATTACCTGAGCAGCGCGCGGGGTGCCGGGGTGCTGCGCGCGCGGCTGGGGGCGATCGATCTGCAAACCGCGGCCTGGGGTGAAAAGGTGCAGATCGGCGATGTGGCTTTGAGCCTGCACCCCGCCGGCCATGTGCTCGGCTCGGCGCAGGTGCGCGTTGAACACCGCGGTCGCGTCTGGGTCGCGTCGGGTGACTACTTCGTGTCAGGCGCGGGCGACGCCAACCCGAGCTGCGATGCTTTCGAGCCGGTGCGCTGCGAATGTTTTATCACCGAGAGCACCTTCGGCCTGCCGATCTACCGCTGGCGTTTGCAGTCCGAGGTGTTTGCCGAGATCAATGCCTGGTGGCAGGCGAATGCCCAAGCCGGCCGCGCCAGCCTGCTGCTCGGCTATAGCTTCGGCAAGGCGCAGCGGCTGCTGGCCGGTGTCGACGATTCGATCGGCCCGATCGTCGTGCATGGCGCGGTCGAGCCGCTGAACCGCGTTTACCGCGAAGCCGGCATCGCGCTGCCGGCGACAAAGCTGCTCGACGAGATGAGCGATCGCGCCGATCTTGGCCAGGCGCTGGTGATCGCGCCGCCAGCGGTGCTGGGCAGCGCCTGGGCGCGCCGCTTGAGGGACTTCAGCGACGCCTTTGCCAGCGGCTGGATGCAACTGCGTGGCGCGCGCCGCCGCCAGGGTGTCGACCGCGGTTTTGTACTCAGCGACCACGCCGATTGGCCGGGTTTGCAAAATGCGATTCGTGCCACCGGCGCGCAGCGCGTGATCGTCACGCACGGCTACGAAGCGGTGATGGTGAGGGAGCTGCAAGCGCAGGGTTTGCAGGCCGGCAGTTTCGCCACCGAGTATGGAGATGAAGCGGTGGCGGGCGCGGTGGTGGATGCGGTGGATTCGAAGCCAACCGTGGCCGCCATCGATGCCGAACCGACATTGCCAGCCTGAGCACAAAGGCGCAGGATCAAGCTGCAAATGCACAAACACTGACGGAGGCCATCATGAAAATCCTGCTCGCGATCGACGGTTCGGCGTTTTCGCTCGAGGTCGCCCGGCACGCGCTGCGCAACGCCAAGCACGGGCTGCGCGCCAGCCTGGTGCTGGTCAATGTGCAAGAGCCGGCGTCGCTGTACGAGATCGTCGTCGCGCATGACGCCGATGTCATCCGGCAGGTGCGCAGCCAAGCCGGCGCCGACCTGCTCGCGCCAGCCGAAGCCTTGCTCGATGCGGCCGGGGTCGCCTTCGAGAGCGAGGTTGCCGGCGGCGCGCCCGCGGCGACCCTGCTCGAGCTGAGCGAAAACTACGGCTGCAGCGCCATCATTGCCGGCGCGCGTGGCCTCGGCGCGGCGAGCGTCGGCGGCCTGGGCTCGGTGGTGCAAGACCTGTTGCTGCACAGCCCGGTGCCGGTGACGGTGGTGCGGCTGCCCGCCGCGGCGACCGAGGGCGAGGGCGCGGCATGATGGCGCGATGCGCCGTTTTGCCAACCTCTACCAACAGCTCGACAGCAGCACCGCCACCGGCGACAAGATCGCGGCGCTGAAGCGCTACTTTGCCGACGCGCCGGCGGCCGATGCGGCCTGGGGCGTGTACTTCCTGGCGGGTGGCAAGCCGCGCCAGGTGGTGCCGACGGCATCGCTGCGCGGCTTGGCTTGCGAGCTTGCCGGCATCGAAGACTGGCTCTTCGAAGCGTCTTACCAGGCGGTGGGTGACCTCGCCGAGACGATATCGCTGGTGTTGCCAAATCCGGCGCCGGCGCCGACGCCGACGCCGATGCCGATGCCGATGCCGATGCGCACCGACGACCAATCCGCTGCGCCCGACGACGGCGATGACCACGGCGGCCGCGGTCTGGCATCGTGGGTCGAGCAGCGCCTGCTGCCGCTGCACGGCCTGGCGCCGCAAGAACAAACCCTGCGGCTGCGGGCCTGGCTGACCGAGCTCGACGCGGCCGGCCGCTTCTTGTTGATCAAGCTCATCGGTGGTGGTTTCCGAGTCGGCGTAGCGAAGCTCCTGGTGCAGCGCGCGCTGGCTGAAGCGGCCGGCATCGACGCGAAGGTCGTCGCCCAGCGCATGATGGGTTTTACCGATCGGCGCCATACGCCGACAGCCGCGGCCTTCGAGCGCCTGGTGTCGAAGGACAGCACCGCAGCGCTGGATGCCGGCCAGCCGTATCCGTTTTTTCTGGCACATGCGTGGGTCGCTGACGCGCCTGTCGTCACGCCCGTCAATACGCCTGCCGATACGCCGGCCGACGCAGCGCCCAGCGCCGCCACGCTTGGCCACAGCCTGGGCGCCGTCGCTGACTGGCTCGTCGAGTGGAAGTACGACGGCATCCGCGCGCAGGTCGTCAAGCGTGCGCACCAGGTCTGGATCTGGTCGCGTGGTGAAGAGCTGATGACCGACCGATTCCCCGAGATCGTGGCTCGGGCGCAGGGCCTTCCTGATGGCACCGTGCTCGATGGCGAGATCCTCGTCTGGCATGCCGGCGCGGCCGCACCAGCACCTTTCAAACTTTTGCAGCAACGCATCGGCCGCAAGACTCTGGGCAAGAAGCTGCTCGCCGACGCGCCGGTGGTCTTCGTCGCCTACGACCTGCTGGAGACGCAGGGCATCGACCGCCGCGCCGAGCCGCAGTCGGCGCGCCGTGAACGCCTCGAAGCGCTGTTGCAAGGCGGCCCGCTGGCGCTGTCGCCGCGCTTGCAAGGCGCCGACTGGCCGGCGCTGGCATCCTTGCGTGCCAGCGCCCGCGAACGGCAGGTCGAAGGCCTGATGCTCAAACGTTTGACCTCAGCGTACGGCACCGGCCGCACCAAGGCCAGCGGCCTGTGGCTGAAGTGGAAGGTCGATGCGCTGTCGGTGGACTGCGTGCTGATCTACGCCCAGGCCGGCCATGGCCGCCGCGCGAGCCTGTACACCGACTACACCTTCGCGGTCTGGAGCCGCCCGCCCCGCGATGCCGCCGAGGCGCAAGCCGTCGTCGATGCCATCGTGCAGCGCGTGCCGGCGCAGCCCGGCGCGCTGCAGCTGGTGCCTTTTGCAAAAGCCTATTCGGGCCTCAGCGACGAAGAGTTCAAATTTGTCGACAGCGAGGTGCGCAAGACCACCTTGGAAAAGTTCGGCCCCGTGCGCAGCGTCAAGCCGACCCTGGTTTTTGAGCTTGCGTTCGAGGGCATCGACCACAGCCCGCGCCACAAGAGTGGCATTGCGGTGCGCTTCCCGCGCATGCTGCGCATCCGCGCTGACAAGCCGCTGCACGAGGCCGATACGCTGGACAGCCTGCGGGCATTGATGGCGGCGCCGGCCGAAGCGGTTGAAGCGGTTGAAGTGGCCACTGCGTCGTCGACAATCGGCGCGCCATGAATCTCGAATTTCTGCTCCTGCTCGCCGCGGCTGTTTTTGTCGTCGCGATTCTGTATTCATCGGTCGGCCATGCCGGCGCATCGGGATACATCGCGGTGATGTCGCTGATGGGCTTGTCGGCGATGGTCATCAAACCGACGGCACTGGCGCTGAATGTGCTGGTCGCTGCGATCGCGTCGTGGCAGTTCTACCGTGCCGGCCACTTCAACTGGCGGCTGTTCTGGCCCTTCGCCATGCTCGCGGTGCCGATGGCCTATGTCGGCGGGGCGATCCAGTTGCCGACGGCGACGTTCAACTTGCTGCTCGGGGTGGTGCTGCTGTATTCGGCGGCGCGGTTCTTCGTCGCCGACCCACAAGAGCGCGCGCCGCAGCGGCCGGGGTTGGTCGCGGCACTGCTGGTCGGCGCGGCACTCGGGCTGTTGTCGGGCCTGACCGGCACCGGCGGTGGCATCTTCCTGACCCCGCTGCTGCTGCTGATGGGTTGGGCGCGGGCGAAAGAAGCGGCCGCGGTAACGGCGCTGTTCATCTTGCTCAATTCCAGCGCCGGGCTGCTCGGCAACCTGGCCAGCACGCGGCATTGGCCCGATGCGATCGGCTGGCTGCTGCTGGCGGCGGCCGCGGGTGGTGCGATCGGCGCGCGCCTGGGCAGCCGCCGCTTCGCCCCGCTGTTGATCAAGCGCCTGCTCGCCGCGGTGCTGCTCATCGCCGGGTTGAAGCTGTTGCTGACCTGAGCCGACCGCCAGGGTGCCTAACGCCGCACCTCAGCGGCGCCGGACATAACGCCCGTCGAAGACCAGGGTCCAGGTCTGGCCCTCGTCGTCCGACTGTTCCCACAACTGGCGTACCGCGCCGTCGGGCAGCGGCGTCCAGGCGATGCGCTGTTGCACCGTGGCAGCGGGCCGGGTGGGATCCGGCCCCCGGCTGCCCAGCACCATGCGGCCGCCTTCCATGCCGCCGGCCAGGCGCAGCAGGCCGCCCTGACCGTCGACCCAGTGTTGATGCCACTGTTTTGTCGCCGCGCTGTAGCTGTTCAGGCTGGTGCCGACAAAGCCGCCGCGGCCCGACCAGCGCTCCTGCAGCGCGCAGCCGCCGAGCACCGGTTCGATGACATTGCTGCCGGCTTGGGCGCCGTCGGGCGCAATGACATCCCAATCCCCGATCCAGAAATCAAACTGGCGGTGTTCGGCCTCCGCGCAGGGTGCTGCCGTGGGTGTCGGCCCTGCGGGTGCGGGAGTGGGCGCAGGCAGGTTGCTCTGCGCGCTGGACGTGGCCGGCGTGACCAGAGTGGCGGCGGCCAGGGCGGCGCTGCAAGTCGCCAGCGCGACTTTGTGGTGCGGATTCATCGGCGATCCATCGCAGGCATGACCGTCAGACTAGCAGCGGCAGCAGCGCGCGCCGGTGCGGATATTGCGGGTCTACGCGCTGTCGGCAAATCGCGCCAGCGCGCGCTGCATCGACCAGCGGTTGCCAAAGCCGGCCTGCAAGGCGATCTGTTCGCGGTCGGTCTGGCCGCGCTGCATCAGCCGGCGTGCGCTGCGCGCGCGCTTTTTTAGCAAAGCGACGTAGGGTGTGCAGCCAAACTCGGCGCAGAAATGGCGCACGAAGTGGTACCGCGACAGACAAGCCGCGGCGGCCATGTCGGCCAGCGTGATCGGCTCGGTGTGCCTGCTGTCGATGAAGTCCGCCGCCAGGCGCAGGCGTCGGCGCAGTTCGAGCCGCGCACCGAGGCGCGGCCCCGAGTTGGCGACTGGCTGGTGCTCGGCATCGAGCAGGCTGTCGAGCAGGCCCAGCGATTGTTCTTCAAGCCAGCCCTCGTCACGCTCGCCGTCGAGCACCGCCGCACAGATCGATCGCAGGCGCGGCGACAGCCGGCTGTCGTGGGCGCGCAGATGTTCCGAGAAGCCGGCTTCAGCGCCGGGCGTGTGTGGTGTCGACAAAGCGGCATCCAGGCTCTGCAATCGTGCCGCTGCGACCTGCATCGCCAGCCCTGGTCGAAAGAAGATCGCGAAGCTCCAAGCCGGCTGCGCAGCATCGATCAGGCTGGCATAGCGCTGGCCTTCGTTGAGCACCAGACAGTTGTCGTCGTCGACGACCACATCACGCCGCGGCAGCTTGAAGCGCTCGGCGCCGCCCCAGGCCATCTTGATCGACAGGGTTTGCGTGAAGGTGGCGTATTCGGCATGCCGCGCGCGCCCGCAGACGATCGCATTTTCGCGGCCCCAGCGTTCGTAAAAGGCACGCCGGAAGTGCACATTGGCGGCCGTCGCCGGGCGTGGCGGCAGGTCGGGCAGGGTGGTCAGGATCATCGCGGCTGTGATTCTGAAGCAGCGCCACAATCCTGGCCATGGCTGGCCCGAATCCCACGACTCCGAAGACCCGCAAAGGCGCCCGGAGCAGCGCCACGGGCAGCACGGCCAACGCAATCGACCTCGCATTGCAAGGCGGCGGCTCGCACGGTGCATTCACCTGGGGCGTGCTCGACCGCCTGCTCGAAGACGGCCGCTTCGTGATCGACGGTGTATCGGGCACGAGTGCCGGGGCCCTCAACGCCGGGGTCATGGCCACCGGCTTTGCGCGTGGCGGCGCCGACGGGGCGCGCGCCGCGCTGCGGGCCTTCTGGCTTGACGTCGCCGGCGGAGGTTCGAGCTTCGGCTCGTTTGCAGCGTTAGAGGGCCTGGCGCCGTGGGCGGGCATCAGCCCCTTCAGCGCAGGCGGCAACCCGTTCCTGAGCCTGTTCACGCCCTGGCTGAAGCTGTTCAGCCCGTACCAGTTCAACCCGCTGGACATCAACCCGCTGCGCGACATCGTCCGCCGCCATGTGAATGAAGATGCGATGCGGCTAGGCCCGATGAAGCTGTTTGTCAGCGCCACCACGGTGACCACCGGCCAGCCCGAGGTTTTCATGGGCCAGCGCTTGAGCGTTGATGCCTTGCTGGCATCAGCCTGCCTGCCGCAGATCTTCAAGGCCGTGCATATCGACGGCGTCGCGTACTGGGACGGTGGCTACGGCGGCAACCCGGCGATCTGGCCCTTGATCTACCACACCGGCGCCACCGATGTGGTGCTCGTCAAGATCGACCCGCTGCGCCGCGAGGCCCTGCCCGACACCGCCGCCGAGATCGCCGACCGCGTCAACGAAATCACCTTCAACGCCGGGCTGGCAGCCGAGATGCGTGCGATCCACTTCGTGCGCCGGCTGCTGCGCGAAGAGCGCATCGACAAGGCGCAATACAAGTCGCTGCGCCTGCACATGGTCGCCGACGACGGCGCACTCGCGGTCTTGCCGCCGTCGAGCAAACTGCAGACTGATCAATCCTTTTTGCTCAAGCTGCATGCGCTGGGGCAGGCCGCCGCCCGGCGCTGGCTCGATGCTGACAGCGCCAAGGTCGGGCTCGAGTCGACGCTGGATATCGAGCGCACTTTTCTGGCGCCGCGGCGCATTGGATAGGCCGCGGCTCGCTTGCGCCCAGCAGCAACAACTTGCGGTTGACCCTTTTCGGCCTGCTTCACGGCGGCATCCGCAGCGCGCACCGCATCGTCCGCTCAGTGAGGTCGCGGGCGGCGGGTTGCCGCCCAGGCAAAGCGCTTACGTCGCCTTTGAGACGGGGCCGTCAAGCACCAGCTGCGTCTGGGTGACCAGCGCGCAGAGTTTGCCGTCGGCGTTGCGCACCGAGGTCTGCCAGACCATCGTCGTGCGGCCGCGGTGCAGCGCGATCGACTCAGCCGTGACGACGCTGCCGAGCTTGGCCGAGGCGATGAACTTGGTGCTCGAATCGGTCGTCGTCGTGCGCTTGCCCGGGGCCAGGTTGACTACGGTGCCGACCGCGCCGAGCGTATCGGCAAAGGCCATGTAGGCGCCGCCATGCAGGATGCCGCCGCTGGTGCACAGATCGGCGCGCACCGGCATTTCGGCGACGACGCGGTCGGGCTCGACCAAAGTCAGCCGCACGCCCATCAGGCCGGGGAAGATCGGGTCGAGCAGGGTCTGAATCGTCGCGGCATCGAGCATGGTCGAGGTCCTTGGTGGGTCAGCGTTGGATCAGCGTTGAAGCGCAGCCGGGCGGCCATACAAAAATTTCAACATGGCCTCGACTCGCGCGGCCCAGGCCAGCTCATCGTGGCCAGCGCCAGGTTGCTCAAGATAACGCAGCGGCCAGCCGCTTGTTTGCAGCAGGTCGCGCAGCCGGCGCGCACCGGCGATCATCTGGTCACCTTCGAGGCTGCCGATATCGAGCCAGACCCGCGGCTTCGGGGCATCGGCGGCCATCGCTGCGACGTCTTGCAGGATCCACTCGTCGGCCCACCAGACCGAAGGCGATACGACCAGGCCGGCGCCAAAGGTCGCGGCGTGATGGCGCAGCAGCCACATCGTGACCAGCCCGCCGAGCGAGGAGCCACCGACTGCGGTGTGCTGTGCCTCGCGCTTGGTGCGGTAACGCGCATCGATGATCGGCTTGAGTTCTTCGACCAGAAAGCTGGCATAACGCGGTGCGCCGCCGCCGACCTGCGTGCCACTCGCTGCGCTGCTGGCTGCGCTGCTTTGCGCGCCGCCCCGCCTCGCCGCCACCGGCGTGAGTTGGTCGAAGCGCCGGCCGGTGCTGGCCACCGCCACGATGATCATCGGCTCGATCGCGCCGGCAAGCACTAGGCGCTGCGCCGTCTCGTCGACCTGCCACTCAGCACCAGCGCCCTGCGCGTCAAAGACGTTCTGGCCGTCGTGCAGATACAGCACCGGATAGCGGCGCTGCGGCTGCAGCGCGTAGCGCGGAGGCAACCAGACCTGGACTTCGCGGGCATCGACATGGCGCGACGGCAGCGCCGGCAGGCGATCGATATCGCCGCTGCGCTGAAGCGGCACCGGCTGCGGCTCGGCGCCGTAGGCGCGCTCGATGGTCTGGGTTTTCACTGGCAAGGTCGCGAGCAGGCGCAATGGATGGTTGCGCCCGGCCTCCAAGCCGCCCTGGGCATCACCCGGCCGCTCGAGCTTGATTTTGTAGCTCACGGGCTGGCCGCCAAAAGGCGCCCGCTCAAAACGCAGCGTGACTTCGTAGCGCCCGTCGCGGTCGGCATCGCTGGCCATCACACTCGCCGACCACGACAGCGGCGCGCTGCCGCCGCGCACGCCGACCGCGCCAGTGCTTGGATCAAAACGCCCGCTGCTGATCTCGGCACGCATGTCGATGACCAGCTTCACCGTGCTCGGCACCGCGATGGCTGGCGTGCCGACGAGCAGCGCGGCGAAACACGCGACCAAGGAGCGGCAGAGATTCATGCGGCGGCTTCAGACAGGGCGGGCGCCGATCGTGCCATGCCGGTGGGGCGGGCGTCCGACGCCGGCGTCGGGCAAAATCCCGCCGCGCTTGCAGGGGCACCGCGAAGCCACGCAAGCGAAGCCACGCAAGCGAAGCGAAGCCAGCAAAAATGCAGGAGACCAGGTCGATGGGCAAGAACCGATTCGAGGCTTTCAGCGATGGTGTGATCGCGATCATCATCACGATCATGGTGCTGGAGCTGAAAGTGCCGCATGGCGACACGCTGGCCACACTGGCGCCGCTGGTGCCGGTGTTCTTCAGCTATGTGCTGAGCTTCGTCTATGTGGGCATCTACTGGAACAACCATCACCACCTGCTGCATGCGGTGCAGAAGGTCAACGGCGCGATGTTGTGGGCCAACCTGCACCTGCTGTTCTGGCTCTCGCTGGTGCCCTTTGTCACTGGCTGGATGGGTGAGAACCACTTTGCCGCGGCACCCACCGCGCTTTATGGCGTGGTGCTGCTGATGGCGGCAGTGGCCTACTACATATTGCAGTTGCAGATCGTTGCCGGGCATGGGCCGGACGCCGTGCTCAAGCAAGCGCTTGGCTCGGATTTCAAGGGCAAGGCCTCGCTGGTGATTTATGCGGCCGCGGTCGTGCTTGCTTTCTGGATGCATTGGGATATATATAT
>JANPDN010000126.1:0-4889 GCA_031431555.1 Rubrivivax sp.
CCGAGCGCCTTGGCGGCCGACCACAGCGCGCGCAACTGCGCCGCGTGGACCCAGGGCAGCAGCAGATTCTGGTCATGCGTGACGCGCAGCTCGCCATGGCTGAAACGATCGGCGAGCTCGGCCGCCGCGTCCATCTGGTCCGCCGTGGCGTCACCCGGCGGCAGGCCGGCGCGTTTGAACGACAGTGTCACTGCGCGGTAGCCGGGCAGGCGGTGCGGCTGCACATTGCGCTGCAACCAGCGGGTGTACGCGGGCGCCTGGTCGGTGTTGTCTTGGGGCGCAAAACCCAAGCTCGGATCTGCCGACTGAACGCCAGCAGGCAGCTCAAAACACGCCGCGATGCGGTCGAGTTCGGCCTGCGGGATCAGGTGCTCGTGGCCGGCCGGGTCGTCGCTCAAGATCTGCACGAACTCGGCATTCACCGCGTCGAAGAACTTTTGCCCTTCGGCCTTGACCAGGATCTTGATGCGCGCCTTGTACAAGTTGTCGCGGCGGCCAAGCTGGTTGTAGACGCGCACGATGGCCTCGATGTAGACGAGGATCTGCTGCCACGCCACAAAGGCGTTGATCAGCGGCGCGATGACCGGCGTGCGGCCCATGCCGCCGCCGACATAGACCTCGAAGCCGACCTCGCCGGCGTCGTTTTTGACGAGCTGCAGGCCGATATCGTGCCAGCGGATCGCGGCGCGATCTTCACGCGCGCCGCTGACCGCGATCTTGAATTTGCGCGGCAGGAAAGCAAACTCCGGGTGCAGCGTGCTCCATTGGCGCAGCACCTCGCAGTAGGGTCGCGGGTCGACGATTTCGTCGGGTGCGATGCCGGCGTGTGCGTCGCTGGTGATATTGCGGATGCAGTTGCCGCTGGTCTGGATGCCATGCATGTCGACCTCGGCCAGCAGGTCCATCACATCCGCGCTGCGGTCGAGCGGGATCCAGTTGAACTGCAGGTTCTGGCGTGTCGTGAAGTGGCCAAAGCCGCCGCGCTGATTGGCCTTGCCGGCATCTTGCTCGTCAAACTCGCGAGCGATGCGCGCGAGCATGCGCAACTGCCGGCTGGCGAGTTCGCCGTAAGGCACCGCCACGCGAAGCATCGGCGCGTGGCGTTGCACATACCAGCCGTTTTGCAGGCGCAGTGGGCGAAAATCTTCGTCGGGCAGATCGCCTCTGAGGTGGCGGCTTAGCTGGTCGCGAAACTGCGCCGCGCGGGCACGCACGAACTGGCGGTCGAAAGTGTTGTAGCGGTACATCTGTCGCCTCTTTGATTTTTAGTGAATGACCTTCAGGCCAGCAAAAACGAGCGCGCCGCAGAGCAGCGCGCGCACCAGGCCTTCGGGCATGCGGCGGGTGAGTTGCGCACCCATCCAGATGCCGGGCAGCGAGCCGACGAGCAAGGCGCCAAGCAGGCCCCAGTCGATATGCCCGAGCGTTGCGTGGCCGATGCCGGCGACCAGCGTCAAGGGCACGGCGTGGGCGATATCGGTGCCCACCAGACGCTGCGCGTTCAGGCGCGGATAGAGCAGCAGGATCATCGTCGCGCCCAGCGCACCGGCACCGATCGACGACAGCGTGACGAGCACACCGAGGATCGCGCCGCAGAGCACCGTCAGCGCCGGCTTTTTTGATTCTGGCAACCAGCGCTCCAGGCGCAACCCGAGCGCGGCCCAGGTCTTTTTGTAGGCCACGACGAGCGCCGTCAGCAACAGTGCGATACCGAGCGAAAACGTCAGCGCCGCGGCCCAGCCTTTGGTGACGCCGGTGCCGTGCATCAGCGCGATGGTGGCCAGCGCGGCGGGCAGGCTGCCGGTGAGCAGCCGGCGCGTGATCAACCAATCGACCTGGCCGTGGCGGGCATGGGCGACAGCGCCGCCGGTTTTGGTGATCGCGGCGAACCAGAGGTCGGTGCCAATCGCCACCGCCGGGTTGAGCTTGAACAAGCCGATGAGCAGCGGCGTCATCAGCGAGCCGCCACCGACGCCGGTCAAGCCAACGATGGCACCAACGCCAAAGCCGCTGAGAACCGCCAGAATATCCATGCCCGCGTAAACCCGAAGTTAGAGAACTCCGACGACTGTAGGTACTGGCCTTATTGTTGAGAACTACATATTCGTTGCATGTTTATGCGCCATTGGAATTTGGCTTTGATTGCTCGCCGGCTTGCAGTGCCTGGTTTGTTGGCTGGTTTGCTGCTGGGCTTGGCGGCGTGCCAGAGCACGCCGACACCGACAGCGCCGGTCGTCACCGCCACCGAGCCACCGCCGATCGTCGTCGTGCCACCACGCCCGCCCAAGCCGCCGCGCATCGGCCTGGCGCTCGGCGGCGGCGCGGCGCGCGGCTTCGCGCATATCGGTGTGATCCAGGTGCTCGAAGAAGCCGGCGTCAAGGTCGACTTCGTGGCCGGCACCTCGGCCGGCAGCCTGGTGGCCGCACTCTATGCATCGGGCAAGAGCGGGCCGGAAATGGCCGCGTTGGCACTGTCGATGGACGAGGGTGCGATCACCGACTGGTCGTTTCCCGGCCGTGGCTTGATCCGCGGCGAAGCGCTGGCGCGCTACGTGCGCGAGCACACCGGCGCCAAGCCGATAGAGCAGATGCGGCTGCCGCTGGGCATCGTCGCCACCGATCTGGACAGCGGGGCGGCGATCCTATTCCAGCGCGGCGACACCGGCTCGGCGGTGCGCGCATCGAGCGCGGTGCCGGCGATCTTCCAGCCGGTGAAGATCGGTACCCGCGAGTATGTCGACGGCGGCCTGGTGTCGCCGGTGCCAGTGCGTTTTGCGCGCCAGATGGGCGCCGAAATCGTTGTCGCCGTCGACATCTCTTTACCGCCGGACGGCGCGCCCACCGGCGACCCGTTCAAGTTGCTCTTGCAGACCTTTGCGATCATGGGCAAGAGCATCAACCACTTCGAACTGCGTGACGCCGATATCGTGATGCGGCCACAACTCGCCGGTGTTGGCAGCGCCGACTTCAGCGCCCGCCGCCGGGCGATCGCTGCCGGCCGCGAGGCGGCACTGGCGCTGTTGCCATCACTGCGCGCGCGCATCCTGGCTCTGACCAAGTAGCACCGTCGAAGGCTGAGCGGGCAAAAACGATGGGGCAAGAGTGATCAGACAAAAGAAAAGGCCCGGTTTGCACCGGGCCTTGAAAGGAACGTCGAAAAAGAACTCCGAGAGGTTCCGAGGAGACAACCTTCCACGAGAAGCCGCCGCGCCTTGCGGCCCGGCGGCAACTCTCTGAGCCGTTGATTCGCCTTAAAGTTCCGTCAAGCTGGATCGGGGTTGATCAGGCGGCGCGGCGTGCCTTGGTGGCGCTCTGGCCGGCCTTGACTGCCGTGCTCGTGATCGCCTGGAAGTTCGCTTCGGCCATGTCGGTGGCTTGCTTGGTGGCCTTCTGGACTGATTCGTAGGCGTTGTTCGCGGCGGCGACGGCGGACTTCACCAGCGCAACTGCGTTTTCGCTGCCGGCCGGGGCGTTTTTCACCGCGGTGTCGACCAGGGCCATGTACTGCTTCTGCGCGTCGGAGAGCTGGCTTTCGGCAGCCTTGGTGACTTCGGCGTTGGTCGCTGCGGCGATGTCATAAACATGACGGCCATAAGCAGCGGCCTTTTCGGCGGCCGGCTGAAGCAGGCCTTGCTGCAGGGCGACGAGCTCTTGCGCGTCCTTGATCGACAGCGCGGCGCGCGTCGTGTCAGCGACTTCGCCGAGGGCGGTCTTTGCGACTTGCAGGTTCAGTTCGACGAGCTTTTCGACGCCTTCGAAGGCTTTCTGGGTCAGGCCAAAAAGGGTCTCGAGGTTGGCTTTTTGGGCGGCGACAATTTGTTCAGCGGTGAGGAAAGACATGAATGAACTCCGTTGGTTTGGTGATTCGTTTGGTGATCGGTCTGCGGCGTTTGCTGCACCGCAACATGAACAGAAGTATAGGGTTCCCCCGCGGCTTTGCAAGCACTTTTTGCTGCGTTGCAACAATCTAGGGGCGACTTTCTAGAATCGACGCCGATGCGGGCCTTTCACAGCGACCAATTTGTTTTGCCATTGCCGCCTGGGCACCGCTTCCCGATGAGCAAATACCGCCTGCTGCGCGAGGCAGCAGAAACGTCGATGCCCGGCGTTCGGGTCTGCGAAGCCCCGGCCGCCAGCGACGGCGAACTGGCCTTGGCGCACGAGCCGGCATGGATCGACGCGGTTGCCCACGGCACGACCAGCGCGGCGCAACAACGCGAGATCGGCTTCCCCTGGTCGGCGGCGATGGCCGAACGGGCCCGGCGCTCGGTGGGGGCGACGATTGCGGCCGCGCGCGCCGCGTTTATCGAAGGCGAGGGCGTTGCCGCCAACCTGGCCGGCGGCACCCACCATGCCTTTGCGCACAAAGGATCGGGGTTCTGCGTCTTTAACGATGTCGCCGTGGCGGCGCGGTTGATGCAGGCCGAATCGCACCGCCTGCATCGCCGGCTGCTGCGTGTATTCGTGATCGACCTGGACGTCCACCAGGGCAACGGCACCGCGGCGATCTTTGCCGACGACCCGACGGTGTTCACGTTCTCCATGCACGGCGAGAAGAATTTCCCGTTCCGCAAGGCGGCGAGCGACCTCGATGTCGAGTTGCCCGATGGCTGCACCGACGCGCCCTATCTGGCGGCGCTGGACGCAGCGCTCGACCTTGCGTGGACTCGGCAGCAAACCGCGCCGCCGGCGCTGGCCTTCTATCTGGCCGGCGCCGACCCGCATGAAAACGACCGCCTCGGCCGCCTGAAGATCAGCGCGGCCGGCCTCGCCGAACGTGACCGGCGTGTCTTCGCGTGGTTGCGCGAGCGGCGCATCCCGGTGGCGGTCTCGATGGCCGGCGGTTATGGCCGCGATCTGGCGACCACGGTGGCCATCCAGTGCCAGAC
>JANPDN010000127.1:0-2692 GCA_031431555.1 Rubrivivax sp.
GCCCGTTGTCGCCGGCACGCCAGCGGCCGGCGATGAATACCTGGGTGGTGTCAAAAGTGATCATTGGCATGGACTGTCTCTCCACATTGTTGAGGCATGATAGTTCTCGATGAGCCTGTTTTTGCTGAAGCGGTTTGTGACCTTTCTGGCCACCTTGGTGGTCGCTTCGGCGATCGTTTTTGTGGTCCTCGAATTGCTCCCCGGCAATGCCGCCGAGATCATGCTCGGCGAGTCGGCCACACCCGAGGCGCTGGCCGCCTTGCGCAACAAACTCGGCCTCGACCAGCCGCCGCTGAAGCGCTATCTGCACTGGGTCGGCGGCCTGCTCAGTGGCGAGACGGCGACCAGCGTCAGCTACGACACCCCGACCGCCGAGCTCATCAACGAGCGCCTGCGGGTGACACTGCCGCTGGCACTGATGGCGATGGTGCTGACGGTGGTCGTGGCGCTGGCGCTCGGCCTCTACGCCGCGGCGCGCCACGGCACGATCGGCGACCTGGGCGTGATGGCCGCCAGCCAGGTCGGCATCGCGATCCCGAATTTCTGGTTTGCGATCCTGCTCATCCTGCTCTTTGCGGTGCAGCTGCAATGGGTCAGCGCCGGTGGCTTCCCCGGTTGGACCGAAGACGAGGGCGGCGGCCTCTGGCCGGGCATTGCCGCGCTGATCCTGCCGGCGCTGGCGCTGGCACTGTTGCAGGCGGCGATCCTGGCGCGCGTTACACGCTCGGCGGTGATCGAAGTCATGCGTGAAGACTTTGTTCGCACCGCGCGTGCCAAGGGGCTGACCCGGCGCCAGGCGCTGTGGCGGCATGTGCTGCGCAACGCGATGATCCCGGTGCTCACCGTGATGGGCCTGCAGTTCGCCAACCTGATATCCGGCACCATCGTCGTCGAAAACGTGTTTGTGCTGCCAGGGATCGGGCGCCTCGTATTCCAGGCCATCAGCAACCGCGACCTCGTTGTTGTGCGTGATGTCGTGATGCTGCTCGCCGCGATGGTCGTCGTCGTCAATTTTGTCGTCGATGTGCTCTATGCAGTCATCGACCCGCGGCTGCGGCGGCACGATGCTTGATGTCGACCTCGCCGCTGGCGCCACCAGCGGGTTTTTTTTGCAGCGCGCGCTGCGCCACCGCAGCTTTGCACTCGGCGCGGTGTTGACCCTGCTGCTTGCCGGCGCCGCGCTGCTGTCACTGCTGTGGTCGCCTTATCCGCCGGCGGATATCGATATCGCCAACAAGCTGCAAGCGCCGAGCAGCGCGCATTGGTTGGGCACCGACAGCCTGGGCCGCGATATCGCTTCGCAGATCCTCGTCGGCGCGCAGAACTCGATCGTCGTCGGTGTCATCGCGGTTGGCATCGGCGTCGGTTTTGGGGTCTTCTTCGGCTGCCTTGCGGCGGCCCGCCGCGGCTGGGCCGAAGAGCTGGTCATGCGTGCCAGCGACATCACCTTCGCGTTCCCGGCGCTGCTCACGGCGCTGATGCTGACGGCGATCTACGGCCCCGGGCTGGTGATGAGCATCGTCGCCATCGGCATCTTCAACATCCCGATCTTTGCGCGCATCAGCCGCGGCGCGGCCAACGTCATCTGGGCGCGTGAATATGTGCTCGCCGCACGCGCGGTGGGCAAAGGCCCCTGGCGGATCACGATCGACCATGTGCTGCCCAACATCTACAGCCTGCTCATCGTGCAGGCGACGATCTCGTTTGCCACCGCGATCCTTGCCGAGGCCGGCTTGAGTTATCTCGGCCTGGGCACGCAGCCGCCGCAGCCGAGCTGGGGCCGCATGCTCAATGAAGCGCAGACGATGATGTTCCAGGCGCCGCTGCTGGCGGTCTACCCTGGCGCGGCGATCATGCTGTCGGTGCTCGGCCTGAACCTCGTCGGCGACGGGCTGCGGGACTTGCTCGACCCTAAACTGAGCCGCAAACGCTGATCGCTCACCGCTGACCACCCAACGCAAAAAGCCACCCCGATGAAAATTGATTTTGTTTCCGACATCGCCTGCCCCTGGTGCGCCGTCGGCCTGAATGCGCTGGAGCGTGCGCTCGAAAATATCGGCGACGAGATACCTGTTGAGCTGCACTTTCAGCCTTTCGAGCTGAACCCGACGATGGCGGCTGCTGGCGCCGACACCGTCGAGTACTTGTCCAACAAGTACGGCATCAGCGCGCAGCAGATCGCGCAAAACCAGGCCGCGATCCGCGAGCGCGGTGCCGCGGTCGGCTTTGTTTTTGGCCAGCGCTCGCGGGTCTGGAATACCTTCGACGCCCACCGGCTGCTGCATTGGGCCGGGCTCGAATCTGAACAGCGCGGTCAACATCGCGACCACCAGCGCGCGCTTAAACATGCGCTGCTCAAGGCCTATCACGGCGATGGCCGCAACCCCGGTGCACACGACGTGCTGATCGAGTTGGCCGGTGCGGTAGGGCTCGATTCGCAACGCGCCGCGGCGATCCTGGCCGGCGACGAGTACAGCGCCGAGGTGCGTGCGGCGCAAGCTGCCTGGCAGCAGGCCGGCATCACGTCGGTGCCTTCGGTGATCGTCAACGACCAGCACCTGATCCAGGGCGGCCAGCCGCCGGAAGTTTTCGAGCGCGCGCTGCGCCAGATCGCGGCGGCGGGCTGAATCGGCGCGACGAAGTGGCACGCAATATCGAGATCAAGGCCCGCATTCACAGCGTCGAGGCGCTG
>JANPDN010000128.1:0-7891 GCA_031431555.1 Rubrivivax sp.
AGCCCAAGCCCGCCGGCACCACATCGGCTGCGCGAAAAGCGACCTGCGAGGACAGCGAGGAAAACGCCCGGTCGGCAGAACCCCACAGCGGGTTCAAAGCATTGTTGTACTGGCCCGAATAATCCCGGATGCCCCAGCCACTCAGCTCTCCGCGTGCGCCTAGCAGCAGGTGCTGCAGGAGAAGGTCGAGATCGGAATCGGAAAGCCCCATCGTTACTCCGCTCAGGCAAGAACCCGCGAGAAGCCAACGAAGTCACATTTGTTTACAGCTTTAGGCGGTTTCTATCCGGTTTAGCGTTTGAACACAAGCCTGACCTGCACGCGATGTTGATGTCGGCGCTCGCCGGCGCCGCCGTCACCTCAGGCCTGCCGGCCAGGCAGGCAGGCAACGAATTTCGTCCTCGACGACCAAAAAAACGCGGTCTTCTGGCTGGGGTCTGACGGTGTGGCCGCCCGTAAACGCGCCAAAAGCCGGCAACACGCCGACCGTCGCACCGAAGTGAAAGCACGGCAGCCTCAGGCTGTCGATGCCCCGGCCCACCAACGCGGCGGGGTGGATATGGCCGGCAATGACGTAGCGGCCTGGCAACGGTGCGGGGTGATGGCAGAACGCGAGCGCACCGTCGGGTGTTGTGGTCAGTGGTTCATCAACGACTTCGATATGCCAATCCGCCGGCGGGTCACCTGCATGGCTGTCATGGTTGCCGCGCACCAGGGTCATGGGCATGGCACGATGACTTTGACGCCAGGCAGCGACCGCGGCCAAGGTGGCGTCACCGCGGCCATGGCGGGCATGCAGCAGGTCGCCGAGGAATGTGATCGACCGCGCGCCAGTGCGGTCGATGAGCTTCGTCAGCGTCCGCAGGTTCTGCGCCGTCGTGCCCGCGGGCACCGGCACGCCGAGGCGGCGGAATGCCTGCGCCTTGCCGAAGTGGGCGTCGGCGACGAGCAGTCGACCTTCGTCGACGAGCAACGCTGCGCGCTCGGGCAACAACTGCAGGGCGCGGCCAGCGACCTCGATGGTCAGGGACATTGACGTCGCGCTTGTGCTTGATGTCGGACGGCGATCGAGCGCCGGGGCAGCACCGCCCGCTCGGCGCCGCGGCGCGGCGTGCCGTCAGTTCGTGAGGCGATCGAGTGCCGCGTCGAGATGTTCAACCGGCGTGCGCTTGAAGCCAGAGCGGGCATAACGCTGCAAACGACCGGCCATCAATGCCACGAGCGTCGACGCCAGCGCAGCGCCGTCGGCGGTTGGCGTCGGCGAACCGGCCGCCTCGGCAGCGGTGCGCAGGCTCTGGCGCAATTGGGATTCGAGGCGGTCGAAAAACTGGTTCATGCGCGTATTCAAGCGCTCGTGCTCGAAGACCAGCGCGTCGCCGACCATGACCCGCGTCATGCCCGGATTTTTCTCGCCAAACTGCAAGACCACCGTCGTGATCTTGCGCGCTTGGACCGCCCCCGATACCTCACGGTCGACGATCTGGTTGACGAGCGTGAAAACCGTCGATTCGATGAACTCGATCAAGCCCTCGAACATCTGCGCCTTGCTTGCAAAATGTCGGTACAGCGCGGCCTCGCTGACCTCGAGCCGGGCGGCGAGCGCCGCGGTGGTGATGCGCTCGGCACCGGGTTGCTCGAGCATCGCGGCCAGGGTCTGCAGGATCTGCACACGACGTTCGCCGGGGCGTGGCCGCTTGCGCACCAGGGTTGCTGGCAGCGCTACCGGGTCAGGCGCGAGATCGGCAACAGCAGGCTCTTGGGGCGTCTCGGGCATCGCGGCGGGCCGGGCTTCGTAGAAGAGGGGCGCAAGGATTCTTGCACAGCGCCCGAGGGGGTTTCGGGGCTGGTAAACACCAACTTCCATTGCTTTGCAGGGGGTCGATCAGGGTCTCGATCGCAAGTCGCGCAGCGTGCGCACGATGCGGTCGACATACATAGGCCGATGCGCAGGCCGCTGGCCAGCAGCGCGCAGCCAGCGCTGCATCCAGACGGTTTGCATACCGACGCGGCGCGCTGCCTTTTGATGCACCAGCGTGTCCTCGACCAGCACGCAGCGTGCCGGATGCACCCGCAGCCGGGCGGCCAAGCGCCGCAGCATGCGGGTGTCGGGCTTGGGCCGCAGCTCGCCGAACATGTGCATGTCTTCGATCGAAATCACGCCGTCGAACCAGCTGGCGATGCCGAGCGCACCCAGCACCCGGGCGGTGTAGGCAGCTGGGGCGTTGGTCAGGATGTAGCGCCGCCCGCGCAGCCGGCGCAGCGCCGCAAAGTCGTGGGCATGGCCGTGGACACGGCTCTCAAGACCCGGCAGCACATGGGTGTGGTGCAAAAAGTGCGCCGCCTGCACACCGTGATGGCGGACCAGCCCGAGCAGCGTCGCACCATATCGAAGCCAGTAGTGGCTGCGCAAGGCACTGGCTTCGTCGGGCTTGAGCCCGAGCTCGCTGACGATGTACGCGGTCATGCCCTCGTTGATACCGCTGAACGACGCCAACGAAGCGTTGTGCAGCGTGTTGTCCAGATCAAACAGCCAGACCCGACTCATCGCGAGGCCGCCTGCAAGCCGACAACCTCGACCGCTTCGCGCGTGACCACTTCGTCGCCGCCGTACACAAGCATGCGGCGCGCCACATTTGCTGGACCCAACAGCGCCGCCACCCGGTGGATGGGCTTGAAAAAATCGGCATGCACGGTCTGCCCGGATTTGATCTCGACCAGACCTACCTGTCCCGGTGGCACGCCCTGCTCAACAACCAGGTCGACCTCCAGGCCGGCTTGGTCGCGAAAGTAGTGCAGTGCCACCGGCTCGCCCTGGTTCAGCGCATGTTTGACAAACTCCATCACGACCAGGTTTTCAAGAAGGTGGCCGCGCAGCGGGTGGGTCGCGAGCTGCTGTTCCTCCTGGATACCGATCAGCCAGGCGGCCAGGCCGGTGTCGCAAAAGTAAAGCTTCGGCGACTTGACCAGGCGCTTGCCGAGATTGGCAAACCACGGCGGCAGCAGGCGCACGATGTAGCTGGCTTGCAGAAGGGTCATCCAGGCCCGCGCGGTGGGGTCCGATACGCCGGCGTCGGCAGCCAGTGCGTGCAGGTTCAGCACCTGCCCGACACGCCCGGCGGCGAGGCGCATGAAACGCCGAAACTCGTCGAGGTTGCGCAGCTCGACGAGCAGGCGCAGGTCGCGTTCGACGTAGGTCGCAAAGTAGTCGGCCAGGGTCACCGCCGGGTCCAGGTGATCAGCGTGGATGCGCGGGTAGCCGCCGGCATGCAGCAGCCGGTCGGTAAGCGTCGACAGGCCCGCGGCACGCAGTTCGGCGATCGACATCGGCAGCAATTGCAGCAGCGCAGTGCGCCCGGCCAGGCTTTGCGCCACCGCGCCCATCAGCTCGAAGCTGTGGCTGCCGGTGAGGATGAAGCGGCCCGCTCGGCGGTCTTCGTCGACCAACACCTGGATCCACGACAGCAGTTGCGGCACCCGCTGGATCTCGTCGAGCACCGCGCCTTGTGGCAGGCCGCGAAGAAAACCTTGCGGGTCGGTGTTGGCGAACTCGCGGGTGTCGGGGCGCTCCAGGTTCACGTAGGGCAGCGCCGGGAAGCTGCTGCGGCACAGCGTCGTCTTGCCCGATTGGCGCGGGCCGGTGACCGTGACCACCGGCCACTGCGCGGCGCGGGCGGCGAGCACAGTCTGGAGTTGGCGGGCGAAAGGCATATCGTGTAAAACTAAAGTACAACTTCAATTTTACACAGTTCTGAAACGACAACGATCACCAGCGCGGCGGGCAAGGCATTGGCCCCGCCCACCCCTCAATGCGACCGGATCATCGTGCCGTAGGCTTGGTCGGTGAGGATCTCCAGCAGCATCGCGTGTGGCACCCGCCCGTCGATGATGTGCACCGCATTGACGCCGCTCTTGGCGGCATCCAGCGCGCCGGCGATCTTGGGCAGCATGCCGCCGGAGATCGTGCCGTCGGAAAACAGGGTGTCGATCTCGCGCGCCGACAGGTTGGTCAGCAGCTTGCCGGCCTTGTCGAGCACGCCGGGTGTGTTGGTCAGCAGCATCAGCTTTTCGGCCTTCAGCACCGTCGCCAGTTTCGACGCCACGAGGTCGGCGTTGATGTTGTAGCTTTCGTTGTGCTCGCCAAAACCGATCGGGCTGATGACCGGGATGAACTGGTCGTCCTGCAGCGCCTTGACCACGCTGGGGTCGATCGCGGTGATCTCGCCGACCTGACCGACATCGTGCTCCTTGCTCGGGTCGTCGCGGTCGACCATCTTCAGCTTGCGCGCGCGGATCAAGCCGCCGTCGCGCCCGGTCAGGCCTACCGCCTTGCCGCCGGCAGCGTTGATGAGGCCGACGATATCTTGCTGCACCTCGCCGCCGAGCACCCACTCGACGACCTCCATCGTCTCTTCGTCAGTGACCCGCATGCCCTGGATGAAGGTGCCCTTCTTGCCGATCTTGGCCAGCGCATCGTCGATCTGCGGGCCGCCGCCGTGGACCACGATCGGGTTCATGCCGACCAGCTTGAGGAGCACGATATCTTCGGCAAAGTCTTGCTGCAGGTGCGGGTCGGTCATCGCATTGCCGCCGTATTTGATGACCAGGGTCTTGCCGTGGAAGCGCCGGATATACGGCAGCGCCTGGGCCAGGATCTCGGCCTGGTCGCGCGGCGTGATGTGCGCCAGCGAATGTTCAGTGGTCGGGTTCGGTGAACGATCGGCGGCCGGGGTCATGGCGGGCTCTTGGCAGTGGTGGCGCGGCGATTGTAGGCAGGCGTTACAAGCGCGACGGAACTCGCCCCGTTGCGATCACTCCGAACCCCAGTGCGTCATCCTTCGACGATGAACCTGCCCTCCGCCGCTGGCCAGCGCTGCTGTTGTGGCTGGCGCTTGCGTTGCTGCCGCTGCGCGGCTGGGCCGAAGCGGCGCTGCGGGTATGCAAACGGCAACCGCGCCGGTTACTGCGGTGATGCCCTGTCACGGTGTCGCTGCGATGAGCGACACGACCGACCTCGCTGCGGCCGACATCGATCTGGACGATCTCGCTGCCGCCGATTCGACATCGTCCGAGCACAACGCATGTTCGATGTGCGACCTCTGCCACGGCACCGTAGCCGACGCGCCGCGCGCGCTGTGGCTGCCGGCGGCTCCGCCAGCAATAGCGCCGCTGCCCGGCGCACCGACGCTGCTCGAACCCGCCGTGCAAAGCGGCCCCGAGCGCCCACCCAGGCCGACGACGCTGTAGTCCTCGCCGCGTCTCGCGGCGAGTCGATCCGGCATGCGTGACACCGCTTTGTGTCGCGCCAATTGCCGGCCGGTGGACCACCGACCAGCGAGTTTTACCATCACCATGACCCGATGCCCGACCCTGCGGCTGCGCTTCGCCAAGCCTGTGCTGCTCGTTACGCTCGTCGCGCTCGTTGCCGTGGCCGGCTGCGTGCAGCCACCGACAGCGCCACCGCGATCACCCGCAAGTGCATCCACGAACGACCCCGCAAATGCCGGCGCGGTGGTGCCCCCGCTGCTGCACAACACGTCGCTGGCGCGCGCCCGCCCACCGACGGACGCACCTGCCGTCGACTGGAAGGATGCCAACGACACCGTCACCCGCATCGGCGGCTGGCGCGCCTATGTGCGTGACGCCGCCGCAGCCGCGCCATCAGCAGCGCCAGCACCAACCCCACCAGCATCGGCGCCGGCCGGCCAGCGATGAGAGGCCAACGATGAAGCACATCGGCACCCTCGTCATCAGCGCGACCGCATTGTTCACGGGCTGCGCCAGCTTCAGCCCCGACGGCGGCTTTGCTGCAGTCGAAAAAACTGCCCAGGCCCAACTCGGCAAAGAGCTGCGCTGGGCCCGCACCGACGCCGATCAGCAACATATTCAGCGCCGTGTCGCCGAGCTGCTGGCGCGCCCGCTGTCGGCGGACGACGCGGTGCAGATCGCGCTGCTCAACAACGCCGGCCGGCAAGCGGCGTTTTTTGATCTCGGCATCACCGAAGCGCAGATCGTGCAGGCCGTGCAGTGGCCGAACCCCGGCTTTTCTTTCGCGCGCCGATCGGGTGGCGGCGAGGTCGAGATCGAACGTGGCCTGCACTTCAACATCGCGCGGCTGCTCTTGCTGCCGCTGACAAAGCCGATCGAAGCGCGGCGGCTGGCACAGGTACAGCAGGGAGTTGCGCTGCGCGTGCTGACGCTCGCCGCCGATACTCGCAAGGCGTTTGTCCAGGCCGTCGCGGCGCGCGAGTCGGTGCGCTATCTGCAGCAGGTCCAAGCCGCGGCGCAGGCCGGCGCCGAACTCGCCCGGCGCATGGAGTCGGTCGGCAATTTCAACAAGCTGGCGCGTGCCCGCGAGCAGGGTTTCCAGGCCGACGCCGCGTTGAATCTGGCCTATGCCGAGCAGCTTCAGCGCAACACCCAGGAGCGCCTGACGCGGCTGCTCGGCCTTTGGGGCGAACAGGCCGCGGTGACGCTGCCGCAGGGCCTGCCAGATCGCCTGCCCGAGCTGCCCAAGGCCCCTGCCGACGAGCCCGATATCGAACGCCGCGCGATGACGCAGCGGCTCGACGTGCACGCCGCGCGCGCCGCCAGCGAGCAGACCGCACAACAGCTCGGCCTGACGCGAACGACACGCTTCGTCAATGTCTTCGAGCTCGGCCTCACCCACAGCGGCACCATCGGCGCGCCTGCGCAACGCGGCTGGGAGATCAGTTTCGAGCTGCCGCTGTTTGATTGGGGCCAGGCCCGCGTGGCGCAGGCCGAGGCGGTCTATATGCAGTCACTGGCCTCTGCAGCGCAGATCGCGATCGAGGCCCGTTCTGAAGTCCGCGAGGCCTACAGCCAATACCGCTCGGCCTGGGATATCGCGCGCCACCACCGCGATCAAATCGTGCCGCTGCGCAAGCTCATCGCTGAGGAGAACCTGCTGCGCTACAACGGCATGCTGATCGGCGTTTTTGAGCTGCTCGCCGACGCCCGGCTGCAGATCAGCAGCGTCAATGCATCGATGCAGGCGCTGCGCGACTTCTGGCTCGCGCAGGCCGATCTCGAGCTGGCATTGATCGGCAAGCCGGCATCGATACCGGTGGCCGGCGGCAGCGCACCGGCGGGTGCCGCCGACGCCGCATCGCCACACTGAAAACCCAGGGACAAAACAATGGTTTCAAGAAGAAATCTGCTCGGCGCCGCGGGTGCCGTGACGGCAGTCGCCGCCGGCCAAGTCGCCACGGCGGCACTCGCGGCCCTGCCCGAACCGGTGATCCAGACCCGGCCCGATACGATGCCGCCGCTGCTGCCCGCTACCGGCCGGCCCTACAACCCGGTGGTCACGCTCAACGGCTGGACTCTGCCCTGGCGCATGAACAACGGGGTGAAGGAATTTCACCTCGTCGCCGAACCGGTGGTGCGCGAAATGAGCCCCGGCTTCAAGGCCCATCTGTGGGGCTACAACGGCCAGAGCCCGGGCCCGACGATCGAAGTCGTCGAAGGCGACCGCGTGCGCCTGTTCGTGACCAACAAACTCGGCGAGCTGACGAGCATCCACTGGCATGGCCAGCGCCTGCCCAACGGCATGGACGGTGTGACCGGCCTGAACCAGCACGGCATCCCGCCGGGCAAGACCTTCGTCTACGAATTTGTCGCGCGCCGGCCGGGCACGTTCATGTACCACCCACATGCCGACGAAATGGTGCAGATGGCGATGGGGATGATGGGTTTCTGGGTCACGCACCCAAAACAAAAACATCCCTTGATCGACGAGGTCGACCGCGATTTCTGCTTCCTGCTCAACGCTTTTGATATCGAGCCCGGTAGCGCGACGCCGAAGATCATGACCATGCTCGACTTCAATATCTGGGGCTGGAACAGCCGCGTCTTCCCGGGCATCGACGCG
>JANPDN010000129.1:0-6758 GCA_031431555.1 Rubrivivax sp.
GTAGCGGCGCACGGCTTCACCAGCGGCGATCGGCCGCGTCGCGATCTTGTGGCCCGGCGGCACGAGGCCGGCGATGGTGATGTCTTCGTCTTCGAGCACCAGGCCGCCGAGCAGCTGCCGGCGCGCGATGATGACGTTGTCGGCCGGGTGGATGCGGATCGCGGGGTTCATTCTCTGCGCCTCTGAGGTCAATGGTTAGCCGTCGTGCTTGTTCGTGTCGCGAGCCTATCGGCCCCACGGTCCGTGAGGGCGCCAGGTCGGCGGCGGCGCCAGCGTTCTCCGGCCCACGCTCGCGGGGGAGCGCCTTTGGTGATCCGACGCCGTGCCATCAACGCCGGCACTGGTGACCCGGCAGTGTGGCGGCCGCGAATGGGGCCTGCGCCCGCTGACACCACCACCGCCCTGCATCGGCGCTTGAGGTTTTGGGCCGAGCAAACCGCGGCGTTCGGCGTGGTTCGCGAGCAGGGCCACGACCGGCGCCACGGGGCAGTGACCGTGGTGTTTGGCCGGACCACCACCGTCGATCCGGGCAGGCGGTTTGGGTGTGCGAGCGCAGGCCCCATTCGCGGTCGCCACACTGTGTGGATGCCAAGGCGGTGTTGATGCGGTGATCGTCCGACCCAGCGGGGAGTGCCCCGCGAGCGTGGGCCGGGGCGCGCGCGCCCGGGCCGCGTGCCTCGCGCTGTCATTGACTTGAACAACCGCACAACACGCCCCGAAACGGCACCGTCAGCCGATACCGCGTTGAGCGTCGACGAAGCACCAAGCCACCATCACCCGTCGATCAAATCCGGGTCCCAGGCAAACACCGTCTGCTGCTGCTCGCCGAGTTTGTCGATGCCCAGGCGCATCACGTCGCCGGGTTTCAGGTAGACCGGGTTCGGCTTCACGCCCATGCCGACGCCGGGCGGCGTGCCGGTGATGATCAGGTCGCCGGGGTACAGCGTCATGATCCGGCTCAAGTAAGCGATGATCTGCGCGACGCTGAAGATCATGGTCTTGGTGTTGCCGGTCTGGAAGCGTTTGCCGTTGACATCGAGCCACATGCCCAGTGCCTGCGGGTCGCCAACTTCGTCAGCAGTCACTAGCCAGGGGCCAAGCGGGCCGAAGGTGTCGCAGCCCTTGCCTTTGTCCCAGGTGCCGCCGCGCTCGATCTGCAACTCGCGTTCAGAGACATCGTTGGCCAGGCAATAACCGGCGACATGTTTGAGCGCATCGGCCTCGGAGACCTGGCGCGCGATGCTGCCGATGACGACGCCGAGTTCAACTTCCCAATCTCCCTTGACCGAGCCGGTGGGCAGCACCACCGGATGGTGGGCGCCAACCGCCGCGGCGGTGGGTTTCATGAACAGGATCGGCTCCTTGGGCAGCGGCAGGTTCGATTCCGCGGCATGGTCGGTGTAGTTCAGGCCGATGCACAAAAATTTGCCCATGCCCGACCAAGGCACGCCGAGGCGGCCCTGCGCGACGATCGGCAGCGTGCTGGCATCGACGCTGCGCAGCGCTGCCAGCCCGGCGGGTGACAGCGTGGCCGGCGTGATGTCGGGCAGCAGCGCCGACAGGTCACGCACCTGGCCTTGGGCATCGAGCAGCGCGGGTTTTTCTTGGCCCTTCGGGCCGTGGCGGAGGAGCTTCATGGACTCGGTTCTTTCGGTGGTTTCAGGAGCGTTTTCGGGATCGTTGTCGGGCTCGTTTTCGGGGTCACTTTCGGCATCCCGGATTCAGTTCGACCAGCCGCCGTCGATGACTTGCGCGGTGCCGGTGGTGAAGCTGGATTCGTCACTGGCCAGGTACACCGCCAGCGCGGCGACTTCTTCGACGCGGCCCAGGCGGCCCATCGGCTGGCGCGCGATGTAGGCCGCCTCGACCTGCGCCAGGCTTTGGCCGCTGGATGCTGCGCCATCGGCGATGCGCTCGCGCAGCGAAGGCGATTCGACGGTGCCCGGGCAGATCGCATTGCAGCGGATGCCGCGCGTGATGAAGTCGGCCGCAACGGCCTTGGTCAGGCCGATGACTGCGGCTTTGGTGGTGCCGTAGACAAAGCGGTTCGGCGCGCCCTTGATGCTGCCGGCGACCGAGGCCATGTTGATGATCGAGCCGCCTTTGCCGCTGCCCAGCATGCCCGGCAAAAACGCCTTGATCATGCGGAATTGCGAACGCACGTTGAGGTCGAAGGCAAAGGCCCATTCGGCCTCGGTGCAGTCGAGCACGCTGCCGGCGTGGACAAAACCGGCGCCGTTGAAGAGCACGTCGATAGCGCCGTAGTCGGCCGCTGCGGCCTGGATCGCCGCAGCGTCGGTGACGTCGAGGAAATGTGTGCTGCAGCCGGTTTCGGCGTGCAGCGAAGCGAGTGCCGCTTCGTTGATGTCGGTGGCGATGACGGTTGCGCCCTCACGCACGAAGGCCAGCGCCGTGGCGCGCCCGATGCCCTGGCCGGCGGCGGTGACGAGGGCGGTTTTGTTGATGAGGCGTTGGCTCATGGCTTTGCTCCGGTGGGCTCTATTGGATGTGGTGGCTGGCACGCGCAAGGCGCTGGATTTCGCTCCAGCGCCACTCGATGCCCAGCCCCGGCGACTCAGGCGCGAGCGCGTGGCCGTCTTCGATTGTCAACCGGCTGCTGGCCACCATGTCGAGCTGCGGGATGTATTCGACCCAGGCCGCTGCCGGCACCGCGGCGCACAGCGAGACGTGCAGCTCCATCAAAAAGTGCGGGCAGACCGCGAGGTTGAAAGCCTCGGCCATATGCGCAACCTTCAGCCACGGCGTGATGCCACCCACGCGCGCAACGTCGACCTGGATGATCGATGCCGCACCGCATTTGATGTAAGCCGCAAACTGCGCTGGCGAATACAGCGACTCGCCGACCGCGATCGGCAGCCCGACGCTGGCGCAGGCGGCGGCGAGTTGCAGATGGCCATTCAGGTCGTCGGCCGGCAGCGGCTCTTCGAACCAGGCTAGCCCAAGTTCGGCATAACGCGGCGCGCGGCGGAGTGCTTCGCTCAAGGTAAAGCACTGGTTGGCGTCGACCATGATTTCGAAGCCCGGGCTGACTGCATCGACTGCATCGCGCACGGCTCTCAGCCGCGCGACATCGTCGCTGAGATGCGGCTTGCCGACCTTGATCTTGGCGCCCTTGAACCCGGCCTGCTGCGCGGCGAGTGTCTGGCTCACGAGGGCGTCTACGGCCAAGTGCAGCCATCCGCCTTCGGTGGTGTAGAGCGGGGTCTTGCGCTTGTGGCCACCGGCGGCGCGCCACAGCGGCTGGCGGTCGCGGCGGCAGCGCCAGTCCCACAAAGCGGTGTCGATTGCCGCCAGGGCCAGGCTGCTGATCGCGCCGACCGTGGTGGCGTGGGTGCTGAACATCAGATCGCGCCAGATCGATTCGATCTGCGCCGGGTCGCGGCCGATGAGGCGCGGCGCGAGATGGTCGCGCAGCAGTGCGAGCACGGAGGAGCCGCCGGTGCCAATGGTGTAGCTGTACCCGGTGCCCTGGCTGCCGTCGTCACAAACAACGCGCACGAAGGGTGTTTCCTGCGTCACGAACGACTGGATCGCGTCGCTGCGTGGCACCGGTGGGGCCAGGTCGACGAGCAGCAGTTCGACGGCGACGATGCGGGTCATGTTGCAAACGCGGTGGCCATCAACGCTGGGCAGCGGCGGCGGCTGCTCAGAACCCCATCGTGCGCGGCAGCCACAGGCCGATCGCGGGCACATAGGTCAGGATCACCAGGCTGGCCAACAGCGGCACCAGCCAGGGCAGGATCGCCATCGTCGTGCGCTCGACGCTCAGCTTGGCGACACGCGCCAGCACAAACAGCACCATGCCCATGGGAGGGTGCAGCAGACCGATCATCAGGTTGAGCACCATCACCAGGCCAAAGTGGACCGGGTCGACACCAAGCTGGCGTGCGATCGGCAACAGGATCGGCACCAGGATCGTGATCGCCGCGGTGGGCTCGAGAAAACAGCCGACAAAGAGCATCAGCAGATTGGCCATCAGCAAGAACAGCCAGGGCTCCTTGGTCACCGCGAGCACCCACTGCGCGATCGCCGCGGTGACGCCGGTGGCGGTGAGCATCCAGCCAAAGATCGACGCCGCGGCGACGATGAACATCACTGTCGCGGTGGTCTCGACCGTATCCAGGCTGACCTTGACAAAACTCTTCCAGCTCATCGTGCGGTACCAGCCGATGCCCAGGAACAGCGCCCAGGCACTCGCCGCGATGGCGCCTTCGGTGGGGGTGAACAAGCCGGTCGTCATGCCGCCGATGAGCAGCACCGGGGTCATGATCGGCAGCACCGCCTGGAAGCGGAAGATGCGGTCGAGCACGAACAACAGAATGATCGCGCCAAAGACCACCAACTGCGGGTGAAAGCCGGCAAGCGTGACCAGCGCCCAGGTCCCCACTGGCCAGGCCACGACGATGGCCAGTTCGATCAACGCGCGGCCGGTGCGGGCCCAGGCAAATTTGACATCCGCGCCCCAGCCGTTTTTGTGCGCGAAGTAGGCCACCGTGATCATCATCAGCAGGGCCATCAGCAGCCCGGGCAGGATGCCGGCCAAAAACAGCGCACCGACTGAAACGTTAGCCATCATGGCGTAGATCACAAACGGCAGGCTCGGCGGGATGATCGGGCCCAGCGTGGCCGATGCGGCGGTGACGCCGACTGCAAATTCGAGGTCGTATCCATGGTCCTTCATGGCCTTGATCTCCACCGTGCCCAGGCCCGCGGCGTCGGCCACCGCGGTGCCGCTCATGCCGGCGAAGATGACCGAGCCGACGACGTTGACATGGCCCAGCCCCCCCTTCATCCAGCCGACGAGGGCGAGCGCGAAGTTGTAGATCCGGTTGGTGATGCCGGCGTTGTTCATCAGGTTGCCGGCGAGGATGAAAAACGGCACTGCCAGCAGCGGGAAGCTGTCGATGCCGCCGATCATGCGGTGGATCACCGCAAACGGCGGCAGGTCACCACTGACCAGGATGTAGAGCAGCGCCGAACCGGCCATCGCGATGGCCACCGGCAGGCCGCTGGCCATCATGAAGAGGAAGATGATCTTGAGCATGAGGGTTGCCGCCTAGCGGTCGGTCATATGCGAGTCGGGCCGCTCGAGCACGCTGTAACCACGCTGCAAGTGCACCTTCATGACCCAGATCGACCGCAGCGACATCGTCACGAAGCCGAACAGCACGACGCTGTAGACGATATTCATCGGCAGGTCGACGATGGTCATTTGCAGCGGCCCCATCTTTTGCATCATCTGCACCGTGAACACCGACATCGATGTCAGGAAGGCGATGCGCAGCACATCGACCAGCAGCGCCAGCGCGCGGCAAAGCCCCGCGGGCAGGTAGCGGTAGAGCAGGTCGACCTGGATGTGGTTGTTCTTGGCCACACCGATCGACGCGCCGACAAAAACCACCCCGATCAACAGGTAGCGCGCGATTTCCTCGGTCCACGAGGCCGAGTTGTTGAGCGCGTAGCGGGTGAAAAACTGCGTGAACACGACGCCGGCCAGGGCCCAGAACAGCAGCACCGCGGCCCAGGCCTCGAAGGGCGTATCCGACAAATCCACGGCCTCGTCGGTGGCATGGAATTCACCGTCGTCGCCCATCACCTTTGGGCCGGCATCGATGTCCATCGCAGTGCCTCTACTTGATCGACACGATGCGGTCGTAGTCCTTCTTGTCGAAGCCCATCGACTCCACCGATTTTGCCTTCAGCACCGCGTCGACAAAACTCTGCCGGTTGACGTTGTGAACCGTGATCCCCTTGGACTTGAACTCGGCCACCAGCTCCGACTCGCGCTGCTTGATCTGCGCGCTGGCGCGCGCCGCGGCTTCGAGTGCCACGTCGGAGAAAATCTTCTTCTCAGCGTCACTGAGCTTGGTCCAGATATGCGGCGCGACCTGCGTCGTCAGGCCGTCGACGATGTGGCCGGTGAGCATGATGTGCTTTTGCACTTCATAAAACTTCTTCGCCTCGATCGTGGTCAGCGGGTTTTCCTGCGCGTCGACGGTGCCGTTTTGCAGCGCGAGATAAACCTCGGCAAAGGCGATCGGCGTCGGGTTGGCGCCGCAGGCTTCGGGTGTGGCGCGGTAGCTCGGCACATCGGGCACGCGGATCTTCAGGCCCTTCATGCCGGCGCAGTCGGTGAAGGCGTTCTTGCTCGTCGTCTGGCGCGCGCCGTAGTACGTGTAGGCCAGGATCTGGATGCCGGTCTTGTCACGAAAGCCGTCGATCATTTCCTTGAATACCGCGCTCTTGCTGTAGGCCAGCAGATGTTCGCCATCACGGAAGATGAAGGGGTAATAGGCGATGCCCAGACGCGGATAACTGCGTGCCGCAAAACTCGGGCCGCTGATGATCATGTCGACCGTGCCGAGCAACATGCCCTGGTTGATATCGGTCTCCTTGCCGAGCGAAGAAGCCGGGAAGACCTGGATCTCGAACTTGCCATTCGTGCGCTTCTTGATCTCTTCAGCCGCCCACACACTCTGCGTGTGATAGGGCTCGCTGGTCTCGTAGACATGCGCCCACTTGAGCTTGGTCTGGGCCAGCGCTGGCGTGGCCAGCAAGGCCGGCAGCAGGGCAGCGACAGCGGATGCGAGCAGGGTCTTCAGGGTCAGTCGTTTCATCGGTTTCTCCTCTTGCAGCGGACGGGGTGGTGGGTGGTGGGTGATGGTGCGGGCCAGGATCAAGGTGCGGGTGCCGTCGCTACGGCGCTCAAGACAGCACGGCCGCATTGGCGGCCGCGG
>JANPDN010000130.1:0-1648 GCA_031431555.1 Rubrivivax sp.
GCGTCCGTCGCGCCGGTCGAGCCAGTCGAGGCGGCCGACAGCTGAATCGGCTTGCGCTCGACCCTATCGAGCGGGCGCCTGGAACGTATCGTGGCAGTTCTTGCAACCCGCACCCACGGTGCCGGCGGCGGTCTTTATCTGGTCGATATTGCCCGAGCGACCGGCCACCACCAGCGCGGCGACACTTTCCTGGCTCTTGGCCACCGCCGCGTTCCATTTGTCTTTGTCCGACCAGATCTCGGGTTTCGCGCGGGTGTTGCCGGCCTTGTCGCTGCCGTCGATGAAGGCCGCAAACTGCAGGCGGTTGAGCGACGCGACGATGTCGATCTGCTCGGACGCAACCTTGGCATCGAACGGGACGCGGCCGTTGGCCATTGCAAATACGCGGCCGAGGTGGTTGCCCTGCAACGCCATTGCACTCTGGCGATACTTGACGGCGTCTTCGGGTTTGGCCCACTGCGCCGCTGCCGGCAAGGCACTCAGAGCTCCAATGGCCAGTGCCACGGCGGGGAATAAACGGTTCATGCAGATCCTCGATAGGGTTGGTGGGGCGCGTTGTCGAGCGAAGTCAGCGGTCTACAGCCGGCGCAGTGTAGGCAGTTCCCGCAGTTTGTGCTGGCGGGCCAAACTCCCGCAAAATGGGTCATGCCTTCGCATTCTGTATACGTACGGGTCTGGGATCTTCCGACCCGGGTTTTCCATTGGTTACTCTTTGCCAGCGTCGTCGGCTCGATCGTCAGCGCCAAGATCGGCGGCAATGCGATCGTCTGGCACATGCGCTTCGGTTATCTGGTCTTCTGCCTGCTGGCGTTTCGCATCGTCTGGGGCCTCATCGGCGGGCGCTGGTCGCGGTTTGCCAATTTCATTTACGCGCCGGCCACGCTGCTGCGCTATCTGCGCGGCGAGCACCGGCCGGGTGACCACTTCGAGGTCGGCCACAACCCGCTGGGCGCCGGTTCGGTGTTTGCGCTGATCGGCTTTCTGGCCTTGCAGGTGGGCACCGGCCTCTTTGCCGACGACGAGATCGCCACCGTCGGCCCGCTGAACCGGTTTGTCAGCACCGACACCGGCCTGGCCGCCACCGCCTGGCACAAAAACTGGGGCCAGTGGATCCTGATCGCGCTGATCGTTTTGCACATCGCAGCGGTCGTGTTTTACCTCGTGCGCAAAAGGACCAACCTGATCAGGCCGATGCTCGAGGGCGACAAACAGCTCCCCGCCGACACCCCGGCGTCGCGGGACGACACACGCTCGCGAACGACGGCGCTGGTGCTGTTTGCCGCCTGCGCCGCGGTGGTGACCTTTGTCGTCACGCGCGGCGCTTGAGTCTGAGGTCGCCAGCGCCAATGCCCGAGCCCGCGCAGATCCAGATCGCCACGCCGGCGAGCCCGGCTCTGTTTGACGCCACGCGTGAGATCTTCAGCGAATACGCCCAGGCCCTCGGCGTCGACCTGTGTTTCCAGAATTTCGACGCCGAGCTGCGCGGCCTGCCCGGCGAGTACGCGGCACCCACGGGCGCGCTGCTGCTGGCCACGGTCAACGGCCAGCTCGCCGGCTGCGGTGCCTTTCGCGCGCTGCGAGATGTCGACTACACCAACGCCTGCGAGATGAAGCGCCTGTATGTGCGCCCGGCCTTCCGCCGCTTCGG
>JANPDN010000131.1:0-53245 GCA_031431555.1 Rubrivivax sp.
GCCGGCCTGAGATCATTCGGCCGCCGTCGGCGAGCGTCAAGATGCCGCCGCCGGACGCTTACGCCGCAGGAACAAGTCGGCGCGCGAGAACAGGCGCATCACGGGGCTGTCGCGCAACACGGTTGCCAAGTGGCTGCAGGGCCAGGTTGATGGCCCGCCGAAGTACCGGCGCGGCGAGCAGCCGAACAAGCTCACGGCATTCCACGAGGCGCTCAAACAGGCGCTGAAGGCCGACGCCCGGCGCCCCAAGCACGAGCGGCGCACGGCCAAGGCGCTGTACGCCGAGATCAGAGCAGCGGGCTACGACGGCGGCTACACCCGGGTGACCGACTACATCCGGGGGTGGCGCCAGGCCGAGGGCCAGGGGCTGCGGTCAATGCCTTCGTCCCACTGGCCTTCGAGCTCGGCGAGGCCTACCAGTTCGACTGGAGCGAAGAGGGCCTGGTGATCGGCGGCATTTACTACCGCAAGCAGGTCTCGCACATGAAGCTGTGCGCCAGTCGGGCCTTCTGGCTCGTGGCCTACCCGAGCCAGGGTCACGAGATGCTGTTCGATGCCCACGCGCGCAGCTTCGCCGCACTCGGTGGCGTTGCGCGTCGGGGCATCTACGACTTGCATGTTGACGGCCGTTGACAAAGTCAAGAAGGGCAAGGGCCGCATCGTCAACGAGCGCTTCGCACCATGTGCGCGCACTACCTGGTCGACCCCGATCTTCTGCTTGCGTGGCCAGCGGCTGGGAGAAGGGCGTCGTCGAGAAGAACGTGCGGGACAGCCGAAGGCGCATCTGGATCGACGCGGCAAGGTCAAGTTCGGCAGCTTCACCGAACTCAACGCCTGGCTGGCTGATCGGTGCCGGGCCTTGTGGGAGGAGGTCCGCCACCCCGAGCACGAGCAGTTCAGCGTGGCCGAGATGCTGGAGCACGAGCGAGCGCACCTGATGCCCATGCCCACGCCGTTCGACGGCTACGTCGAGAAGCCGGCGCGCGTATCGAGCACCTGCCTGGTCTCGGTGGCGCGCAACCGCTACTCGGTGCCGTGTGAGCTGCACGGGCAGTTGGTCAGCACGCGGCTGTACCCGGCCGGCGTGGTCATCGTGGCCGACGACAAGATCGTGGTCCGCCATGACCGGCTGAGCAACGCCAGCGAGACCCAGTATGACTGGCAGCACTACATCCCGCTGCTGCAGAGGAAGCCCGGTGCGCTGAGGAACGGGGCGCCGTTCGCCGACATGCCCGAGCCGCTGCAGCGGCTGCGCCGAGGGCTGCTGCGCAACCCGGGCGGCGACCGCGTGATGGCGCAGGTGCTGGCCATCGTGCTCACCGCGGGGCTGGATGCGGTGCTGGTGGCGGTGGAATTGGCGTTGGAGACCGGGCCGCCGGGCAAGGTCAGTGTCGAACACGTGGTCAACGTGCTGAGCAGGCTGAACGCGGCGCCGGCGCCACCGACGGCGGCTACGCACTTGAAGGCCACCACGCCGCCGTTGGCGGACACCGCACGCTACGACACCCTTCGTGACGACGACAGCGCGCAGGACTGCGGCGACATCACCACAGAGGGCGCCAGCCATGAAGTCTGACGTGCTGGTCGAGCTCAAGGCGCTGCGCCTGCACGGCATGGCCGGGGCGTGGGCCGATCTGCTCGAGCAAGGTGGCAACACCGGCATCGAGTCCTCGCGTTGGTTGCTCGAGCATCTGCTGCAGGCCGAAGGCACAGACCGCGCAATGCGCTCGGTCAGCCACCAGATGAAGGCCGCGAAGTTCCCGGTGCATCGCGACCTGGCGGGCTTCGACTTCGAGGTCTCGCCGGTGGACCGCAAGCTGGTCCACACGCTGGCCACCACCGCCTTCACCGACGACGCGCACAACGTGGTTCTGGTGGGCCGACCGGGCACGGGCAAGACGCATCTGGCCACGGCCATCGGGATGTCCGGCGTGACCCGGCAGGGCAAGCGCGTACGGTTCTACTCCACGGTCGATCTGGTCAATGCGCTGGAGCAGGAGAAGGCGCAAGGCAAGGCTGGCCGCATCGCCACCAGCTTGCTGCGCCTGGACCTCGTGGTGCTCGATGAGCTGGGCTACTTGCCCTTCAGCCACGCCGGCGGGGCGTTGCTGTTCCACCTGCTCAGCCGTTTGTACGAGCACACCAGCGTGATGATCACGACCAACCTGGACTTCGCCGAATGGTCCACCGTCTTCGGCGACGCGAAGATGACTACCGCTCTGCTGGACCGGCTCACGCACCACTGCCACATCGTGGAGACCGGCAACGAGTCGATCCGCTTCAGCCGCAGCACGGCCGAGGCCAAGAAGCGCATCAAGGCGCGGGAGCAGATACGCAAGGGCTCCAAGACCGAGGCTGCGGCCGACCCGTTCTGATCAGGCGCCGCGCGGGGGAAGACGCTACGGGCTACGCCCTGCGCGTCTTCCCCCGCGCGATCAACACAGCATCCGGGAGCTCCAAGAACCAGATCAATACCTACACTTATCCACAGCCGACCCTCTCAAAATCGGCTTCCACCCCCGGCTCAATATTCGGTCGGCACGGTGGCTCAAATTTGGATCGGCGCCGACAAACCAGGCCCACCAGCAGTTCCGCTCCTCCCCGGATCACCTTGAATTTTGCCGTCGAGGAACAAGGCGAAACGGGTGCTGGCAGGACCTTTGATTGCTTGAATGCTGAAGCCGCGGGCCGCATCGTTGACCTGCCCGAGCCTCGACATCCAGGAATGTCTCGCATAGGCCCATAAGAAGCCACCTGCGGTGGACCCCTCAGTGGACCCCTAGAGGCCCAGAAAGACTAAAGGGTCAGTAGGCGCTAACCTACTGACCCTCGTCTTTACTGGTGCGGCTGGCAGGAATCGAACCCACGACCCCTTGGTTCGTAGCCAAGTACTCTATCCAACTGAGCTACAGCCGCGCACCCCCGCAGTATAACAAACGATCTCCGGCTCAAGACTGCCTGGTTCAGTCGATCGCCGCAGCGGCGCGGTCACAGTCAGCGGCCCGGACTTCGTCGTTTTCTTCGCGGGCCAGGCGGGCCAGCGCGCGCCAGGCGCGGCGGCGTGCGCGCGGGTCGAGGTGGGCCGATGCAGCGGCTTGCTCCAGCGGGCGTCGGGCTTTGCCCCAGAGCTGGCGCTCCGCGAAGACGCTGCCGGCAGCGGCGGCAACCGCAGCATCGGTGGGCATCGCCGCAAATGCGCTTTCGGCGCGCGGCAACCAGTCGATGCCGACCCCCGCGGCGGCATCGGCCAAGGCCAGCGCGACCAATGTGCGCTCGTCGGCCGGCAACTCGGTGAGGCGGTCCCACAGCGGCCGCAACCAAGCGCGGGCATCGTCTGCGGCGCCCAGCGCTGCGGCGCGCTGCGCCGCGCGCGACGCGACCGCGGCGTCACGTCGGTCACTCACGTCCAGCGCCATCCACTGCCTGCGAAGTTGATCGGCGTCGTGCGCCGAATCCAGAACCTCGGTGGCCAGCGAGCGAAGCAGGCCACGCGCGGCCACCGTCGAGAAGGCCTGGTGTTTGGCGAGCAAGCGCGCGGTGTGCAAGGCTTCCAGTGGGCGGCGGGCCATGCGCGCGGCTTGCAGCTGCAAACGCAAAGCCTGCGTGCGCCGGCCGACCCCACCGGGCAACGCGGCAAGCTGCTCCAGTGCGCCTCTGGCATCGCGGTCGTCGAGCGCCCATTCGGCGGCCATCAATCGCGCGCCGTCGACCGCAGAGCCGCCACCGCCGGCATCAGCGGCGTCGAGCAACTGGCGCAGGCGCTGGTCGCGACGCGGGCGGTCTTGCAGCCGGTGCAGGCTGCCGGCGGCAAGCAAGTTGGCGAGCACGCGAAAGTCGCGGTCGCCGGCCAGCGCTGGGGTGTCGCTCTGGATCACCAAGGCCCGTTCGGCGGCCTTGTGGGCGCGGCTGTAACGCGCGCCGAAGTAGTCGGCCAGGGCTTCGCGCAATGAGCGCTGGCCGGCGCGCTCGCGTTGCAGCGCGCGCCACTCGCGGGCGCGCTGCGGCAGGGTGACGAGCGCGTCGAGCGCACGGATCGCGGTCATGACGACAAAACAGGCGACGACGAGCAGCAGCACAAACAGGTTCAGCGACAGGTCGGCGCGCCAGCCGCCCCAGTACAGGGCGACCAGGCCATCGTTGCTGCCCAGCGTCGCCGCAGCAACCACCGCGACGATGAAGAGCAAGACAACCCAGATGACGCCGCGCATGGTCGACTGACTAGCTGCCGATGGCTAACGCCCAGCCACAGCGGCAGCCACAGCTGCCAGCGTGGCGTCGGGTCGCGGCAGGCTGACCTGGCGCGCCTGTGCTGCGGTCTGGCGCAGCACCTCGCCGGTCGTCAGCACGCGCTTGGAGCTGCGGTCGAAATAGCGGTCGATCGTGGCCATCGCTTCGCGCAGGTCGGACTGGGCCTGGTCGAACTGCCGACTCATCAGCGCCAGCCTGGCGTTGAGCAGGCGCAGCTTGAGGTTTTCGCGCACAAAAAAGACCTGCTCCGGCGCAAGCAAGGCCGCGTCGGGATATTCGATGCGCGTGACCCGGACCAGTGAGCGCACTTCGCCCCAGACATGTTCGAGCATGCCGCGTGCGCCTTCGTCGAGCCAACGCGGCCAGCCCCAGGCCGGCGCTGCAGCAGCTTGCGACGCGGCCTGCGATGCGGCCTGGGCGGCGGCAACCGCAGCGCTCGCGCTCGTAGCCGCGCTGGTCGACGCCGAGGCAGTCGCCGCATCGCGCCGCGGCGCTCGCCGGTCCACCGCAGCCAATACCGGCAGGTCGTCTATGCTGCGGATCGCTTCGTCAAGCCGGATTGTCAGCGACGGCAGATCGACGACACCGGCGGCGCGGGCGCGGGCGAGGTCCTGCACCACCGCACGCCGCACCCGCTCCAGGCGCGGCTGCTGGTAGCGCGCCAGGCGTTCGTCGGCCTGGCGCAATGCCGCGGTCAGCGGCTCGACACTGCCTGTGATCGCAGCTTGCTGCATCGCGACGCGGATCGCCGCGTCGACATCGGCCAAGACGTTTTCATCGCGCGATCGCGACAGCGACTGGATCAGCTCTTCGAGCTGCGTGCGCTGCAGCGAGGTTTCGGCGACACGCGCTTCAAGCAGCGCGATCTTGGCCGCCGATTCGCGCACCGTGGCGTCGGCCTGGCGCGCCAGCGTGCGCGCTTCAGCGGCTTGCCCGCCGGCATCTTGCTGACGTTTGACGAGTTCGAACTCGGCCGACTTCAGCCGCTGCTGGGTGTTCCAGGCCAGTGTCAACGCCGCTGCAGAAAGCGCCGCGAGCAGCACCGCGCCGGCAGCAATCCAGCGGCCCATCGACTGCGGGGCGATCGGGGGCGCGATCGGTGGCGTGATCAGTGCGGCCGAGGTCGGCAAATCGGCAGGCGCCGCCGCTGCAGCAGTGTCGGAGCTCAGAGGGTCGTTCAAGATGGCGCTGATTCTAAGGACGCCAGCGCGGCCAGCACGTTGTCAAAACGACCATCGACAACCTGCACACGGGCAAACCCCGCCGCCCTGGCGGCGTCCGCGATGCGCGGATGCGACGCGACCGCGTTGCTCGTCGACCAATCGGTGCCCGACGTCAGCTTGTGCAAATGCCCCACGGCCTCGGCGCTGCTGAACAACCAGCAATGCGTTTGCGGCCGTGCCTGCGCGGCGGCGACGATGGCCTGTGCGGCCAGATCCAACCGCGGCGCCCGGCGGCGGTAGGCGGCGAGAAAATCGACCTCGGCACCAGCGCCACGCAGTTGGTCGGCGAGCCAGTCTCGTCCCCCTTCGCCACGCACGATCAAGGCCCGACGACGATGCCAGTCTCGGCGACGCAACTCGGCCCAGAGCGACTCTGAATCCAGCGGCTCAGCGGTCGCCGGTTGCACGATATCAACCTGCGGCACATCGGCGTCGAGCAATGCAGTGCTGGTGCCCGGCCCGGTGCTGCCGGCGGCCAAGCCGGCCGGCCAGATGGTGCCGGCCGGCTTGGCCGCAAAAAAATGCAGCACCGCGTTGGCGCTGACAAACATCACCAACGCGTTGTTGTGCAACTGCTGCCATGCGGCACGCAGCGGTTGAAGGTCGTCGACGGCCACGATTTCGATCAGCGGCAGTGCGATGGCGTCGATGCCCGCGGCAAGCAAGGCATCCACCCAGGGCCTGGCCTGCGCCAGCGGCCGGGTCACGATGACCCGCAGCACGGGCGGCGCCATCGGTTTCAAATCACGCGGCCGGCAAGTAGGCCGCGGCGCCGGCGGCGTTCAACCGCGCCGCGGCTTGGCTGCCCAGCGCCCGCGCCCCGGCTGCGTCAACCGGCTGACCTTCGACCGACGCGCGCAGCAGCGGCCGCTGCAGCAACGCGGCGTCGCCGAGCGCGGTGTGCAAGTGCAGGCGGTTGCCATGCCAGACGGCATGCGCGGCCAGCGGCATGCTGCAGCTGCCGCCCATCGCGCGCGACACCGCCCGTTCGGCCTCGGTGGCCAAGGCCGTCGGCAGGTGCACCAGCGCGGCGAGCAGGTCGCGCAGGCGTTGGTCGTCTTCACGCACCTCTAGCCCCAACGCGCCCTGGCCCGCCGCCGGGATCATGCGGGTGGTATCGAAGCAGGCGCGGATGCGCGCCGCCAGCCCGAGCCGCTTCAAGCCGGCGGCCGCCAGCACGATGGCGTCGAAGCCACCTTCGTCGAGCTTGCGCAGCCGCGTATCGAGGTTGCCACGCAGCGGCTCGATACGCAGGTCGGGCCGCTCGGCAAGCAGCTGCACGGCGCGCCGCAGGCTTGACGTGCCGACACAGGCGCCCGGCGGCAAGGCGCTCAAGTCGGCATAGCCCGGCGCGACAAAAGCATCCCGCGGGTCTTCGCGCTGCAACACCGCGGCGAGCACAAAACCCGGCGGCAGGTCCATCGGCACATCCTTGAGCGAATGCACTGCGATCTGCGCGCGGCCGTCTTCGAGCGCGGCCTCGAGTTCTTTGACAAACAGCCCCTTGCCACCGACCTTGGACAGCGAGCGGTCCAGAATCTGGTCGCCGCGGGTGGTCATGCCGAGCAGGTCGACGTCGAGCCCAAAGCGCGTTTGCATCAGATCACGCACATGTTCGGCCTGCCACAGGGCCAGGCGGCTTTCGCGGGTCGCGATGACGGTACGGGAGTTCATGGCCTGATTATCACGACGGCCAAGCTTCGGGGCACAATGTGTAATCAGGTTACACCGCCGGGAGCCCACCATGCCCAGAGTCGCCGATGCCGCTGCCGCCCAGTCCACCGCCAGAAAACCCCGTCTGGCCAAGCGGACTGGCGCTGCAGACGATAAAAACCAGGCGCTGCGTGAAGATATCCGGTTACTCGGCCGCATCCTCGGCGACACCATCCGTGAGCAAGAGGGCCGTGACAGCTTCGAGCTCATCGAGCGCGTGCGCCAGTTGTCAGTGGCCTACCGACTGAAGAAGGACGCCAGTGCCGGCCGGGTGCTCGACCGGTTGCTGAAAAACCTCTCCGCCGACCAGACGGTGAGCGTGATCCGCGCCTTCAGCTACTTCTCGCACCTGGCCAATATTGCCGAAGACCGCCACCATGTGCGCCGGCGTTTGCACCACGCGGCGCAGGGCCACACCCAAGAAGGCTCGCTGGCCGTCAGCTTCGAGCGCCTGCACCGCGCCGATGTGCGCGCCGCCGAGATCGCCGCGACCCTGAAGTCGGCCTACATCGCGCCGGTGCTCACCGCGCACCCGACCGAGGTGCAGCGCAAGAGCATCCTCGACGCCGAACGTGCGATCGCCGAACTGGTGGGCGAGCGGGATGGCCTGGGCGGCGCGCACGAAAGCGAAGAGAACGAGTCGCTGCTGCGCGCGCGGGTCACCCAGCTCTGGCAGACGCGCATGTTGCGCACCGCCAAGCTGACCGTCGCCGACGAGATCGAAAATGCGCTGAGTTATTACCCGACAACTTTTCTGCGCCAGATCCCGCGTCTGTATGCAGAGATCGAACAAGCGCTCAAGGGGCATGAGGTCGCGCCCTTTTTGCGCATGGGCCACTGGATCGGCGGCGACCGCGATGGCAACCCGAATGTCACCGCGGCCACGATGCGCCGCGCGATGAGCCGGCAGGCTGAAGTTGCGCTTCGGTTTTATCTCACCGAGGTGCACAGCCTGGGCGCCGAGCTGTCGATGTCGCACACGCTGGCACCGGTGACGCCGGAGATGCTGGCCCTGGCCGAACGCTCGCCTGACGCCAACGAACACCGCCACGACGAGCCCTACCGGCGTGCGCTGATCGGCATCTACGCACGCCTGGCGGCCACCCTGCACGCGCTGACCGGCACCGAGGCGCTGCGCCACGCGGTGGCGCCGCAGAACCCGTATACCGACCCAGCGCAATTGCTCGACGACCTGGACATCATCGCGCGCAGCCTGCAGTCGCACCATGCCCAGGCGCTGATCGCGCCGCGCCTCAAACCGCTACGGCGGGCGTTGCAGGTCTTTGGTTTTCACTTGGCCACGCTCGATATCCGGCAGAACAGCGACCACCACGAGGCGGTGGTCGCCGAGCTGCTGCGCGCAGCGCGTATCGAAGCCGACTATTCGGCCTTGTCGGAGGACGGCAAACGCGCGCTGCTGATGAAGCAGCTCAACGATGCGCGACCTTTGCGCGTGCGCGATGCGGCGTATTCGCCACTCACGGTGAGCGAGCTGGACATCTTCGAAACCGCGGGCGACTTGCGTCGGCGTTACGGCCGCGAAGCACTGCGCCACTGCATCATTTCGCACACCGAAGATGTCAGCGACCTGCTCGAAGTGCTGGTGCTGCAAAAGGAATGTGGCTTGCTGCACGGCACGCTCGACGGCGCTGGCAACCTGGCGGCGCGCAACGACCTGATCGTGGTGCCGCTTTTCGAGACCATCGACGACCTGCGCCGCGCTGCCGGGATCATGGCGGCGTTTTACGCGCTGCCCGGCATCACCGCGCTGCTCGTGCGCAGCGGCGCCGAACAAGACGTGATGCTCGGCTACAGCGACAGCAACAAGGACGGCGGCTTTTTCACCAGCAACTGGGAGCTCTACTGCGCCGAGGTCGCACTCGCCGCGCTGTTTGATCAACTCGCGCGCGACCATGGCATCACGTTGCGCCTGTTCCACGGCCGCGGCGGCACTGTCGGGCGCGGCGGCGGGCCCAGCTACCAGGCGATCCTGGCGCAGCCGCCGGGCACCGTCCGGGGCCAGATCCGGCTGACCGAACAGGGCGAGGTCATCGGCTCGAAATATGCGCACCCTGAAATCGGCCGGCGCAATCTCGAGACGCTGGTCGCGGCGACGCTCGAAGCCACGCTGCTGCACCCGACCAAGAGCGCGCCACCGGCGTTTTTGCAGGCCGCACAGGCCTTGAGTGAAGCCAGCTTCGCTGCCTACCGAAAACTCGTTTACGAAACCCCCGGCTTCACCGACTACTTCTTCGCCGCGACGCCGATCCGCGAGATCGCCGAGCTCAATATCGGCTCGCGCCCGGCATCGAGAAAAGCGACCCGCGCGATCGAAGACCTGCGTGCGATCCCCTGGAGTTTTTCATGGGGCCAATGCCGCCTGGGCCTGCCCGGCTGGTGCGGTTTCGGCTCAGGTGTCGACAGTTTTGTCGCCGGCACGCCGAAGGAGCGCGCGGCCAAGGTCGAGCTGCTGCAGCGCATGCACAAACAGTGGCCGTTTTTCCGCACCTTGTTGTCTAACCTGGACATGGTGCTGGCCAAGAGCGATCTGCGCATCGCGATGCGCTACGCCGAGTTGGCCAACGACACTCCCGCCAACGCGCGCGCAGGCAAGCGCATCTTTGCGCTCATCCGTGCGGAGTGGGGGCGCACCGAAGCCGCATTGGCGATGATCACCGGCGAGGCCAAGCGCCTGCAGTCCAACCCGGCGCTGGCGCGGTCGATCGAACACCGCTTCCCTTACCTGGACCCGCTGAATCATTTGCAGGCCGAGCTGCTGCGCCGCTATCGCCAGCACAAACCGGGCGACCCGGAAGTCGAGCGCATGCAGCGCGGCATCCACCTGTCGATCAACGGGCTGGCGGCGGGGCTGCGCAATACCGGTTGAGTCGATCGTTAGGTGCCCCCGCACACCTACCCGTTGGCAATCCAGGAGTCCCGAATGCAGAACTCGATGCGCGCCTACGTCATCAGTGCACCCGGAGGGCCGGAGAGGCTTGAGCTCCGAGAGCTGCCTCGGCCGCTGCCGCGCGACGGATGGGTATTGATCCGGAACCGCGCATTCGGCATCAATCGGTCGGAGTGGTTTACTCGAATCGGCGAGTCTCCATCCGTGGTGTTCCCTCGCGTTCTGGGCATCGAGTGTGTAGGCGAGGTTGTCGCCGCGCCTGGAACCAACCTACCTGCCGGCCACCGTGTTGCGGCAATGATGGGAGGGATGGGGCGCCAATTTGACGGCTCCTACGCAGAGTTCGTGCTCGTTCCCCAGGAGAACGTCTTCCCATTGCAGACATCGTTGGATTGGAAGCTGCTCGGTGCTTTGCCTGAAATGATGCAGACAGTCCACGGGTCACTGCACACCGGACTGGAGATCGAACGCGCAAAGAACATCCTGGTGAGAGGGGCCACTTCATCGATCGGCTTCGCGGCCATCTCGCTATCACGCGCGGCAGGACTGGAAGTGACTGCCACAACCAGGCGTCACGCGAAGACTGCCGAGCTCAAATCTGCTGGGGCCACACATGTGATCGTTGACGATGGGGCCTTGGCAGGAGCGGCCCGTCTCATCCACCCCGAAGGCTACGACCGGGTTCTCGAACTTGTCGGTGCGACGACGTTGCTCGATTCACTTCAGGCTGCGCGCAGGGGTGGCATTGTCTGCATGACGGGGATTCTTGGCGGTCGTTGGACCTTGGACAACTTCCGCCCGATGGGTGATATTCCGACTGGCGTGAAGCTGACCTCCTACAGTGGGGAGGCCTCCGACATCACCCGCGCGCAGCTTCAGCGCTACGTGGCCCTCGTCGAATCCGGCGCGCTGGCGCTCAAGCTTGGACCGAGTTTCCCCTTTGAAAGCCTGCGAGAGGCCCATGCGCTGATGGATGAGAACCGCGCGAACGGAAAGATGGTGATCGAATTCCATTGAGCGCCATCTGGTGAGCCGAACCCATCCGCCGCGGGCGGCTTGACGCCTCGCTCAAGCGGAGCTCGAAGTTCATGCGCCGGCTTCGGCCGCTGGCCCGCCGCCGGCCAGCGCCTCGCGCACCGCGGCCAGTTGCCGGCGCGACACCGGCAGCCATTCGTCGAGCGGCGCAACCCGCACCGCCCAGCCTTCGTCGGCACCTTCATCGGTGCGGCGCTGCAGCTCGCGCACCGCGTGGCGGGCGACCAGCGCATTGCGGTGGATGCGGATGAATGCGGCGCCAAGCGCGGCCAGGCGCGGCTCGAGTTCGGCCAGCGAATCGTCGAGCACATGGCTGCGTTGCGCGGTGCGCAGCGTGACGTATTTCAGCTCGGCCTTGAGCACCAGCACATCGGCCACCGGGATGCGCAAGACCCGCTTGCGGTCGTTGACCACCAGCACCGGCAGCTCGTCCAGTGCAGACGGCAGGGTCGGGCCCGCTGCGAGCGTTGGATGTCCGCGCTGCACCACGCGCTGCACGGCTCTTTGCAACACGCGGTGCAGCGCTGCGGCGAGGCGGTCGCGCTGCACCGGCTTGGTCAGGTAGTCGACCGCGTCGAGCTCGAAGGCGCGCAGCGCATGGCTGCCATGCGCGGTGACAAACACCACCGCCGGCGGGTGCGGCAACAGCCGGATCGCGCCGGCAAGCTGCAGGCCGTCCTTGCCCGGCATGCGGATATCGAGCAGCACCGCGTCGAACGATTGGCCGCGCAGCAAGTCCATCGCGGCATGCGCATCGGCGGCTTCGGCAACCACCTCGGCACGCGGGTCGGGGCAGGCCTGCACCAGCGAGCGCAGGCGCAAGCGAGCGAGCATTTCGTCGTCGACGATCAGCAAGCGCAGCGGCGGCGGCGGCGCGTCGGATGTCGTCACAGCGGGATCACGATGCGCGCGTGGAACAAACCGTCGTCGCCCCTCCAGGCGTCGCACTGCGCGCCGACATCGTGCAGCAGACGCATGCGTTCGCGCACATTGACCATCGCCATGCCAGCCCCCGGGCGCGACGCTTCGAGTGGCACCGTATTGCGTACCAGCAGCACCGCGTGGCCGCGCCGGCGCACCGTCTGGATCCAGACCCGGCCGCCATCGAGCGAAGGCTCGACACCATGGCGCACCGCGTTTTCAACCAGCGGCTGCAAGACCAGCGGCGGCACACGTGCCGCGCCGGCAGCAGCGTCGATATCCCATTCCACCTGCAGCCGGTCGCCATAACGCACCTGCTCGATATCGAGATAGCGCCGCGCAAGGCCGATCTCATCAGTCAGCGACACCGACGCCGCAGAATCGGCCAGCGCTTCGCGGAACAGCGCGCTCAGGTCTTCGAGCACGCGCTCGGCACGGTCGGGGTCCACACGCACCAGCGCCAGCGCAGTATTCAGCGCGTTGAACAAAAAATGCGGCCGGATGCGCGACTGCAATTCGGCCAGCCGCGCACTCGCGTCCGCCGGCCGCCACAGGCGCGAGCGCAATTCGAGCCAGGCCGCAAAGAGTGCCGCGATCGCCGCGCCCGCCAACGCCAGGCCGGCGACCTGCGTCGGCGCCGGTGGTGCCAGCAATTCAGCCCACCACAGCGGCGCCACGCCGAGGCAGGCGTAAGCCGCGCCGAGCGCAACCGCGATCGCCACCCGCGGGCCGGCCGACCAGCGTGGTGCGACCAACTGCAATGCACAGACCGAGACGAGCCAGAGCAGCGTCGCCGCCAGCGCGGCAAACCCGGCTGCCGCCTGTACCCGCACCCAGGCTTGGGGTTCGGCAACCAGCAAGGTGCCGATCGCGGCGATCGCCTGCACCAGCAGCACCGCGCGGAGCGCGACGCCGGCGTGGCAGACGTCAAACGCTGCCGGCCGGCGCGCGCCCGAGTTCGCGCCTGCGCCGGCAGCATCGGCAGCATCGAATCGGGTGTTGCCAAACTGCGTCGACAGGCCTTCGGCCGGGCGCACACTTTCCGGCCACAAGCTGGCGGCGCGGCTTTCGGGCATGAAGTCCGGGTCGAGCGGGTCGCGCGGGTTGGGTTGCTTGGGGGTGCGGTTCATCGCGGGCACAAGGGCCTGCCGATAATACGGAGCTTTCGCCGCCCTGCTGATCAGCCAACGAACCTTCAACGACTGCCACCGATGGCCAACGACGCCGCCCACGAACCCGCCAACGCCCCCGCCAACGCCCCCGCCCACGAGCAGACCAACAACCCGCTCGACCGCAAGGCGCAAGCCTGGTCGGCGCTGTTCTCAGAGCCGATGAGCGAGCTCGTGCAGCGCTACACGTCCAGCGTGGCCTTCGACCGCCGGATGTGGCGCGCCGATATCGCCGGCAGCCTGGCGCACGCACGCATGCTCTGCGCGGTGGGGGTCATCGCAGCGCCAGACCTCGCCGATATCGAGCGCGGCCTGGCGCAGGTCACGGCCGAGATCGAGGCTGGCACTTTCGAGTGGAAACTCGAACTCGAAGACGTGCATCTGAATATCGAAGCGCGCTTGACACAGCTCGTCGGCGACGCCGGCAAGCGCCTGCACACCGGCCGCTCGCGCAACGACCAAGTCGCCACCGACGTGCGCCTATGGCTGCGCACCGAGATCGATTTGCTGGCGCCGCACCTGGCGCAGATGCAGCGCGCGCTGGTGGACGTCGCGGCATTGCACACCGACACCGTGATGCCCGGCTTCACGCACCTGCAAGTCGCGCAGCCGGTGAGCTTTGCGCACCACTTGCTGGCCTATGTCGAGATGTTCAAACGCGACGCACAACGCCTGGCCGATGTGCGCGGCAGAGTCAACCGGCTGCCGCTGGGCGCCGCTGCGCTGGCCGGCACCAGCTACCCGCTCGACCGCAGCATGGTGGCGCAAGAACTCGGTTTCGACGGCCTCTGCGAAAACAGCCTCGACGCGGTGAGCGACCGCGATTTCGCGCTCGAATTTGCGGCCTTTGCGTCGATCTGCATGGTGCACATCTCGCGGCTGGCCGAAGAGATCGTGCTCTGGATGAGCCAGAGTTATGGCTTCATCGATCTTGCCGACCGCTACTGCACCGGCTCTTCGATCATGCCGCAGAAGCGCAACCCCGATGTCGCCGAACTCGCGCGTGGCAAGAGCGGGCGTGTCATCGGCCACCTGATGGCGCTATTGACTTTGATGAAGGGCCAGCCGATGACCTACAACAAGGACAACCAGGAAGACAAGGAGCCGCTCTTCGACACCGTCGACACGCTGCGCGATACGCTGCGCATCATGGCCGAGATGGTGGGTGGCCCCCTCGACCCGGGCACCGGGTTGAGGTCGGGTGGCATGCGCGTGAAGACTGAAGCGATGGAGCGCGCGGCGCTGCGCGGCTACGCCACCGCGACCGATCTCGCGGATTACCTTGTGAAGCGCGGCGCGGCGTTTCGCGATGCACATGAAGCGGTCGCCCACGCGGTCAAGGTCGCGATGGGCCAGGGCCTGGATCTGTCCGAGCTGCCCCTGGCCACGCTGCAGGGTTTCCACCCGGCGATCGGTGACGATGTATTTGCCGTGCTGACGTTGCGCGGCTCGATGAATTCACGCGCCACCGTCGGCGGCACGGCGCCGGCGCAGGTGCTGGCGCAGATCGAAAGGCATCGCAGGCGGTTGGGCTGAGCCAGCGTCCATCTCAGCCGGATTTCAAGCCCATTTCCGGCGATCGCGCCGGGGCCATCGTTCCTAGACTGACCTCATGCCGGGGCACCCCCTGGCGAGGTCGGCCCGTGTCCATCTTTGATCAACTTTCCCGTGCCCTGCGCGGCGGCATGCTCGGTGGCATACGCGCCAGCGGTTGGACCGGTTTTTACTCGGCCAGCGACGAGCGCATCGTGGCGGCCTACGCACCCGCAGGCGCGCCCACGCACCCGCAAGTGCGCCCGCAAGTCCATGTCGCGCCGGTCTTCGACGCTGCCGACCCCGCGGCGGCGGCGCTGCACTGGCAGCGCCAGGTCTGTCGTGATGCGCAGGCCACCGTGTTGCTCAATTCGGTGCACTACCGCATCGTGCCGGTCGACAACCCCGCGGTGCCTTCTGAGGAGCGCCGCGCCGCGGTGCGCTGGCAGCTCAAGGACCTGATCGACATCGCGCCAGAAGACGCCTGCCTGGACTGCCTGGCCGTGCCCGGCGCGACGCTGGGCGCCGAATCGCGCCAGTTGTTTGCGGTCGCCACCGAAGCCCAACGGGTGCGCCAATGGATGCAGCGCTTCCGCGACCAGCACTTGTCGCTGGGCGCGATCGACATCCCCGAGATGGCGATGCGCAACCTGTCGGTGCTCGCCGCCGGCGACACCGCGCATGCTTTTGTCCACCTCGGTTTGAAGTCGACGCGCCTGGTGCTGGTCTGGCAGCGCGAGCTCTGTTCTTTCCGTCAGTTTGATGTCTCGGGCTTCAAGCTCGATGCCGCCGATGCCGACACCCGCGCGATGTTGCTCGAGCGCCTGGCGCTGGAGATCCAGCGTTCGACCGACAGCTTTTCACGCCAGTTTCATGGCGCCGACCTGCGCACGGTCTGGGTCAGCGCGGTGCGTGATGCCCACGAGATCTCAGCCCAGCTGGCGCAACTGCTGCCGCAGCAAGTGAAGGCGTTTGCCGTTGAAGAGCATGTCGACCTGGTTTCCAAGGACCCGGTCGTCGATGCCGAACGTGGCCTGGATTTCACCTTTGCCATCGGTGCCGCGTTGCGTGGCGCCCTGCACTGAAAACACATGCAACAACTCAACTTGCTCGACCCGTCGTTGCTGCCGCCGCTGAGGCTGCTTTCGGGTGCACGTTGCCTGGTCGTGGCGGTGCTGGCGCTGGTGGCGGTCGGTAGCCATTGGGCGTTCGAAAAAAGCCGCATGACTCAAGCCCTGCGTGCCGCCGGTGTGCCCGCCGCTGCGCCGGCCGATGCCGCAGCGGCAACCGCCGCCAGTGCATCGGCTGCAGGCGACGGCACGCTGGTAATGCAGGCGCAACTGGCGCGCAGCGAAGCGTTGCGCGAGTTGCTCGACCATGGCGACAGCCTGCCGCCCGACAGCGCCATGCTGCTGCGTTCGGTGATCACCGCGCTGCCCGACAGCGCCTGGCTGACCGAAGTTGATATCAGCGGCGCGCGTGGCCTGCGCATCGCCGGCGGCATCGTCGAGCCGCGCGCCCTGGCCGCCTATGCACAACGCCTGGCCGCGGTGCCGCCACTGCGGGGCGTGCCGATCGAGACGCTGCGTGTCGAACCGCCACCGGTGGTCAACGACGACAGCACCGAAGCGCGCCGGCCGGCCCACCACAGCTTCGTGCTCGCCAGCGCCGGCGCCGCCTTTGCCGAGGCCCCGCGATGAACTGGCGCCGGTGGATCCCCGAACCCTGGCTGCGCGCCGTGCAAGGCGCTGCCGCGCGCATCGACGCGATGCCCGACCGCGACCGCCTGGCGCTGGCCGGCGGCCTGCTGGCCCTGGTCGCGGCGGTGGAATTCATGGTCGTGTGGCCGCTGCATGCCAAGCGCGACACCATCGTCGCTGCGGCCGTACAGCAAGCGCAGCAAGAAGCGGACGCGGCCAGCGAACTGGCCCAGGCCGCGGCACAAAGACAGTCCGAACTCGAGTCGCGACTGGCGCAAGTCGGCACCGAGCTGGCGCGCCTGGGCGCGGGCAACGCGACTGGGCAGAGCCTGACCTCGTTGCTCACCCAGACGCTTGCAGGCCAGGGCGCGCAGATCGTCTCGTTGCGCGAGCTGGCGGTTGAAGATGTGCAACCGGCTGGCGCTGAGGCGATCAGCGCGAACAACACGGCCGCAACCGCAAACGCAAACGCAACCGCAAACGCAAACGCAAACGCAACTTCAAGCGCAACTTCGAGCGCTACTGCCGACGCGGCATCGGTTGCTGCCGGCGCGGCACCAGCATCGACGGCGTTGTTTCGCCATCGCTTCGAGCTCACGCTGGCCGGCGACCATGACGCTTTGATCAGCGCGCTGAGCACGCTGGACCGCAGTGCGCGGCCGCTGCGCATCGAGCGCGTGCGTGTCGCCACCGTCGAAGGCTCAGGCCTGCAGGCCCGCATCACCCTGGCCGTCATTGGCACTGAAAAATCATGGCTCGTGATCTGACTGCTCTGAAACCGCCGCCACGCGGCGCCCGGCCCTCGGCGGGATCGATGGCGCCGCCACCTGTCTTTGAATTCGCACGGCACGTGGCCGGTGTTTTGGCGTCGGCGCTGTGCGTGCTCGCATGGGCTGCGGCTGGCCTGCCGGCACACGCGCTGGGGCCGGCTGCGCCGTTCACGCCACCGGCCGCCGTCGCACCATCTGCCGCCGCCGGCCCCGCAGCTGTGGCGAATGCCCCAACGATCGACCTCAGCGGCAACCCGGTCGCCGCCGATTCATCGTCACCCGCATCGTCGGGCCTGGCCGGCCTGCGCCTGGGCAAATCGCCGATGGCCTTGATCGACGGCCAATGGTGGCGGCCCGGTGACCGCCCGCGTGGTGCGCTGCTCGCCGCGGTGCACAACACCGGCGTGATGCTGCGCCATGCCGACGGCCGCATCGAACAACTCGCCTGGCCGGGAGATGGCAGCGTTGTCAGCGCCGTGAGCACGGCCGGCGCCGCCAGGCCGCCGCAGCCCAGAACCAGCCCAGCACCGGGCAACCAACCGATGAGCACGCCGCGATGAACCGCCTCAAATCATGGGCCCTACCGGGCCGCAACAACAGCCTGTTGTCACCACCGCGGCGGGCCTGGCAGGTGGTGTTGTTGTTGCCGACGCTCACGCTGACGCTGCTGCTCATGCTCAGCGCCTGCCAGATCGGGCCGCCACAAGGCAAGACCCATTCGGCGATCAATGAAGCCTTGACCCAGGCGCGCAGCGAACGCGCTGCACCGAAGGTGCCTGACCGCATCACACAAGCCCTGCTGCCGCCGGTGAGCGGCCCGCAGCTGGCCGCGCCGGCGTTGCCCGAACCGCGCTTCGACCTCGCGGTGACGAATGCCCCCGCGGCACAGGTCTTCCACGCCATCGCTTCGGGTTCGCGCTACAGCATGCTGCTGCCGCCGGCGCTGCCTGGCACGGTGAGCGTCAACCTCAAAGAGACCACCGTGCGCGAGGCGCTCGACGTGATGCGCGAGCTCTACGGCTTCGAGTACCGCATCGACGGCACGCGGGTTTTTGTGCAAGGCGCCACGCTGCAGACCCGCGTCTTCCAGATCGCCTATCCGTCCGCGCGGCGCAGTGGCCGCACCGAAACGCGCGTCGTCTCGGGTTCGGTCACTGGCACCGTCGGCAATAACTCGGGCGCGGGTGGCGCCGCGGCGGGCGCCGCCGCTGAAGGCAGCCAGGTTTCGACGCTGCATGACGCTGATTTCTGGAAAGAACTCGACGCCGCATTGAAGACCCTGGTCGGCAATGCCGACGGCCGCCAGACCGTGCTCTCGCCGCACACCGGTGTGCTGGTCGTGCGCGCTTTCCCGCGCGACCTGCGCGAGATCGAAAACTTCCTGCGCACATCGCGCATCGCGATCGAGCGCCAGGTCATGCTCGAAGCCAAGATCGTCGAGGTCTCGCTGAAGGACGGCTTCGAATCCGGCATCAACTGGTCGGCCTTCGACCGCAACGGCAACCACCGCTTTTCGGTCGGGGTCGATCCTGGCCGGCTGAACATCCCGGGCAGCCTGGGCCGCGCCGCCGGCATCCCGACCGGCTCGGTGCAAACCGCAGTCGACGCCAGCACCTCGCCGCCATCAGTCATCCCGACGACGCTGGGCCAGTTGTTGTCGAGCCCGCTGGCGTCGGGTGGCAGCGGTGCACTCGGGCTGGCTTTCACGACGAACAGTTTTGCGAGCCTGCTGAGTTTTCTCGAGACGCAAGGCTCGGTGCAGGTCTTGTCGTCGCCACGCGTGGCAGCGACGAACAACCAGAAGGCGCTGCTGCGGGTCGGCACCGACGATTTTTTCATCACCAATATCTCGACGTCGACGACGACCACCGCGGCCGGCTCGGTGACCACACCGACGATCCAGACCCAGGCCTTTTTCAGCGGTATCTCGCTCGACGTGACACCGCAGATCGACGAAGACCACAACATCACGCTGCACATCCGCCCGGTGGTGAGCAATGTCACCGAGCGCACGCGCATCGTGAACCTGGGCCACCTGGGCAGCTTCACGCTGCCGCTGGCCAGCTCGAGCATCAACGAAGCCGATACCGTGGTGCGGGTGCAGGACGGCGTCACGGTGGCCATCGGCGGCCTCATGTCGCAGACCCAGAGCGACGACGACGCGCGCGTGCCCGGCGCCGGCGACGTGCCGATGCTGGGCAACCTGTTCAAGCGCACCAACCGCGTCTTGCACAAACGCGAGCTGGTCTTCTTGTTGCGCCCGACGGTGATCAAGGGCGACAGCCAATGGCAGGCCGACCTGGCGCGGGCGCAGACCCGCATGGGCGAGTACCCGACCAGCGCCCGCGAGCGTTTCGCGCTGCCCGCGCCGACGGGCAGCGCGGGGCCGGCATCGGGCTCGCGCGGGGTGCCCGGCACCGAGTCCGACCCGCAATGAAGCTGCCGACCCACAACCCTTTCAGCAAGGCCACGGCCGGAGGTGCACGGTGATCTATCTCGAACATTTTGGTTTGAACGAGTCGCCGTTTGGCATCACCCCGGACACCGGGTTCATCTATGCGTCGCCGGCGCACCAGGGGGCGCTGGCCACGGTCCAGCTCGCGGTGCGCAGCGGGGAGGGGTTTGTCAAGGTCACCGGCGAGGTCGGTACCGGCAAGACCCTGCTTTGCCGCGCGCTGTTGTTGTCCTTCCAGGCGGCGCCGGAAACAGTCACCGCCTACGTGCCCAACCCGCGCCTGACACCACGCGAGATGCTTCGGGTGCTGGCCACCGAGCTGGGCCTGAGCTTCAACCGCCGCAGCGCGTCACGCGACATCTACGAGATTGTCGAGACCGGGCTGATGCAGTTCGCGCAGGCCGGCCGCGATGTCGTGCTGTGCATCGACGAAGCCCAGGCGATGCCGATCGAAACCCTCGAATCGCTGCGCCTGCTGTCGAACATCGAGACCGGCAAGCGCAAGCTTTTGCAGGTGGTGCTCTTCGGCCAGCCTGAGCTCGACGCGGTGCTGAGCCTGCCCGAGTGCCGCTCGCTGGCGAGCCGGATCGCATTTTCTGCGCGCCTGCTGCCGCTGTCGGATGGCGACTTCCGCCACTACCTGCAACACCGCCTGCGCATCGCCGGCTGGCGTGGCCCGGATGTCTTCACTCCGCTCGCGCGCTGGCTGCTACGCCGCGCCAGCGGTGGCGTGCCGCGGCGCGCCAACATCCTGGCCCACAAGGGCCTGATGCTGGCCTACGGCGACGGCGTGCACCGCGTCGGCCTGGCCCATGCCTGGGCGGCGGCGCGTGACGGCCGGTTGCGGCCGCCGGCCCACGCTGCAACCACCTCGGCCGGCGTAATGACCTTCGGAGCGCAATGATGAGCGTCATCAATTCGATGCTGAAAAAGCTCGACGAACGTGGCGCAGCGGCGTCTGCCGGCGGCGCCGCAGCGGCGCATCCGCCAGCGCTGCCGGCGGCGCGGTCCAACCAGCGGCCGGCGTGGCACCTGCCGGCGATCGTGCTTGCTGGTGGCGCGGTCATCGCCGCCACCGCGTTGGCAGACTGGCCCGGGCTGTCGAAGCCGGATGCTGCGGCGACGTCGCCCGCAGCGATGGTCGCAACGACAACACCCACCGACGCGCCGACGGCGCCGGCGACCCCGACATCGACGACTGCGCCCACGACAACGGCCGGCGGTCATCCCGTGACCTCGGCCACCGACCCGGCAACGGCTGCGATGCCTGCAGCGTCGAAGCCGGCCCTGGTCGCGATGGTCGCGCCCGCCGCGCACACCGCCACGCAATCCGCCACGCCAGCGCGCGCACGCGAAATCAGCACAGCCGCAGATGCCGCGAGCACCACCGCCGCGCTGCCGCTGCCGGCATCGCTGGTGACGCCCATCCCGCTGCCCAGCCGCATCGACAAACGCCTGATCGCGCCGAGCAGCGATCAGCGTGTCGCGGCGCTGTTCCGGCAGGCCACCGACCTGGCCCAGGCCGGCCAGCGACGTGCGGCACTCGAACGTGCCCACGAAGCGCTCGCCATCGACCCGCGGCACGCACCGACCCGGCTGCTCGGCGCGGTGCTTGAACATGAATCGGGGCAGAGTGAGCGCGCTGCACAACTGCTGCGCGACGGCCTGCAAAACAACCCCGGCGACACCACGCTGGCACTGCTGCTGGCGCGCGTCCAGGTCGCACAAGGCGAAGCCGCCGAGGCGCTGTCCACGCTCGACCAACATGCCGTGACGGGCGCCGATGCCGACGGCCTGCGCGGCGGCATCCTGGCCCAGCAAGGCGAGTTCAAACGTTCACTCGGTGCCTACGAAAATGCCGCCCGCCACCAGCCCGCCAACCCGATGTGGTGGCTCGGCCTGGGCGTCGCGCTCGAATCCGAAGGCCACGGCGCACGTGCCCGTCAGGCCTATGCCCGCGCGCAGGCGATCGGCCTGCCGCGCGAAGACCTGGCGACCTATGTCGACCAGCGCCTGCGGTCGCTGGACTGAACCGCCGCCGCGCCAATACGCACCATGGACCGCCCCGCCGCCCCCGTCTTCAATGCCCGCCGGTTCCGCCTCGGCGAGGTGCTCGTCAGCAAGGGCCTGATCGACGACAAGCAGCTCACGCAGGCGCTCGAGCTGCAAAAGACGAGCGGCCGCAAACTCGGCCGCGCGCTGACCGATCTGAAGCTCGTTTCCGAAGCCCAGATCGCCGACGTCGTGGCCGACCAACTCGGCATCCGCTTTGTCGATATCACGCGCGAAGAACTCGACCCGGCGCTGGTGCAGAAGCTGCCCGAAGTGCAGTCGCGCCGGCTGCGCGCAATCGTCATCAAGTCGTTTGGCGACGGCCTTGAGGTCGGCATGGTCGACCCCGCCGACATGGTCGCTTTTGACCAGCTCGCGCGCCTGCTCAAGACCACGGTCGTGCCGGCCGTGGTGGCCGAAGGCGCGCTGCTCGCCGCGGTCGAGCGCATCTATCAGCGCAAGGAGGCGATGGCCGGCTTTGCGCGCGAAGTCGCGGCCGATGTTGGTGACGGCGTGCTCAACCTGTCGGGCCTGGAAAACAGTGCCTCGGCCGACGAAGCGCCGGTCGTCAAGCTGATCAATTCGATCTTCGAGTCGGCGACCCAACGCCATGTCTCCGACATCCACATCGAGCCGCAGGAGCGTGCGCTGCAGATCCGCTTTCGCATCGACGGCGTGATGCAGGTGCAGAGCACGCCCGATTCGCGCATCGCCGGTGCGGTGGTGCAGCGGCTCAAGCTGATGAGCAGCCTGGACATCTCCGAGAAGCGCCTGCCGCAGGACGGCCGCTTCAGGGTCAAGGTCGGCAGCACGACGCTGGATGTGCGCATCTCGACGCTGCCCACGCAGCATGGCGAATCGGTGGTCATGCGCCTGCTCGCGCAGGACCCGTCGCGGATGAAACTCTCGGCAATCGGCATCCCCGAGCCGATCCTCAGGCGGCTGCGCGCCGCGCTTACCGCGTCGTCGGGCATGGTCCTCGTCACCGGCCCCACCGGCAGCGGCAAGACGACGACGCTGTATGCGGCGCTGGCTGAACTGAACGCGCCCGACGTCAAGATCATCACCGTCGAAGACCCGGTCGAATACCGCCAGCCGGGGCTGAACCAGGTCCAGGTCAACGACAAGGTCGACCTGACTTTTGCGCGTGTGCTGCGCGCCTGCCTGCGCCAGGACCCAGACGTCATCCTGGTCGGCGAAATGCGCGACCAGGAAACCGCCGAGATCGGCCTGCGCGCGGCCCTCACCGGGCACCTGGTGCTGTCGACCCTGCACACCAACAGCGCCGCCGCGACACCGATGCGGCTGCGTGACATGGGCATCCCGCCGTACATGGTCGCACTCGGTGTGCGCCTGGTCATCGCGCAACGCCTGGTGCGCCTGATCTGCGGCCAGTGCCGCGCACCCGCCGCGCCGCTGCCGCACGAAAGCGAGTGGCTGGCTGAAGGTGCCGATGGAATTGAAAGCGCCGCCAACCGCGCCCCGACCAGCGACCTCACGACCGACAGCAGCAACGATCGCCGCGACCCTGACGGCTCCTACCCCGCGTTCAAAGGCAAGGGCTGTGCGGCCTGCAACCGCAGCGGCTACAGCGGCCGGATGGCGGTCTACGAAATGCTCGAGATGACACCGACGCTGGTGCACTGCGTCAACGCCGACGATCCGGCCGGTTTCACTGCCGAGGCCAACCGTGCCTTTGCCGACTTCACCCTGCGCCGCAGCGTGCTCAAGCTCGTCGCCGAAGGGCGCACCACGCTGGCCGAGGCGATGCGTGTCGGCTCGGGTGTCTGAGATGAAACCCCCACGCTCTCTTCGTTCGCTGCCCCCCAAGGGGGTGCTCAGTACCTTCGGAACGGCCGGGCGGTACTGAAATGGCGCAATTTGCCTGGTACGGCCGCGACGCCGCACAGCAAGCCAAGACCGGCATCCTGGAGTCGGCGAGCAAGCTGCTGGCCGCACAAACGCTGGCCGGCCAGGGCATCGTGCCGGTGCTCATCGAGCCGCACAGCGCACCGACGGATGTGCGCGACACCTTCAAGCGGCTGCTCAAGCGCGGTGCGGTGAGCGACGCCGAACTGCTGCTCTTCACACGCCAGATGCACACCCTGCTGCGTGCCGGCGTGCCGATCCTGCGGGCGCTGCAGGGGCTGCGCGAATCGGCCACCCACGAAGGGCTGGGCGATCTGCTCGGCAAGCTGCGCGGCCAGCTCGATGCCGGCCACGAGCTGTCGCAGGCGATGGCCCGCCACGGCGATGTCTTCGACGGCTTCTTTGTGGCCATGGTGCGGGTCGGTGAGTCCACCGGCCAGCTCACCGAAATCTTCGACAGCCTGCACCACCACCTGGACTTCCAGCGCTTCATGCGCGAGCAGGTGGCGGCCGCACTGCGTTACCCCAAGTTTGTGGTCATGGCCATGCTCGTCGCGGTGGTCGTCATCAATATCTTCGTGATCCCGGCATTCGCCAAGGTCTTTGCAAACCTCAATACCGAGCTGCCGCTGATGACACGGGTCTTGCTCGGTACGTCGAACTTCGTCGTCACGTCCTGGCCCTTGCTGCTCGGCGCAGCGGTCGCCGCGGCTTTCGGCTGGCGCAGTTTTGTGGCCACACCGGCCGGCGCGCTCACCTGGGACCGCTGGAAGCTCAAGCTGCCGATCGCCGGCAAGATTTTGCTCAAGAGTGCGCTGTCGCGCGCCTGCCGCAGCCTGGCGATGGTGCTGCGCAGCGGCGTGCCGGTGCTCGACGGTCTGAGCCTGGCCGGCACGGTGACCGAAAACCGCTACATGGAGCGCGCGATCCTGGGCATGCGCAGCGCTGTCGAACGTGGCGACAGCGTGCTCAGCGCCTGCCGCAAGGCGGGCATCTTCACGCCGATCGTGCTGCAGATGGTGATGGTCGGTGAAGAGTCCGGCACCCTGGACGAGATGCTCGACGAAGTCGGCGGCATGTACCAGCGCGAGGTCGAGTACGAGCTGAAGACGATGTCGGCGAAGATCGAGCCGATCCTGATCTTTGCGCTCGGCGGGATGGTCCTGGTGCTCGCGCTCGGCGTTTTCATGCCGATGTGGGATTTGGGCAAGGCTTCGCTCAAGTAGGCCGGCAAACGGTTGCCACGCGGGCTCAAGTCGGTACCCGTGTGGTCGATATGGCTGGTACCGGCCGGCAGCGCGAGCTGAATTCAAGCCCCGCCGAGATCGCCCGAACCCGTTATCCAAACCCGTTGTCCAAACCCGCCGCCAGCCCGCGCTCATCAGGAGCCAACCCATGAAACGTCTTCAATCCGGTTTTACGATGGTCGAGCTGATCGTCGTGATCATCATCCTGGGCATCCTGGCCGCTGTGGCCCTGCCCCGCTTCACCAACCTGCAGCGTGACGGCCGCATCGCCAAGCTCAACGCCGCACGCGGCGCGGTGGCCTCGGCGTCGGCGCTGGTCCACGGCACCGCGATGGCACGCCACAACCAGGTCCAGCCGGCCTGCGCCGGCGCCGGCTTCGGCGGCAACCCCCCGCTGGTCAACGCCGCCGGCAACGGCAACCTGTGTACCGAAAATGGCCGCGTCCAGGTCGCGCTGCTGTACCCCGCCGCTACCGTCGCCGGGGTGGTCGCCTCGGCCGGCATCGTGCAGGTCTCGGGCACGCCGACCGCTGCCCAACTGGCCGCTGACGGCTACACGACTGCCGCTGTCGGCGGTGGCCTGGCGGTGCGTGTGGCCGGTGGCTCCGACCCGCTGACCTGTGCCTTCACGTTCACGCCGCCGGCTGCTTTGGGCCAGGCGCCGACGCTGTCGGCTTCGGTCACGACCGGCTGCTGATTTCGGCTCAAGCCAGACCCGGGCCGGTGCTTGCAATGCGCAGCGCCGCCGGTTTCACCACGGTCGAGTTGATCGTGGTGATGTTGTTGATGGCGGTGATGGCCGGGCTCGCACTGCCGCGCCTGACCGAGCGCACCGCGCTGCAAGAGCGCGGCGCGCGTGACCAGTTGAAATCGATGCTCGACCACAGCCGCAAGCTCGCCATGACCCAGGGCCGCGATGTCTGCGTGCTGGCCGGCCCGGCGCAGGCGCGCGCGGTGTATGCCGCCGCCGGCCCGTGCAGCGCCGCCCAGCCGGTGACCGCGCCGACGGGCGACGGCGCCTACCAAATCGACATGCCCGCCGGCGTGGCGCTGGGCGGCGCCGCGATGGTGCGCTTCAACAGCCGCGGCCAACTCGTGCCGGCGGTCGACCTCAACCTGCTCGTGGGCGTGCTGCCGCTCACCGTCTCGCGTGAAACCGGCTTCGTGTACTGACGGCCCCCAGGCCGACGACATGCGTCGTCCGCCACCCAGGAGGGCTCGGCAAAGTCGCAGAGCCGCATTTGCGCGTGAGGCCGGCTTCACCCTCATCGACGTGCTGGTGTTGATCGTGCTGATCGGCACCGTCGCCGGCTCGATGACGGTGTTGTTCTCGCGCCTGTCGGCGCAATCAGCGGAGTCGATGCGCGCGCGCCAGACGCTGGCGCTGGCGCAGACCTTGTTGAACGAAGTCCGCTTCATGCCGATGAGCTTTTGTGATGCGCAGGACGCGCGGGTGCTCGTCGCCACGTCGTCGGCGGTCGGTGGCGCAGGCTGCGCGTCGGTCGCCGAATCGATCGGCCCGGAGCCTGGCGAGACCCGCTACAGCGCCGCCAACCGCTTCGACAACGTCAGCGACTACAACGGCCTGGTGATGCCCGGCCCGGGCTGCGCCGGTGGGGTTTGTGATATCGCCGGCAACCTGCTCAACCCGGCAGGCTCAGCCCTGGCCGGCTGCTCGGCGCAGATCAACACCACGCCGCTGGCACTGCCGGGCATCGCGGCACTCGACGCTGCCGGCCGGCCGCAGGGCCTGCGCATCGTGGTCACGCTGCGCTGCCCGGCGCAGGCCGATCTGGTCGTCGAAGGCGTGCGCCTGCGCCATTCGCCGCGCGGGGTGTGAACATGCCCAGCACCTGGTTTCAACTCCGCCGAAACGAAGACCGGCCGCTGCGCTGGCGCCGCCGTGCGGGGCACCCGCACCAACGCGGCTTCACGCTCGTCGAGATGGTCATCTCGATGGTGTTGGTGAGTCTGCTCGCGGTCGTCGCCGCGCCGATGCTGCGGCTGCCGCTGGCGGCTTGGCTCGACGCTTCGCGGCGTGCCGGCTTGACCACCGCGCTCGACACGGTGCAAAACAAGCTCGCCGACGACCTGCGGCGCGCGTTGCCCAACAGCGTGCGAGTGCGGGTGGTCGGCTCGCGGGTACTGCTCGAAACTCTGGAAGTGCGGGCCTGGGGACGGCACCGTGCCGGGCCTTCTGGCGCCGCCCAAGCCTGCCCGGCGGTGTGCACCGCGCCGGGCGCGCAGGACGCGCTCGAGGCCGGTTGCAACGAGAGCTGCTTCACGAGCATCGGGCCGCTCGAAGGTGACGCGCCAGTGGCCGGCACCGACTGGGTTGTCGTCAATCCGCTGGCCCCGGCGGGCGCCGCGGGCAACCCGTATTTCGGCGGCAACGTGGCGGTGGTCGGTGGCATCAAGACCCGCCTGACCGATGTGGTCGCCGCACCCGATGGCAACCGCATCCGCGTTGCCGGGCACAGCTTTCCGTCGCTCGCCGCGAGCCGGCGTTTTTATGTCGTCGCGACACCGGTGACCTGGGACTGCGACCCCGGCACCCAACGCCTGACAAGGCGCTGGGGCTATCCGGTTGCCGCGGCCCAACCCGCCGCCTTTGCAGCCGCGGCGCAAGCAGCGCCGCTGGCCACGAACGTGGCGGCCTGCAGCATCCGCTACGTCAATGCCGGCAGCCAGGGGCGCGGTGGCATCGTGCACCTGGTGCTGCGGCTGTCGGTGCCAGCCGCCGACACCCAGATCCCGGAGTCGGTCGAACTCGTGACGAGCTTGCCGGTGAGTGAGGGGCCATGAATTCGCATCGCGACCACGGTCGAGCCAGCCGATCCGCCCAGCGCGGTTTTTCCGGCGTGCTGGTGATCGTCGTGCTGGTCTTGCTCGGCGGCATCTCGACCTATGCCGTCGGCCTGGTGACCAGCGTGCACAGCGGTTACGCCCGCGAGCTTTCACACGCGCGCGCAACACAGGCCGCCGAAGCCGGGCTCGACTGGGGGCGCTGGCGCATCAGCGCCGGCGCTGCGGCGACCTGCACCGCGGCGCAGTCGATCAACACCCTGCCCGGCACCTTGCAGCCCTACACCGTGACCGTGCGCTGCACCGCCGGCGCAGTGCTGAGCGAATCCGGCCTGCCGCTGCGCGCCTACCGTATCACCGCCACCGGCTGCAGCCAGCCGCTGGCGGGTGCCTGCCCCAACGTCGTCGGTGGCACCGACTACGTCGAGCGCACCGTAGCGACTGTGGTGGTTCGTTAGGCATCGGCGTCAGTCGGCAATTTGCGCTCGGTGGCGCGACCCGACTGCGCTTGATGCAACGATCGGCCTGCGCCGGCGCCAGGCATCGACCCCGCCGAAACGAGATCCAGACGTCGATGCATGCTGCGCTGCGGTCGACTGGCATGGCGCCTTCAGACATCGCGGGCAAGTCAGTCGAACTTGATCCGTGTCGCCTCGAGCCGGGTGCGCTCGGGCGCGAGTTGGGCGCGCACTTCGACCTGGCGGCCGACTGCGATATCGGCCAGCGTGCCACCGTCCAGGCGCAGGTCGGGCCGCGTGGTGGTCACCGTCTGGCCGCGCAGTACGAACGTGCGTGCCGCGGCGTCGACGCTGTCGATGGTGCCTTTGAACTCGAAGCCGCGGTCGCGCACCTCGTCGTCGGTTTCGACCTTGACTTCGGCGGCAAGCAAGACCCCCGAGCGCGCGCTGCCCTTGGCTTCGACCCGCGCACCCAGGCGCAGGCCGGCGCTGCCGTTCGGAAAGGCCGCCGCCGACGCATCGACAGGCAGGCCGTTGATATTGAAGCGGGTGCTGCTCGTGAACTGCGTGACCAGGCCACGCAGGCGCGCTTCTTCATAGTCCTGCGGCGGGCGCAGCGCGACCCCGAAGTCGCTCACCGTGAAACGGCCCGCCGGGTCGACTGACGCCGCCAGGCGCAGACGCACCAACTGGCCCGGCGCCAGGTCAGCCGGCACGCCGCTGGCGGTGCCGAGGACAATCGTGGCGATGCCGATGCGCAAGGTGCCGGCGGCGCGGTCCAGCGCGGCCACCGGGCCGCGCAGCCGCCACGGCGTGACGATGCCGCTGCGCGGCTCGATACGGGTGGCGTTGTAGGCGCCACGTTCGGCGTCGTAGAGCGCATAGACCTCGACCACCTGACCGACGCTGACGGCTGCGATGCCGCCGGCCAAGCGCTCGTCAAAGACCGTCTCGACCGCCACGCGCACGGTCTGGCCGAGCACGGTGATCACGCCAGTGGCGGCGTTCACCGCCTGCACCGGGCCGACGATCTCGCTGCCAAAACGCACCCGGCTGGCGGTCGCGGTGGCAGTGGCGCCGCTGTTGTCACTGCGCAGCGTCTCGCCATCGATCGCCACCGTCATGCCGAGCTTGAGTTCACCGCGCAGGCGGACGCCATCGTCGTCGTCGACGACCGCGGCGGTGGTTTCGTCGAAGCGAACATCGTTGACGATGATCGATCCGAAGCCGGTGATCGGCCCCGCGGCATAGGTGCCGGTGCCGCCAGTGCCGACACCGCCGCCGCAGCCGGCAAGCAGCAGCGTGGCCAGGGCGGCCTGGAGGAGCCAATTTCGAATGCTGAAGTAGCGTATTTTCATGGTCTTTTCAAGTCCTGCGAGCGCGCCGCGCCGGCGCTGTGGCTGACGCTGGTTTTGCGCGTTGGGGGTCGGGGGCCGTGCTTTCATCGAAGGCATAGAGGCCGATGCGCACGCGGCGCTGGGCGTCAACGGGCAGCGCGGTATCGGCCTCGATCAGTTTTTCCAGCGGCGGCACCAGGTTTTCAAGAAGCAACTTCCACTGCGGGCCAATGAGCACACGCAGCGCCTGCATCGACGTGGCCGAGATGCCGTCGGCAAAAATCGCCTGCTCAAAATGCCGGTGCCCGTCGCCAAGCACGTTGCTGACCGCAGCGGCCAGGTGGTCGCTGACGTTGTCCGACAAAAACCCGAGCATGCGCTGCTGGTCGCCGGTCGGCACAAAACCGTCGCGCTGGATCGACACGCGGTCGGTGCTTTCGTCGAGCCGCGCGAGCTTCAGGCGCAGCAACTCGTCGAGCAGGCTGCGCGGGTGGACATCGCGCGTGACCTCCTGCGCCAGCGACTCGAAGCTTAGGCCTGCGCCAGTGCGCGGCAGCACCCGCGGCGCATGTTTGCGGTCGAGGTAACGCGGGTCGCTGAGCCAATGGGCAAAGACCTCGCTGGCCGGCGAGCGCGCCGGCGAGCGTACCGGCGCCCCTGCTGCCGTCGCCGCCGGCGCCGCCTTCCGCCCTGTCGGGGCGGGCCGGGTCAGGCGTGTGACTTCGCGCCGGTTGATGCCGGTCGTGGTGCTGATGCGGCTGACACTGCGGTGCGCCGCGACGTGCGGGTGCGCCGCCGCAGCGGCATCGACGATGGCGCGCTTGAGCGCGTCTTCAATCGCCGCGTACGGCAGCCCGCGCGCGACCACGAGCTGCGCCAAGGGCGCAAAAACCGCCGCCACGGCGTCGAGCAGCGCCTGGCCGTCGGCAGCGGGTGCGGCTGCGCTTGCGGCTGCGCTTGCGGATGCGCTTGCAGGCGCGCGTGCAGCTGCCGTGGCAGGGGTGGCAGGCTCGTCAGCGGCTTGCGCAGCCACGGCGGGGCGGGTGTTTTTGGGTCGTGCCACAGCGTTGATTGGAACGCGTTTGTCGTGCGCGCCGGCCCCGGGGTTGAACCCGGGGCCGGCCGCTGCATGCCGCGGAGTCCTCAGTCCGGTGTCATTCGAACTCGATCTTGCTCGCCTCGATGCGGTTGCGCGTGCTGCCAAGACGGCCCTTGACCTCGACCTGGCGGCCATCGGCCAGGTCGGCTTGCGTGCCGTCCTTGAAGCTGACTTCGCCGCCGTAACCAACCGTCAGGCCGCGCAGCTTGAAGGTCTTGGCGGTGGTGTCCAGCGCGCTGATCTGGCCGTGCAACTCGAAGCGCAGGTTTTCGAGCACATGCCGCTCTTCGAGCTCGACCTTGGTCGCGACCAGCACGCCATTGAGAATCTTGCCGTGGACCTCGATTCGCGCACCAAGCACGATGCCGGTGCTGCCGTCGGGGAAGCTGGCGCCGCTGGCGTCGACCTTCAGGCCGTTGAGCTCGAAGTCGGTGACCGATGCCCACGCGCTGACGATGCCGCGCATATGCGCTTCGGCGCGGTCGTCGGGTTTTTGCCTGCCGGCTCGCAGCGCGGTGGCAACCCATTGGCCGTTGACCTGCGCGGTCTGCAAGCGCACGCGCACGCGCATGCCGTTGGCCAGGTTGTTGGGCATCGTGGCAGTGGCAACGCCGGCATAGTTGATGACCTCGGCGCCGATGGTGAAGGTCTTGGCCGCGCTGTCCAGGTTGGCGACCACGCCGCGCAGCCGGTAGCTCGTGGCGTCAGTCTTGGATTCGATGCGCGTTGCGGTGTACTTGGCTGTCGCGGCGTCGAACTGGGCGTGGACTTCGATCACCGTGCCGACACCCAAGCCCGCCAGGCCGCCGGCCAGGCTGTCGTCGAAGACGGTCGTTGGAGTGACCAGCACCGTCTGGCCGAGCACGACCAGGCTGCCGCCCACGCTGTCGACCGCCGAAACCGGGCCGACGATTTCGCTGCCAAAACGGATGCGCAGCGCCTTGCCAAGGGCCTGGGCAGCGTCGACGCTGTGGCCGTCGATCTCGACCATCATGCCGAGCTTGAGTTTTTCGCGACCGTGGCTGGCGTCGTCGTCATCGAGCACCGAGGCCGCGCTGTCGTCGTAACGCACGCCGTTGACGATGACCGAGCCGAAACCAGAGATCGGCCCGGCCGCAAACGCCGTGGACTGGATGCCATCCGCTGCGGGGCCGGCGGCCGGGGCGGCATCACCGCCACCGCCGCAGGCGCTGATCACCGCGGCAGTCAAAGCGAGCAACAGGGCGCCGGCCTGGCGGCGCGACGGGCTTGAGAGGTGATCAGTCATGCAGGGGCTCCTTGAGTCCGGCAGCCGGAAGTCGGCCGCCGATGGATCGCAGTATAAATGTGCACATTGCACATTTGTATGTCGAAGTGTAAAGCTTTGGCGCACCCGGCTACGCTCAGGCTGCATGCCCCCGCGCCGCTGGATCGCCCACCTCGACATGGACGCTTTTTATGCGTCGGTGGAGTTGCTGCGTTATCCCGAGCTCGAGGGCCAGGCGGTGGTCATCGGCGGCGGCCGGCGCCACCAGCCGCAGTTGCAGCCTGACGGCACACGCCGGTTCTCGACCCTGCGCGACTACACCGGCCGCGGTGTCGTGACCACCGCCACCTACCCGGCACGCGACTTCGGCGTGCATTCCGGCATGGGCCTGATGAAAGCCGCGCAGCGCGCGCCCGACGCAGTGCTGCTGCCGGTCTCGTTTGACGAGTACCGGCGCTATTCGCGGCTGTTCAAGGCCGCGGTCGCCGAGGTCGCGGCAGTCATCGAAGACCGCGGCGTCGACGAGATTTATATCGATCTGAGCGTGGTGCCCGGCGCGCAGGAAGCCGTGGGCCATGACCCCCATGGCGGCGTGCGCGCGCTGGCGCAGGAGATCCGCAACAACGTGCTGCGGCGCACCGGCCTGAGCTGCTCGGTCGGCGTGACGCCGAACAAGCTGCTGTCGAAGATCGCCTCCGAACTCGACAAACCCGACGGCCTGACCATCGTCACGCTGGAAGAGTTGCCGACAAAAGTCTGGCCACTGCCGGTGCGGCGCATCAACGGCATCGGGCCGAAGGCCGGCGCCAAGCTCGCAGCGATGGGCATCAGCAGCATCGGCGATCTGGCGGCGCAGCCACGCGCATTGCTCATAGAACGCTTCGGCCGCGCTTATGGCGGCTGGCTGGACGACGCCGCGCATGGCCGCGACGACCGGCCGGTGGTGACCCACAGCGAGCCGGTCTCGATGAGCCGCGAAACGACCTTCGACCGCGACCTGCATGCAGTGCGCGACAAGGCCGAGCTGGGCGCGGTGTTCACGCAACTCTGCGAACAAGTCGCGCTGGACCTGCAACGCAAGGGTTACCTCGGCCGCACGATCGGCATCAAGCTGCGCTTCGAGGATTTCAAGACCGTCACGCGGGACTTGACGCTGCCGCTGCCGACATCGGAATTTGCCGCCATTCGGCACGCCGCCGGCGCCTGCCTCAAACGGGTTGACCTGACACGCCGCCTGCGCCTGCTTGGCGTGCGCGCCGGCTCGCTGACGCGGGCGGCGCGGGCGGCGCCTTGAGGCGCGGCAACGGTGGCGACATCCGCCGGCCCGCATCGCCCCTATCATTCGAGGCATGAAGCCTCAACACCAGCACCACGGCCGCAACATCTTGACCACCTTGGCGCTCGCCGCAGCGGCACTCACGGCGTCAGCCGCGACCCTGCAGGTGGTCGTCACCGGCCCCGACGGCCGCCCCGCCGCCGACGTGGCGGTGATGGTGCAGCCGACATCGTCGGTGCCGATGGTGGCACCCGCTGAAGCCACCGTGATCGAGCAGAAGGACATCCGCTTCGCGCCGTTCGTGACCGTCGTGCCGCTGGGTGGCACAGTGCGGTTTGTCAACAAGGACCGCTACGACCACCATGTGCGATCGCTGGCCGGTGGGCCGCTGGGCAATGTCGCCCCGGCAAAGACTTTTGAGTTCCGCATGGCCGGCGTCAAGGGCGGTGTCGAGTCCAGCGCCGAGGTCAAGTTCGACCAGCCCGGCATCGTCGCGCTGGGCTGCCATCTGCATGGCTCGATGCGCGGCCACCTCGTCGTCAGCGTCACGCCGCATGTCGCGGTGACCGACAGCGCCGGCCGCGCGACGATCAACAACGTGCCCGACGGCCAGGCCGAGATCCGCCTGTGGCACCCCGAACAACTGAGCGACCAGACCGCAGCGCGCGCGCAGGTCGCGAGCAACGCCGCGCGCACCGAGCTGAAGCTGAATTTCAGCCCGCGCACGCGCAGCACCGTCACGCCGCCGACGAACCGCTACGAATAACAATTCAGATGACCGTCATCACCCACATCGAAGAGCTGCGCCTGCTGGCGCAAAAACGCGTGCCGCGCATGTTCTACGACTACGCCGATTCGGGCTCGTGGACCGAGAGCACCTACCGCGCCAACGAGGCCGACTTCCAGAAAATCAAGTTGCGCCAGCGTGTTGCGGTGAATATGGAAGGCCGCAGCACCGCGGCAAAAATGGTCGGAGTCGACGTGGCGATGCCGGTGGCAATTGCGCCCACCGGCGTGACCGGCATGCAGCATGCCGATGGCGAAATCCTCGCTGCCAAAGCGGCTGAGAAGTTCGGCGTGCCTTTCACGCTGTCGACGATGAGCATCTGCTCGATCGAAGATATCGCGGCGCATACGAAGGCGCCGTTCTGGTTTCAGCTCTACGTGATGCGCGACCGCGATTTCATCGAGCGCCTGATCGACCGCGCCAAGGCCGCCAACTGTGGCGCGCTGGTGCTGACGCTGGATTTGCAGATCCTCGGCCAGCGCCACAAGGACCTGAAAAACGGCTTGTCGGCGCCGCCCAAGCTGACGGTTCCTAACATCATCAATATGATGACCAAGCCGCGCTGGTGCCTGGGCATGTTGGGCACGCGGCGGCACAACTTCGGCAATATCTTCGGCCATGTGAAGGGCGTCGAAAATATGGGCTCGCTGTCGGCGTGGACGGCGCAGCAGTTCGACCCGCGGCTGAACTGGGGCGATGTCGAATGGATCAAAAAGCGCTGGGGCGGCAAGCTCATCCTCAAGGGCATCCAGGATGTCGATGACGCGCGCCTGGCCGTCGACTCCGGCGCCGACGCGTTGATCGTCAGCAACCACGGCGGGCGCCAGTTGGACGGCGCGCAGTCGAGCATCGAAGCGCTGCCCGCGGTAGTCGCCGCCGTCGGCCGCAGCATCGAGGTCCACATGGACGGTGGCATCCGCTCAGGGCAGGACGTCGTCAAGGCCCTGGCGCTGGGCGCACGCGGCACCTATATCGGCCGCGCGATGCTTTACGGCCTGGGTGCGATGGGGCAGGCCGGCGTGACCAAAGCGCTGGAAATCATCCAGAAAGAACTTGAGCTGACGATGGCCTTCTGCGGCCACACCCAGGTCAGCACCGTCGACCGCAGCATCCTGCTGCCGGGCACATTCCCGGTCGCCGCCTGAAGCATCAAACCTGAAGGTCGAACCGCTCGACGCTGAAAGTCAGCATCGTCTCGGCGAGTTGCTCGGCCTGGTTGTCGTTGGCCGGCTCTTCGTAGCTGAGCAGCAGGCAGCCGCCGAGTTGAAAGGTGCCGAGCGTCCTTTTCAGCGCCGCATCCAGCATCTCGATCGTGACATCGATGTTGTCGGTCGCCGGGCTGACGCCGTTTTTCATGGCCGCACGCGCGAAGTCCAGCGCCGCCGTGCGCCCGGCGCCGGTGAAGCCCACCCTCAGCGGGCTGATTTCGACCGCGCCGGGGGTTGCCAGGCGACGACCGCGCCCGACGTTCTGGCCAATGGTGGCGGCCGCCGCCTTGGCGAGCAGCGATGGCATCTCGACCCGGCTGACGAACTTGCTGTCGATCTTGCCGGCGCCCAGGCTGATGCGGAAATTCGACGCCATCCAGGCCTTGCTCTTGGCCCCCAAGCTGCCCGGGGCCTTGCCGCCGCCGGCGCTGAAGTCGATCGTCGTCGGCTGCCATTTGAAGTCCGCCTTGAAGGTCGCCTTGCCGTCGCGGGCATCGAGTGTCGACCAGCGAACTTCGCTGAGCAGGCCGCCAGCCCAATCGACGCGCCGCTTGACGTCGAAATTGAAATCCGCTTCGACCATCGCGCCGGCGGTCACCGCCAAAGTGCCGCGCGGCAGCGTGAGCAGCCAGTCCAGCAGCGCACCCGGTCCGGCGATCGCCGCCGACGCGGCAAAGGGGCCGATGACGGCCGCGGCGCCGCGGCTGGACGCCGGCATCGACGCCGCGCGCGGCCAGTCGATCCGCGGCAGGCTGGCGCTGGTCAGGAAGCCGGCGGGTTTGCCGCCGATCTCGATCGCTGTCGAACGTGGCGTGGAAGTGATGCGAGTGGCCATGGTGGGGCTGCTTTCGGGGGCGGCGGTCGGCCGAGCGTAAGCACCGGATGGCGGCGCGACCATCCCAAGTTCAGCGCTGCAACAGGCGGCAAAAGGGGCATCAACTCGCCTTACACGAAGCTGACTGCGGCCCTAGAATGCGCTAAACCGAGCCTGGAGTAGCCCATGACACTGCAGCAGATGAGCCGCGTCAAACGCTGGCACCTCACGCACCGCCAAGGTCATCGGGTTGAACTCGTGGTCTGGGATCTGCTGCTGACCTGCTGGGTCATGGGCATCGTCGGTTTGCTGGCCAGCGCGGTCCTCGGCTCGGGCCTCGGCCTGGCGCTGTCGGCACTCGCGGTGGCGTCACCGACGCTGTACGTCGCCCTGCGCACCAGACTGCACCGCAAGCACCGGCTGCGCTGCGATTGGTTCGCCGCTGCGCTGGACCGTTAGCGGCTCAGACCGGTGGGCGCTCGCGCCGCACCGGCACGTAGCTTTCAGCTTCAACCGCGACTGCCTTGACCAGCGACTCGATGAGCAAGGTGTCGAACTGCTGGCCATGGCGCACGCGCAACTGGCGCAGCGCGCGGCCGCTGCCTTCGAGCTCGGGGAAGCGCATCAGCAGCGGGCCTGAACGAAAGACCTGCACGTGGATGTGCGTGCGGTAAGGCGCCAGCGCCAACACATGCAGCCCGCGATGGGCATAGACCAGGCTGCCGCCGCGCACCGTGGTCTCCAGCTCGGGCGCAGTGGATTGCACCAGCGTGTGCAGCGCGCGCGCGTTGGCCTGCTGCTGCAGCGGCAGGAGCTCAAACCAGGATTCGATGAGGGCCGTGTTCCGGCGGTAGCCGCGCATGGTCGATTTGTTCGCAAGCTCTCAGGGTCAGAGCTGGCGCGAATTGAAGGTATCGCACTGCGCAACATTGCCCGCCTGCAGGCCGCGCTTGAACCAGCTCACACGCTGCGCGCTCGAGCCGTGAGTAAAGCTCTCTGGCACCACGGTGCCCTGCGATTTGCGCTGCAAGGTGTCGTCGCCGATCTGCGAAGCAGCATTCAGCGCCTCTTCGATATCACCTTGCTCGAGCCAGCCCTTGCTGCGCTGCGAGTGATGCGCCCAGACGCCCGACAGGCAATCGGCCTGCAACTCCACGCGCACCGAGAGTGCGTTCATCTGCGCTTGTGACACCGTGCCGCGCATGCCGTCGATCTTGGCCGTGATGCCCATCAGGTTTTGCACATGGTGGCCGACCTCGTGCGCGACAACGTAAGCCTGGGCAAAGTCACCGGGCGCGCCCATGCGCGACTTCAAGGTGTCGTAGAACGCCAGGTCGATATACACCTTGCCGTCGCCAGGGCAGTAAAACGGGCCCATCGCCGACTCACCGGTGCCACAGGCGGTGCGCGTCACGCCGCGGAAGAGCACCAGCTTGGGCACCTGGTAGGTCTTGCCGCTGGTCTGGAATACCTGCGTCCACACAACCTCGGTATCGCGCAGCACGGTCGACACAAAAAGCGCCGCGCGGTCGTCGGCGGGTGGCGCCTTGGCAGCGCCTGGTGTCGAGACCGCCACGTCGGCGGGGCTGCCACCGCCACCGCCAAGAAAACCGAGCACGGTGAGCGGGTTGATGCCGAAGATCCAGCCCGCCACCAGCGCGATCACGATCGTGCCCAGGCCGATGCTGCGGCCGCCGCCGAGGCGCCGCCCACTCCCACTGAGCCCGCCGCCGGCACCCTCGCCACGGCGGTCTTCGACGTTCTGGCTTTGTTCGTGGCCTTCCCATTTCATCGTGTGCTCCCTCAGGCTCTGGGCAGGGTCACACCACGCTGACCCTGGTACTTGCCGCCACGGTCCTTGTAGCTCGTTTCGCAGGGCTCGTCACTCTCGAAGAACAAGACCTGCGCACAGCCCTCACCGGCATAAATCTTGGCCGGCAGCGGCGTCGTGTTGCTGAACTCCAGCGTCACGAAGCCTTCCCATTCGGGCTCGAAAGGCGTGACGTTGACGATGATCCCGCAGCGCGCGTAGGTGCTCTTGCCCAGGCAGATGGTCAGGATGTTGCGCGGGATGCGGAAGTACTCCATCGTGCGCGCCAGCGCAAAGCTGTTGGGTGGGATGACACAGATTTCGCTTTCCATATCGACGAAGCTGCGCTCGTCGAAATCCTTGGGGTCGACCACCGTGCTGTAGACGTTCGTAAAGACCTTGAATTCCGGCGCACAGCGGATGTCGTAGCCGTAACTCGAGGTGCCGTAGCTGATAATTTTCTTGCCGTCTCTTTCGCGCACCAGCGCCGGCTCGAAGGGCTCGATCATCCCGGTGCGTTGTGCCGTTTCGCGGATCCAGCGGTCGTTCTTGATTGTCATTCCATGCTTTCCAGGGGTGCCGCATTCTAGGAGTCTGGACTAACATCCCCGGCCAAGGAGAATCTGGCCATGGTCACACCCTTCCGCTCTGCCCTGGACTTGCTGTCGCAGTACGCCCAATACCACCGCGACCGCCGCAACATCCAGACCCATTTCATCGGCGTGCCAATGATCGTGTTTGGCGTCGGCGTGTTGCTCGCCCAACCGACGTTTGCGCTCGGCGGCCTGGTGCTGAGCCCCGCCTGGCTGGTCTTCGCGCTCGTTGCAGCATGGATGCTGACTCGCGGCCATCTTGGCATCGGCGTGGCATCGACCGCCGTGGTCGGCATCCTGATCTTGCTGGCGCACCGCGTGCCCACCACCAGCATCGCCATCTGGCTGGCCTGGGGAGTCGGATCATTTGTCGTCGGCTGGGTCATCCAGTTTGTTGGCCACTACTACGAAGGCAAAAAACCGGCGTTTGCCGATGACCTGGTCGGCCTGCTGGTCGGGCCGATGTTTGTGACGCTGGAGTTGGCTGCGCTGCTGGGGCTGTTCAAGTCGCTGCTGGCGCAGATCGAAGACCGCGTCGGGCCGACCCACTTGCGCGACCTGGCGCACAGCTCGACCTGATATCGCGACGGCAAATCGCCAACTAAGCGCTTGATTCGGCGCGTTTTTTTCAGCGCCAATCGCTCAGCACATCGGCCAGCCCGGCCTTGGCATGCCTGGGCGCCGGCACGCGGGTCGCGGTGCCCAGCGCCACCCAGCCGACCAGCGTTTCACCAGCGTCGCAAAACGCGGCCTGCACCGCGGCGTGGCGAACCTTGGCACCACTCAACATCTTGCCGGCGTAGCCCAGCGCATGCGCCGCGTTGAGAAAGTTCGCCAGTGCACCGCCCACCGCGGCCCATTGTTCGTGCGCCGGCACCACCGGGTGGCCGAGGTCGATGCGCGCGACCACCGCCACCGTCACCGGCGCGCGCAAGGCGCGGTCGGCGTCGATGGCCGCTGCAGCATCGTCCTTGCCAGCGTCGCGCGCGGCCTGCTCGAAGAGTCTTGCCAGCCGCACGCGTGCGTCGCCACGCACGACCTTGAACCTGAAGGGCACCAGCCCGGCGTGGTCGGGCGCGCGCAATGCCGCAGTGGCCATCGCCACCAGCGCCGCATCGTCGGGGCCCGGCTCGGCGAGATATTTGCTGCCCAGCGAGTGGCGCGAATGCAGGCTGGCGATGATCGGGCTGTTGGCGGTCGTCACATCAATACACCAGGGTGCGCCAGCGCAGGTCGCCGGCGCGGGCCATGAACTGCACTGCGCCACCGCGGCCGCTGCATTCGGCAATCAAGTTGTTCGGGTCGATGCCGTTGGCATGCAGGGCATCGGTGCAGGCCAGCAGCACCGCGCCATGCAACACCGCCTCTTGCATCGCATCGAGAATCGTCTTTTCGTGTGTGGCACCGGCACCGGCACTCGCGCTGGCGCGCAGCGACGCAGCGACACCCGGCACCAACAACTGCACGCTGCGCGCGGTGAAATAGATCTCCACCGGCAAATCCATCGCGGCCGCCGCGGCGGCGTGGAAAAACGGCGTCGCCAGCCGGTGCGGCATGTGTGGGTCAGCGGCCCAGAGCAGGATCGCGATGCCGGCCGCGGGTTGCTCGATGAAGCCGCTCATTTCAATCGACTCGGTTGAGCCAGGCATGGTGGTCCATCGCCGGCTTGACAGCATCACCATGCACCAGCGCTGCACGGTCAGCAGCGAAATCGGCGAGCGCGATGCGCGCCAGCCAGCCGTCGCCGTAGGGCGCCAGATGCACGATCTCCGGCGTATCGGCCAGGCGCGGGTTGATCTCGATCACGGTACCGCTAACGGGTGACTTCACCGACACGATCGACTTCGCAAGTTCGACCACCGCCATCGACTGGCCCTGTTCGACACCCGAGCCCGCCGCTTTGGGCCGGCACATATAAACCTCGCCGGCCAAGGCGACGCCGAGCGAACTGATGCCCACCGTGGCCGTGCCGTCGCCATGCGGGCGCACCCAGACCTGGTGTTCGACCAAGTAATGCAAGTCGGCGGGGTAGGCCAGGTCGGTCACGGTTGCAGGCCTGTGTTGATCAGACAAATTGGCGGAAGGGAATGGGAGTCGAACCCACCCGGCGACGCATGGCGCCACCCACCGGGTTTGAAGCCCGGCCGACCCACCAGGATCGTTTCCCTTCCTTGAACTGCTTTGAATTGCTCGTGTTTTCGCAAGGCGCCGATCATGCCGCGTCCTTGCGCTCGTCCTTGCGCACCACATCGCCAGTGTCGCTACTGACCGCCATGAACAGCGTGCTATCGCTGCGCAGCCGGTGTTCATCGCCGACCCGCCGCAGCAGGCCGATGCGATCGAAATATTCGAGGATCTGGATCGCACGCTTGCGGCCGAGTTGGGTCGCATCGCGAAAGGCCGCCGCGGTGACCACACCGGTCTGCGCCGCGGCAACATCGCGCGCGATTTGCGCCAGCCGCGCCATCGATTCCGGCGCGTAGACCAGATCGCGCACCACCTGGTGCAATTCACCGCGCTGCGCCAGGCGCGCGATCGCCACGCGCAGCAGCGGCTCACTCAACTGCACATCACGAGCCAGGTCGCGCGCCCAGACGCCTTCGAAGCTTTGTTGGTTGCGCAGCATGGGCGCGATCTTCTGTGCGATCTGTTCGTCGGTTGCCGACAACCGCACTCCGTGTTCTGGCAGATGCACAAAAGCGCCGCGCACGCCGATTTGCTGCGCGCGCTGCAGGTCGGCGAGCAGCGCGCGCCAGAGCGGCTCGCCAAGCCGCGGCAGGCACAAGCGGCGCAGCCGCGCGGCATCGGGGCCGAGTTCGTCAGGATGTTGTTGATGGAAGGCCGCCAGCGCAGCAAGCACGGCCAGACGCGCGGCTTCGGTTTGCGCCGCGCCGAGCGCAAATTCGCCTTGGCTGTCGATCGCCAGCAGCGGGGCTGCGCTGTGGTCGGCGATGGCCGTAACGGGTTCACCAGCGACAGCGCCTTCGGCAACGCGCAGCCGGCGCAAATCGACCCCGTGCAGCGCCGCCGCCACCAGTGCATCGCGCCGCTGTGCCGGTGTGGCCAGCGCCAATGCATCGAGCTCGGCCAGCCGCTGCGGCGTGCGCCGATAGCGCGCCGGCGCGTGCGGGTCGAGCACGGGGCCGCCGGCAATCGTGCGGCTCGCCGACGCATCGCGCAGCACGATGCGGTCGCCATACCAGGCGGCGACAGGTTCGCGCAGCACGATCTGCGCACGCGCGCTGGCGCCGGGGGCCAGGCCGTCACGAACATCACCGCCCTTACCACCATCACCGGCATCAACCGCGTCCAGCAACGCGACCGTGGCCGTTGTTGTGCAAGCGCCAAGATGCGCATGCACCGGCGTGCCCGATCGCAGCGCCCGCGCCTCGGCCGGCCACAGCGTCAGTTCGACATCGATGCGTTGGGTCTGCAGCGCCACCGACGGGTCGACCAACCATTGGCCGCGCTGGATCTGATCTTTGGCGATGCCAACCAGCCCCACCGCGCAGCGTTGCCCTGCCGTCGCGCTTTGCACCGCCCGGTTCTGCGCGTGCAGGCTGCGCACGCGCGCGCTGAGTGGTCGCCCGCCGGGCAGCAGCGTTGGTGTCAGCGTGAGCTCGTCGCCAATCGCGACGCTCCCGGCGTGCACCGTGCCGGTGACCACGGTGCCAACACCATCAACGCTGAAAGCGCGGTCGATGGCCAGGCGCAAGCCGGCGCCGGCTGGGCTGGCGCGCCGGGTTGCCGCGGCGGCATCCACCAGCAGTTGGCGCAAGGCCTCGATGCCGACGCCACTGGGCGCGACCACTGGCAGCACCGGCGCCCCGGCCAGCGACGTGCCTTCGAGCAGCGCCTGCACATCGGCGCAGACCGCCGCCACCCGGGCCGCATCGGCACGATCGCATTTGGTCACGACGACTGCGCCAAGCGCGACGCCGAGCAGCGACAGCACTGCCAGATGTTCGCGCGTCTGCGGCATCACGCCGTCGTCGGCGGCCACCAGCAGCAGCGCGAAGTCGATGCCAGTGGCGCCAGCGAGCATGGTGTGGACCAGCCGCTCGTGGCCGGGCACGTCGATGAAGCCGATGCGGTCTTCACCGATACCGGCGTCCATGAAGGCATAACCCAACTCGATCGTGATGCCGCGCTTTTTTTCTTCTGGCAGGCGGTCGGCATCGACGCCGGTGAGCGCATGCACCAGCGTCGTCTTGCCATGGTCGATGTGGCCCGCGGTGCCGACGATCATTTGCCAACAATCATGGTTTGACGATCATGTCGCGACGATCAAGACAGTGCGAGCTTCAACGCCGGCAGTTGATCGAGCAAGGGCGCGGCGTCTTCAAGGCAGCGCAGGTCGAGCAGCAGGCGGTCGTCGGCGATGCGGCCGATCACCGGCACGGCCAAGCCACGCAGCGCGCGCGCGAGTTCGTCGAGCGCGCTGCCGACACCCTTTTTTTGCACCGGCGCCAGCGCCAGGCCGGCCGATGGCAAGCGGTCCACCGGCAGCGATCCCGAGCCGATCTGGCCTTGCAGCTCGACCACGCTGACGCTGAATCGTGGCGTTAGCGCCGCCGCCACCGCCGGCAAGAGTTGGGTGGCGAGCCCGCGGATCGTATCGGCCGGGCGCGTCAGCAGGCGCAGCGTCGGCAGGTCTTGCGCGAGCCGCTCTGGGCGCAGGTACAGGCGCAGCGTGGCTTCGAGCGCGGCCAGCGGCAGCTTGCTCACCCGCAGCGCTCTTTTCATCGGGAAGCACCGGATGCGCTCGATGGCCTTTCTCTCGCCGACGATCAGCCCCGCCTGCGGCCCACCGAGCAGCTTGTCGCCGCTGAAGGTGATCACGTCACAGCCTGCCTTGAGTTTTTCCTGCGCCGTCGGCTCGTGCGGCAGGCCGTATGCGGCCAGGTCGATCAACGATCCGGCGCCAAGGTCGGTGGCCAGCGGCAGGCCCCGTTGGTGCGCTATGGCCGCCAACTCGGCTTCGTCGACCGCGGCAGTGAAACCCTGCACCGCGTAGTTGCTGGTGTGGATCTTCATCAGCAGCGCAGTGCGCGGGCCGATCGCATCGGCGTAGTCGCTTGCATGCGTGCGGTTGGTGGTGCCGACTTCGACCAGCGTCGCACCGGCCGCGGCCATCACATCGGGCATGCGGAAGGCGCCGCCGATCTCGACGAGTTCGCCACGCGAGACGATGACCTCGCGCCCGCCCAAGTGGCCTGACGAGATGGCCGCGATCGTCAGCAGCACCGCGGCGGCGTTGTTGTTGACCACCGTCGCCGCCGGCGCGCCGGTGATCGTGCACAGCAGTTCTTCGACGATCGCATCGCGGTCACCACGATGGCCGCTGGCCAGGTCGTACTCCAGGTTGTTCGGCCCGGCCATCATCAACAGTACGGCTTGCAGCGCGCTGTCGGCAAGCAGCGCGCGGCCGAGGTTGGTGTGGATCACCGTGCCGGTGAGATTCAGCACGCGCTTCATATTCGGCGCAAGGCGTTTTGCGATGCCTTCGCGCAAGCCCGCCGCCAGCGCCGCCGGCTGTAGCGCGCCGGCATCGAGCGCGCCAGCCAGGGCCTGCTCGCGCAGGCCGTCGAGCAGCAACCGCGCCTGCGCCGCAACCAAGGTGTGTCCATGTTCGGCGATGAGTTCGGCCACGCCGTCGGCACGCAGCAAGCGGTCGATCGAAGGCAGGTCTTTGGGGCTCGCCGATGGGGCCTGTGCCGCTTGCGGGGCCCCAGTGTCGCTGGCCTTGGAACCGTGAACCACGGAGTCGTCGGGCCGCGCCATCAGCTGCTGCCGGGGTCCGGCGGTGCTTCGGTAGCGCTTTCGGTAGCGCTTTCGGATTCGGGCTCGCCGTACAGCAGCATCAGATTGACGCCGTGTCGCTGCTTGCCGGCTTCAGACACGAGCAGGTCCAGCGTCACCGTGGCCAGGTCGTCGGCAACCGGGTCGACCATCGCGTCGCGGTCGGTGTGCACGATCTTCAGGTAGTGGCCGCAGTCGTCGCAGGTTTCTGCCTGCACCGGCGCCGACGAGACACCTGCCGCACCGGTTGCTTCGGCGGCCTGCAGCGATTGATAGGCCAGGCTTTTTTCGCTCAGGCAGTGAGCGCATTTGATGCGCAACATATGCCACTGCGTGCTGCACAGGCTGCAATGCAGATATCGCTGGCCGGTGGCAGCGCCTGCGCTGCGGGTGATGCTCGCGGTGGGGCGGCTGCCGCAGCATGGGCACGCCGTCGCATCGTCGATGCGGCCGAAAGGCTGGGCGCCGCCATGCGTCGGGCCATGCTCGCCGGCCTGCACGGCGAGCACCAAGTGTGTGAAGTAGACCTGCATCGCCGCGGCAACGAGCGGCGAGGTGGCCAGGTCGAGGCCGCGCATGACGCCGGTGAGCAGGCAGTCGGCCTGGATTTCGAGCCAGTCGTCGTCGGCTGCGGCGAGACGGTCTATCGCGGCGCGCGCGCCTTCTGGTGCATCCGCGCGCAGGTCGACGAGCATTGCGCGGAGACCTGCACGCCAGGCCGGGTCACGCGGCCAATCGGGCGCGGGCAGCGGTGGCACGCCCATCTTGGCGGCCTGGTCGAGCGCCTGCGCATCGGGCAGCGCAGTGTCCGGAAACTGGGTCGGGAAAGTATTGGCCAGCGACTGCTGCGCATGCGCCAGGTCGGCCATGAAAAGCAGGAAGTCGCGCATCGCATGGCCGCTGTGCTGGCCACCGGCGAGCTGGCGCAAGCGCATCTCGCGCTGCGCAAAAACCGTGCTGCGTTCTGGCCAGATCAGGAACGGCGTTTCGCCGCCCGCCATGGCCGTGATTTCTTCCGGGCTCATGACCCGGACGGTGGCTGTCACGCTGGATTTCCTTGGTTCATTCTGGCTGCATTCAATGAAGAAGGGCGCCCCCGGCGCCCTCGTGTTGGCTCGGCCGATTATTGACCTACTTGCGCTGCGTCATTTCCTGGTGCCACAGCGGATGGTTGGCCTTGGCCCAGGCCTCGGAAACATCGCCGCGGGTCATCGCCCGAATCGTGCCCTTGACCCAGATCGCCGCATAGACATGCATGATCGTGGCCAGGATCAGCACCACTGCCGACACCGAGTGCAGCAGCACCGCAGCGCGGCCGAGCGTGACCGAAAAGTACGGCGCAAACCAGGGCTGCCAGAACATCACGCCGGTGACCAGCAGCACGATCAGGCTGATCGACATCGCCCAGAAGACCATCTTCTGCCCGGCGTTGTATTTGCCCACCGGCGGCATGTTGGACTTGTCCCCGCGCAGCATGTCACCCATCTTGGCGCGCCAGGCCTTGTCGGCTTCGTTCATCACGTTCTGGCGCCAGAACTTGAAGAACAGGCCGAGAAAGGCGACAAACATCAGCACCCCCAAAAACGGATGCAGGATGCGCGCCCACGGCCCGCCACCAAAGAGGTGGACGAAGAAATAAAACGCCGGGTGGAAAAACGCCAGGCCCGACAGCCCGGCGAGCACGAACATCAACGCGACGAACCAATGGTTCATGCGATCGCTATCTTCGTAGCGCTTGAGCATCCGGCTCATGATGTTTTCTCCTCTTCGGTCTCGATCGGGCCGACCTTGGTGTAGTGGAAGAAGCCAGCCACCACCGCGCCGATCATGCCGGCCACCGCCAGGGGTTTGGCGATGCCCTTCCAGATCGACACCATCGGGCTGATGGTCGGGTCCCGCGGCAGGTCTTCGAGCTCGGGCCGGTCGGCATGTTTGAGCACGTACATCACATGCGTGCCGCCCACACCCTGCGGGTTGTACAGGCCCGCGTTGGCAAAACCGCGCTCCTTCAACTCGCCAGCGCGCTTTTCGCCATAGGCCACCATATCTTCTTTGGTGCCGAAACCGATCGCGCCGGTCGGGCAGGTCTTGACACAGGCCGGCTCCAGGCCGACACCGACGCGGTCAGAACACAAGGTGCATTTGTAGGCCTTGTTGTCCTTCTCGCTGATGCGCGGCACGTCGAAGGGGCAACCCTTGACGCAGTAACCGCAGCCGATGCAGTTTTCGCTGATGAAGTCGACGATGCCGTTGCTGTACTTGACGATCGCCCCCGGCGCCGGGCAGGCTTTCAAACAGCCCGGGTCTTCGCAGTGCATGCAGCCGTCTTTGCGGATCAGCCACTCGAGGCTGCCGTCTTTTGGCTCGACCTCAAAGAACTTCATCACCGTCCAGCTGCTCGGTGTCAGGTCGCTGGGGTTGTCGTAGACGCCGATATTGGTGCCGATATCGTCGCGCAGGTCGTTCCAGTTCATGCAAGCCACCTGGCAGGCCTTGCAGCCGATGCACTTGGACTCGTCGATGAGCTTGGCGACCTGCGGCGTCGATCGCACCGAAGGGCTGGGGGTGGTCGTCGCTGAACGCGCCGTGATATCGAGGGATTGCAAGCTGGCCATGTCTTACACCTTCTCGATATTGACGAGGAACGCCTTGAACTCCGGCGTCTGCGAATTGGCGTCGCCGACAAACGGGGTCAATGCATTCGCCAGATAGCCGTTCTGCGTCACGCCCTTGAAGCCCCAATGGATAGGGATGCCGACGTGGTGGACCCGTTTGCCGTTCACGTCGAGCCCCTTCATGCGCTTGGTCACGACACAGGCTGCGATGACCTCGCCGCGGTTCGAGCGCACCTTGACCTGGTCACCCTGCTTGATGCCCTTTTCCTTGGCCAGCTCTTCGCCGATTTCGACAAAGGGCGCCGGCTGCACGATCGCATTGCTGCGCGCGTGTTTGGTCCAGAAATGCAGGTGCTCGGTCAGCCGATAGGTCGTCGCCGCGTACGGAAACTCCTCCTTCTTGCCAAAGGCTTCGAGATCGCCCTTGTAGACCCGCGCGGCCGGATTGCTGATCGCTTTCGGGTTGGTCGGGCACATCAGGTTCACGCCGACCGGCGTCTCGAAGGGCTCGTAATGCTCGGGGAACGGGCCTTCGTTCATGCCGACTGCATGGAAGCGGGCGACCCCCTCGGGGTTCATGATGAACGCGCCCACGCCCTGCTCGGGCGCGGCATCCGGGCGCATGTCGGGCACGTCGGCGCCCCCCGCCCAGCTCTTGCCGTTCCAGGCCAGGTATTTGCGGCTCGGGTCCCAGGGCTTGCCGTCCTTGTCGGCACTGGCGCGGTTGTAGAGGATGCGCCGGTTGGCCGGCCATGAAAAACCCCAGCCCGGGAAGACACCCAACCCGGTCGGGTCGGCGGTATCGCGCCGCGCCGTCAGGTTGCCCGTCGGGCCCCAGCAGCCGGCGTAGATCCAGTTGCCGCAGCTCGTGCTGCCATCGTCGCGCAGCATCGCAAAACCCGGCACCTGGTCGCCGGCCTTGACGAGCACGGCCGGCGGCAGCACTGCCGGCACCGGCGCTTTCGGGTCGACCTTGGCGCCGGGCGCCAGTGCCACCGGCGCTGCGGCCGGTGCGGGTGGCGCCATCACATCGGCCAGCGCCCGGCCGCTGATTTCGCGCAGCACCTCGCCGGCATTCGGCACATTGGCGTTCAGATAAGGCCAGGCAAGTGCTGCAATCGGCTCCGGCAGCGTGCCGCCATCCTTGGCATACATACCTTTCAACTTGACGAACAAACGGGCAAAGATTTCAGAGTCGACCTTGGCTTCGCCCGGGGGCTCGACCGCACGTTCCTTCCAGTTGATGACGCGGCTGGAATTGGTGAAGGTGCCGGTCTCTTCGGCAAAACAGCTTGCCGGCAGGCGGATGACTTCGGTCGCGATCTTCGTCGGGTCGGCATCGTTGAGCGGGCCGAAGTTTTTCCAGAACTCAGATGTCTCGGTCTCCAGCGGATCGATGACGACCAGGTACTTCAATTTGGCCAGCGCTGCCGAGAGCTTCTTCTTGTTTGGCACCGCGGCCAAGGGGTTGAAGCCCTGGACGATGAAGCCGTTGACCTTGCCCTGGTGCATGCGCTCAAAGATCGCCAGGATGTCGTAGGCGGTATCGCGCTTGGGCATCCAGTCGTAGCCGAAGTTGTTTTCGACTGTGGCCTTGTCGCCGTAATAAGCCTTCATCAGGCTGGTGTGCCACTTCGGGAAGTTCTGCGTGAACGCCATCTGGTTCGGGCGCAGCGGTTTGCCGGTGCGCGCCTTCAGATAGGTGTCGCGGTCGACATCGGCGTCGGTCGGTGAGCTCAAGTAGCCCGACAGCACCTCGGAGTAGGCGCACATGTCGGTGATGCCCTGCACATTGGCGTGGCCGCGCAAGGCGTTCACACCACCACCCGGGCGGCCCATATTTCCCAGCAGCAGCTGGATCATGGCCATCGTGCGGATGTTCTGCGAGCCGACCGAATGCTGCGTCCAACCCAGCGCGTAGCAGATCGTCATGACCTTGTCAGGCGCCGAGGTCTCGCCCAGCATCTGCGCGATCTTTAGGAACTGGTCTTTGGGCGTGCCGGTGATCTTGCTCACCAGCTCGGGCGTGTAGCGCGAAAAGTGCGCTTTCATCTGCTGGTAGACACACAAGGGGTCTTGCAGGGTCTCGTCGACCTTCACAAAACCGTCGTCACCGATCTGGTAACCCCAGCTGGCCTTGTTGTAGGTTCGCTTGGTTTCGTCGTAGCCGCTGAAAAAACCGTTGTCGAACTTGTAGTCCGCTTTCACCAAGAAGGTGAAGTCGGTATTCATCTTGACGTAGTCGAGATGAATCTTGTTGTTGCTCAGCAGGTAGTTGATGACCCCGGCCAGAAAAGCGATGTCGGTACCGACACGGATCGGCGCGTAAACATCGGCCACCGCCGCCGAGCGCGTAAAACGCGGGTCGACAACGATCAGCTTGGCCTTGCGAATCTGCATCGCTTCGGTCACCCACTTGAAACCGCAGGGGTGGGCTTCGGCGGCATTGCCGCCCATGATGAGGACGAGGTCGGTATTCTTGATATCGGTCCAAGAATTCGTCATCGCTCCACGTCCAAACGTCGGGCCCAGACTGGACACCGTCGGTGCGTGTCAGATACGTGCTTGTGTATCTAGAGCAACCATTCCCAGGCCACGCGCCACCTTGACGCTGATGTAGCCTGATTCATTCGACGCCGCCGACGACAGCAGCAGCGCCGTCGAATTCCAGCGGTTGACCACCGTGCCTTTGTCGTTGGTCTTGACGAGGTTGGCGTCGCGATCGGCCTTCATGTGCTTGGCCACGCGGTTCAGCGCATCGTCCCAGGAGATGCGCTTCCACTCGTTGCTGCCGGGCTCGCGCACCGCCGGGTATTTGACGCGGCTGGCCGACTGGATCATGTCCATCACGCCGGCGCCCTTGGGGCACAGGGTGCCGCGGTTGACCGGGTGGTCGGGGTCGCCCTCGATGTGGACGATGGTCGACTTGACGTTTTTCGCCCTGTCACCCAGCGTGTACATGATCATCCCGCAGCTGACCGAACAATACGGGCAGGTGCTGCGGGTTTCGGTCGTCCGAGCCAGTTTGAAGTTGCGCGCTTCGGCCAATGCGGCCGTCGGCGAAAAGCCGAGCGCGACGAGACTGGAACCTACCAGCCCCGCTCCACTGACCCGGAAAAAATGCCTCCGGTTCATGTCCATGACGTTGGTGTCTCCACCCGGGCTCGGGCCCGGCACTCTGGTTTAAGAAACGGCGATGAAGCCGCACGCTCTAGGTTTATGCACGCAACGGTCAGGCGGCGGCAATCCGGGCCAGCCCGGGGGTGGTCGGCGCGATGCGACAAGTTGTCGTGAGTCGCCGGGCGCGGCCCGCCAAGCGGGAATCGCGCGCGATCTCTGGCGTCGGCAAGGGCAACACCAGCGCCTAGATCGGGTTTGTGCTCGCGGCCGGGATCGAGGTGGCCGGCTTCGGTTGTGGAATTCTTGCGCCGTTGCGCCGGCCACCCCAATCCCGGCTGGGCCGGTGGCGGCCTGGGCCTTGAAAAAATCCCTCGGTCGCACGGCCGGCGTTCGGGGTTGGAACGCAGCCACCGCTGCTCGCAGAGTCGGTGCGCGGGTGGCCCGGCGAAGTGCCTAAGAATTCCAGAAGCGTAGCCGGGCCGCCCCCGCGCCGACTCTGCGCGCGCCGCTGCAGGAATGCGCAAAGGCCACGCGTCAGCCGCCCAACGCCGCCAGGTTCAGAACATGCGAGCGGCCGAGCCAGACGGCCCAGTCGCGATGATCCCGCAATGCGTCGCCGGTGTTGGGATGAACGAATACATCCAGCGCGCCGTGATTGAGGACGAGCCAGCCGACAACATCCAAAAAACCCGCCGCGGGGAAGGCGAGTTGATAGCTCCACATCGGATGCGGGCCGACCGGCTTTTCGTGGAAGCGACCCATCTCGATGCGACCGACCAGCTCGGTGCCGATAGTCTCGCGCAGGGCCCATGCGGCTTGCCGACTCGACGCGTCGAAATACACATGGGCGTGCCAACTGACGATAAGGGCAGGGTCGAGAGTCATCTTGTGCGCGCCCAGTCAGGACGTTGAGGAGATGCTACGCGACACCCCAATACCGCGACGCGGGGCGGGCGCTCAGCGCTCGCCAAACGCCCCTTCGCGCACCGAGATCAGCGGCTTGAGCAGGTAGTTGGCAACCGTCTTCGAGCCGGTGACGATATCAACCTGGGTCTGCATGCCGGGGATGATCGGCAGACTTTTGCCGTGGTTGGTGATCGCCGCCAGCGCCGTCTGCACCCGAACGACGTAGAACGCCTCACCACGTTCATTGGTCAACGCATCGGCGCCGACCTGCACGACTTCGCCTGCCATCGCGCCGTAGATCGAATAGTCGAATGCGGTCACGCGCACCCGCGCTTTCTGGCCGACGCTGATGAAGCCGATATCGCGCGGCGAGACCAGCGCTTCGACGACCAACTGGTCGTCGCCGGGCACGAGTTCGAGCAGCGGATCGCCCGGCCGCGCAACACCACCGATCGTCGTTACCAGCACCCGGTTGACGATGCCGGCGACCGGCGCTTTCAAGGCGGTGCGCGCGAAGCGGTCGGCCAGCGCCGGCAGGCCTTGTTCGAGCGCGCGCAGCTCGCCAATGACGCGGTTGAGTTCGTCGCGCGCAGCGGCTTTGAAAAACTGCGCTTGGGCATCACGCCGCGCGCGCGCTTCGACGATGCCCTGGGTCAGGCGTTCGATTGCGACCTTGGCACCTTGGGCGCGGCCGTCGGCTTCACCGATCGTGCGGTCCAGGCGGATCAGTTCGAGCTTGGGCTCCAGGCCCTGGGCGACGAGTTTTTCGACGATCTCACGTTCGCTGCGCGCCGCCGCCAGGGTCTGCAGCGAGGTGCGCAGCAGCACCCGCGCTTCTTCAAGCTCTTGCGTCTTCTGCGCTGTCTGCGCCGTCAGCATCGCGGCCTGCGAAGACTGCTCGATGCGCCGGGTGCTGAACGCACTGCGCTCGACGCGCACAAACTCCGCGCCGTCGCGGCTCTGCTCGGCGGTAAAAACCGGCTCGCCGCCATCGGCTTCGGCACGCAGGCGCGCCACCCGTGCATCTAGCGCCAGCGCCTGCTGGCGGCGTGAACGCAGGTCGCCTTCTGCCGCCAGCGGGCTCAGGTCGATCAGCGCCGCACCGGCTTCGACGCGCTGGCCTTGACGGACATGGATCGCGGTCACGACACCACCTTCGAGGCTCTGCATCACTTGTACCCGCGCCGAAGGGATGACCTTGCCGGTGGCCTGCGCGACGGTGTCGACTTCGGCCACCGCCGCCCAGACCGCGAGTGAAACGAACGCCGCGGCGATGGCGATCAAGAGCCAGTTCGCGGCGCGGCTGATATCGGCGATGCGCGAGGCTTCGGAGATCAGCAGACCGCTGCCTTGAGACGCGGCGGCGCTGCGCCGTTCTGCGGTGCTGTTGACATTGCTGCTGACGATGTTGCCGCCCGTGCCGCCGCTCGTGTTGCCTCTCATGTCGCCGCTCCGCCGCTGCCCGCAACGGGCCCGGCCTGGCCCGCCGCCATCTTCAACACCGCCGCTTTCGGGCCTTGCGCCAGGACCTTGCCCTTGTCGAGCAGGATCACTTTGTCGACAAGTTCGAGCATCGAAGGTTTGTGCGTGATGAGCACGACGGTGGCGCCCTGGGTCGCTTCTTTGAGACGCTGCAAAAGCAGCCGTTCGGCGGTCGGGTCCATCGCGCTGGTCGGCTCGTCAAACAGAAAGATCGGTGGCGCACCGACCATCGCCCGTGCGATGCCGACCTGCTGGCGTTGGCCGCCTGACAGGCCTTCACCATGTTCGCTGATCGGCGTCTGGTAACCCTTGGCGCCAGCAGCGGCAAACTCGTGCACGCCGGCGATCTGCGCCACGCGCAGGATCTCTTCGTCGCCGGGCGCGTCGGCGCCGAGCGCGATGTTCTGGCGCAGCGTGCCGGTGGTCAGCCAGACATCCTGCAAGACCGAGCCGATATTGCGCCGCAGGTCGGCGGGGTCGAGCTGGCGCAGGTCGTGCCCGCCGACAAAGAGGGCGCCGTCCTGCGGCTGGAAGAGGCCGAGGATGAGCTTGACCAGCGTGCTCTTGCCCGAACCGACACGCCCGATGACCGCGACCTTGTCGCCGGCGTTGATCTGGATCGAGACCTTGTCGAGCACCGGCGCCGATTGATCGGGGTAGCGGAAAGTGACGTCGCGCAATTCGATCGACCCGCTCAAGCGGTCGTGCGCCATGCGCACCTGGCCGGGGGGATGTTCGCGCGGCAGGGCCATCACCTTTTGCAATGCACGCAGGCTGGCCAGCGACTGGTGCAGGCGCATCAACAGTTGTGCGATCTGCGCAAAGGGCTGCACCGCGCGGCCGCAGAGAATCGACGCGGCAACGATCGCGCCGGTGCCGATGCTGCCGTCGACCGCAAGATAAACACCGATCGTGACCACCGCGATCTGCGAGGCCATGTAGACGAAGTTGGCCCAGGTGCCGGCGAACTGCGCCATCTGGCGTGAATCGAGACCCACGCGCGCCTGGTGCGCCACCGCGTCCTGCCAGCGCCGTCTCATCACC